>JBLIIB010000206.1:0-8123 GCA_047634795.1 Candidatus Azotimanducaceae bacterium | reverse complement strand
GACAGCTAATCGATGCACAATTGATCGCAGCATGAATTCGCGGGTCTCGGAAGCCTGCTCGGATCAGGTCATCTTCGAGTAATTTAAGATTGGTTCGCTGCCCGTCTATGTTGACTCGCATCCGAACAAAAAAAGAGTATCCCGATATCAATCCACGCCAGACACTGGTCTTCTCCGGGCCACGATCAAGGACGCCATCAATCACCAATGCGTTATAGGCATTGAGGTAGAAGGCGAGCTTCTCTTCTCGGTTCTGGAAAAGTTCTGGTGTCGATTCAGGACCGCTATTCGCTAGCAGCGCGGTATATCCATCCAGAACCTCTCGGTTTTTGTAAAGTGAGAGATAGTCAACGTTGCCACGCTCATCGACGTACTCACTGAGTACCAGGGCTAGCGGGGAGTGATCAAACGCATGGACATAGCCGGACAAAGCAAACAGGAACAACATACCGTAAAGCTTCATATCGAGTAGTCACCTTCAATTGGGGGATTAAGAGCCGTAATGATAGAAATCATATTGATTAGGCCGTATTAATGCGATCGTGTAGGCATGAGTCGCACCCGGCTAACAAAACGTTCAAATTTCCATCAAAAAATCAGGCAGCACACGCCACCCACCAAACATAGACTCATATAAAATCGAAATGTTACGGGGTTGGGGTTTTAGAGGCTTCAGCGAGTTAAGAGTCTTCAGCGGGTTGAGCTTCAGCGGGTCGAGAGCCCTCAGCAGCGAGCTAAGAGCCTTCAGCGCGTTAAGCTTCAGCGGGTCGATAGCCCTCAGCAGTGGGTTAAGAGCCCTCAGTGGACGCGATTCACCCGCCTGGAACCCTGCCCCGAGTACCTGTCCGATGAGGTTACCTCCACAGACACCTATCGCACCGTAAGCGTCTTATAAACCGACAAACGAACCTGCCCATCTCCTGGTGTAACGGCCATCAATTTAGCCAACGTAAAAGATTCAATATCAGACATGTCCAAGGGTGCTCAGATTTAAGGGATATTCAGGACGCCCAGCACGGGCCGCGCAGGTGAGGACCCGTAAATAGGCATTATCCAGAGCATCCTCAGCGACTTGCACTGAGTGACTTGCAAATTTCAAGTGATGACTTTTCTTAAAGTGACTACTCACCGTATGGATGAACGCACCAAAACACTCATCGCTGCACCACCCTTGCCCCTACTCATCCGGATGGCCACACCCAATAGCGTTGCCTTCTTTATCCAGGCCGCTGTGCATGGCCGAGGTCTGGTTCGTCGGTCGCCTTAGCACGACGTCACTGGCATCGATTGCATTGGTATTCCCACTTCTTATATTGACACAAATGATGTCAGGCGGGGCGATGGGGGGAGCTGTCGCTGCCTCAATCGCCAGGGCACTCGCCGCAAACGATATTAAAAAAGCAGAGCAACTCATGTGGCATGCGATCTTTCTCGCCGTTAGCGGGGCGATGACATTGCGGGTGGTTTACTTAGTCTTCGTCCGAATTATTCTAACGATGCTAGGTGGTAGCGGAGAGGTGCTCGCACAGGCAAAAACCTATTGTCTTATTGTCTTATTCTATTTTCAGGTGGCATCTTTCTTTGGTTGGTCGGCGTAATTAGCGCAACCTTTCCCGGCACGGGCAGCATGCAATTCCCGCTGCATTGATGATCGTGAATGCCGCGATTTAAGTTCCGCTATCAGGCACGCTGGTCTTGGGAGCCTTTGGTATGACCTCTCTTGGTGTTACCAGGGCCGCCGTCTCTGCGATAGCTTCTGGCGCAGTCATCAGCCTGATGACGTTAGGCAAACTCATTTTAGGCGCTCCATGATCAAGCTTAAACGATCAAAATTGGCACTTAGCAAAGCGTTGTTCGAAGACATTCTGCAGGTTTTTCGACCTGCATCACGATCGCCACTACTGAGCGTTGCCACTATTTTGACGTTAACCGCCATTGTGGAGCGATTTAGCGAGCAGGCTTTAGCCGGCTATGGCATTGGTTCACGAATTGAATTTCTGATCATACCGCTCGTCTTTGGATTAGGTGCCACCATGACTTCTCTGGTGGGTATGCGCGTCGGTGCCAAGGATTTCGATCGCGCTGAACTTGTGGGTTTCGTTGGACTCTCTCGCCCTGACGTTCGATTTATGGATTCCCCTGTTTACAGACAACGCAGAAGTATTTGATGCAGCAAAAAAATACATCCAGATTGTTGGTCCAGCCTATCTACTTTTTGGTCTTGGTCTTTCACTATATTTTGCCTCTCAGGGCACCGGCGCCATGCAATGGCCCATTGCAGCTACTGTTGTGCGATTCGTCGTTGCTGTCGGCGGCGCACTAGTCCTCGCGTTTACATTTAATCTTGGGTTAAGCGGGGTCTTTTTTGCAGCAGCAGCGGCCATGGTAATTTATAGCTTGATGATCGTAAACACACTGAAAATGGCACTTGGCGCCCATAGCTACCCCCGCCTCACTAGGCGTCCCCTACCAGGGACACCCGACCAGAGCGTCTGACACACAAGAGGAACTATGGATAAAACATCCGTCAAACATCGATCCACGTGCCCTATCGCGCGTGCCCCGGATATTATTGGAGATAAGTGGACGCTCGTTATCATGCGCTCTTCTTCAACCGACGAACCTTCGCAGAATTCGAGCGAAGTCGGGAGGGTATTCCAACCAACCTGCTTTCGGACCGCCTCAAAAAGCGGGTTAAACTCGGCTTTCTAAAAAGGTGCTTTACCAAGAGCATCCCGAACGCTTTCGCTACGAACCCACCGAGGTAGGCAAGGATATGAAGCCGTCACTACGCAGCCTTCGCTTATTTGGAGAGAAACATCTGGGCGGCGTTGTCTCGGAGAGATGAGTCTCCGAAAGATAAGTCTCTGGGAATGAACTGATAAAAACGAGTCCACGCGAATTAGGACAGGATAAGGTTGTCGCGATGAATGAGTTCAGGTTCCGCAAGATAGCCCAGCCTGGCTTCGATCTGTTCGCTGGGTAAACCTTTGATTCGAGACAATTCGTGGTGGTTGTAATTCACTAGACCACGGGCAATCTCGCAACCCTGCTGGTCAACACAGGCAACAATATCTCCCCGAGTGAAAACGCCCTCAACGCCCGCCACGCCCACACAGAGTAATGATCGACCATCCTGTTTCAAGACACGGCAGGCACCATCATCAAGAATCAACCGCCCTCGCGCCGACAGATTCGCAAGCCACTGTTTTCGGGCAACCAGCAGCCCCGTTTCGGCGTTCAGCAAAGTGCCATCGACACGCCCGGACGACAATCCTGAGATCACTTTTTCTGCACGGCCAGATGCAATCACGGTGTTTGCGCCGCTTCTTGCCGCAATTCTCGCGGCTTTAATCTTGGTCTGCATACCGCCCCGCCCAAGCGAAGAACTACCTCCGGCCATGGCGTCCAGCGTTTCATCATTAGCAGATCGCGCTCTAACCAATTCCGCGGCAGGATTGACCTGCGGGTTTTCAGTTAACAACCCTGGCTGATCTGTGAGCAAGAGCAGTGTGTTTGCCTCAATAAGATTGGCCACTAGCGACGCCAGTGTATCGTTGTCGCCAAACTGAACCTCATCCGTCGCTACCGTATCGTTCTCATTGACGATGGGAACCACGCCCATATCCAGCAATTGCTTCAAGGTGCTCTTGGCATTGAGATAGCGCTCCCGTGAGCGCAAATCGTCATGGGTGAGCAACACCAGAGCGGTGTGAATATCGTGCGCCTTAAACGCCGTCTCGTACATCTGCACGAGTCCCATTTGCCCCACGGCCGCGGCTGCCTGAAGCTCGTGGGTCGACCTTGGGCGCTCACTGAGCTTCAATCGTTTCATGCCTTCGGCTACCGCACCAGAGGAAACAAGCACTACGCGATACCCCGCAGCCTGTAGGGCCGCTATTTCGTCAACCCAGCCCTGAACCAAGTGTCGATCTATCCCCTGACCATCATTTGTCAGGAGCGAACTGCCAACCTTGATGACCCAGGTTTTTCCAGCGTCAAACCTGGCGGTCATGGCTCGTAGTGCACCGTGACATCATGATCATCGTCGTCAACGTCACGGCGATCACTGGGGTTCATCCTCCGTTGGCGGCGTTCTTCTCGCTTGCGAATTGAGAACTCATGGACTTCAGATCTGATCTTATCCTCGCTGGTGTATACCGTAGAGGCGTTGGCTTCGGCTTCAATCTCTCGTTCCAGATCGTCAAAATAGGTCGCGATTTTCAACATCAAATCATCTGTGCCACGTTGTGCGACAGCCGAAATCGAAAAATAGTTCGTCACACCAAGTTCAGCCGAGATTCTAACCATGTCTTCTTTTGCGGTTTCGTCGTCCAACAAATCTGTTTTCGTGAACACCAACCAGCGAGGTTTCTCCGCAATGCCTTCGCTATATCTCGCCAGCTCCGCCTCGATGGCGCGGGCGTTTTCCAGAGGATCAGACTGATCAACCGGCGCAAGGTCAACCAGGTGCAGGAGCAATCGCGTACGCGCGAGGTGTTTTAAAAACTGAACACCCAAACCTGCGCCTTCTGCGGCCCCTTCAATCAGTCCAGGGATATCAGCAATCACAAAGCTTTGGTTATGGTTAATACGAACCACACCCAGATTGGGTATCAGAGTAGTAAATGGATAGTCAGCAATCTTGGGACGCGCCGCAGAGACAACGCTAATCAACGTCGATTTACCCGCGTTTGGCATGCCTAACAGCCCAACATCTGCAATTAACTTTAATTCAAGCCGAAGCACTCGAGCTTCACCGGGTTCACCCGATGTGGTTTGGCGAGGCGCACGATTCGTGCTGGATTTAAATCGCACATTACCTAACCCGTGATAACCGCCTTCGGCAACAAGAAGCAAGCCACCCGCCTCACTGATGTCACCCAGAAACAGGTCTCTTTCTTCATCAAATACACTGGTCCCGAGAGGCACCCGAACAATCAGGTCATCGCCACCTGCGCCCGTGCAGTCGCTGCCCATGCCGTGTTCCCCTTTCTGAGCACGGTAGTTCGGCTGAAACCGAAAATCGACGAGTGTGTTCAGAGATGCGTCTCCTGTGAGGTAAACGCTGCCGCCATTACCTCCGTCGCCACCGTCTGGCCCACCTCTTTCGATATATTTTTCACGCCTGAAGGAGAGGCAGCCTTTGCCGCCGCCGCCCGCTTCTACTTTTATACTGGCTTCATCAATAAATTTCATAGTTGTCTAGTTTATCGGATTTACGGGAATACCCTCATACAAACGACTCTAGAAATACCCAACGTGAGTAAAATCCCTCACGAATCAGAATCGATCGCCCCTTCTTATTCATGAAATGCCTGTTCATGAAAACCTTGCTCACAAATAGCTTGTTCACAAAACTTAGCCAAAATGAACAGATGCCCAAAAGAGCACACCCTAAGACGAACGCCGGGCCAAAGAATCCGAGTCCAAAAATCTGAGGCAAAAAAAAGCCCCGTCGATGACAGGGCTTTTTTACGACGTTCTTGACAAAAACCTGCTGTCTTAGGCCTGCTGCGCCACAACGTTAACAAATTTACGCTGCTTCGGGCCTTTTACGCTGAATTCCACTACACCAGCCGACTTAGCAAACAACGTGTGGTCTTTACCACAACCTACATTTTTGCCCGGGTGGAACTTAGTGCCGCGCTGCCTAACAATAATATTGCCTGGGATCACTTCCTGACCGCCATAAATCTTCACACCTAAGCGTTTCGATTCCGAATCTCGTCCGTTACGGGTACTACCACCCGCCTTTTTGTGTGCCATTTCGCTTAGCCCCCAGTAATGTCGGTGATTTTCACTTCAGTGTAATGCTGCCGATGACCGGCCTGCCTTCTGTAGTGCTTTCTGCGACGCATCTTAACGATCGTCACTTTTTTTGCCCGACCGTGACTCAGGACTTCAGCAGAAACCTTGCCACCTTCCACGAAAGGCGCACCAATCTGGATGTTTTCGCCTTCGCCGATCATCATGACTTCGTCGAAATCTACGGTGACACCAGTCTCGACATCCAATTTTTCTAGCTGCAATACCTCACCAGGCTGGACCCGATGTTGCTTACCGCCACTCTTAATTACAGCGTACATGCTCGTTATCTCTGTCTTATTCCGCGCAAACGCAGGATTTAGGGACTGTGGAGGCTATGCCACCACTTTCAGGACGCGCAATTCTAAGGGAAGAGGTTCCCTCAAGCAAGTCTCTTTTCCTCATTCTGCTTGACAGCCAACTAGCCCGCACCTAGCATTCACCTCTTCTTTCCCGGCAGCAAACATTTTTACATGACCTACCCCTTTCTAACAGCCGTTGAGGACGATTTTCGGGCTGTTGATGAGCTGATCCGGACTAATCTGAATTCAGATGTGCCGCTCGTCGAAGAGATATCCGCCTATTTGATCGAAGCGGGTGGGAAACGCCTGCGCCCTCTTCTCGTGTTGCTATCAGCCATGGCGAACGGCTACAACGAGCGGCAACATATTAAGCTCGCCGCGGTCATCGAGTTCTTACACACAGCCATGCTGCTACACGACGATGTCGTCGATGAATCCAATTTACGCCGAGGTCGAAAAACGGTGAACGCCGCGTGGGGAAACCCTCCCAGCGTATTAGTCGGCGATTTTCTGCATTCCCGCGCTTTCGAGATGATGGTCGAAATTGGCCACATGAAAGTCATGCAGATCCTCTCAAGAGCAACGAATGTCATTGCTGAAGGTGAGGTGCAACAACTCACCAATATCCGGAACCCGGATACGACAGAAGCAACCTATCTGCAGGTCATTTCTCGTAAAACCGCCATGCTGTTCCAGGCCGCCTCCCATAGTGGCGCGGTCCTCGCAGGAGCTAACAGCGACACCGAAGACGCTCTCATGCGCTATGGCCTCCACTTAGGCATCTGCTTCCAGTTGGTTGATGACCAGTTGGACTATCTCGGCAATACAGAGGAATTGGGGAAAAACGTCGGCGATGATCTCGCCGAAGGTAAAGTTACTTTGCCCCTGATTATAGCCATGCGAAACGGCGATGAGGCACAGCGCGCGTTTATTCGTGAAGCGATATTGAGGGGCGATGTGGGCAATCTCGAAAGTGTTATTGAGGTCGTGCGCTCTACCGGCGGATTAACATACACCCTTGAGTTAGCAGATCAGGAAAGAAAGAAGGCACTCGCCTGCCTCGAACCATTAGAGCCGTCTCGTTACAAAGACGCGATGAAAACCCTGATCAACTTCGTTGTCGATCGCCGCCACTAGGCGCAGCAACGAGAGGCACGACACTAGGCACTTACAGGCACCCGTCAGGGATAATTTAAGGCGGCTCCCTGCGCGATAAACCTCGAGTTAAGCCCTGAGTTGACTCCTGAATAAAACTAACTTTCAATCGAGCGATCCATTTCTTTCAGGAAAATCTCAAGCTCAGCGAGGTGTAACGGCTTAATACCCAGCGCCTGAGCCTCAGGTGTGGCCTCAAGCACAAGGCTATCGCGCTTCGCACAGCCGATGCCGAGCTTCTTGTTAAAGTTATCGGCTAGCTTAACAATCAGCAGCAAGGCCTCGTTTTACCAAACTCAGAGCGCGCACCATGGTGACGTCGTCCAATCTCGCAGTATACGCCGGGTAACTCCCAGCTCTGCATTACTGAGGCACCATAATCTGCGTGGAGTGCGGTAATTAACTCATCTATCAGCGTATCCGTGAGCATCAAGCCGCCGTCCATTTCGGACACCTCATCGAGCACTCGGAGCACCACCAGTCTGCCAAGATCACGGTGCAGCCCCGCCAGAAAGACCGCTCTCGGATCGCGACATAGTTTTATTTTTCAGCGACCCAACGGCTCCTTGCGGCCGATGTCGTCGCATGACACCAGACATCATTCATCGCAGTCACCGGATACGGGTGCCTGGCAACAAAAGCCAGTTTTTGAGCGGCGAACATGACGACGCTGAGTACCTGCGCCGCGCCAGGTCGCACCAGCGCCTGCCGAATTGATTCAAATTTTGTTCATCCAGAAAACAGCGCCGAATTTGCCATTCGAAGAATTTCACTCGCCAACGCCTGATCTTTGAGTATCCGCTCTTTGACCACAGCAATATCTGCATCACTCGTAATCGCCTCATGAATTTCCAATGC
>JBLIIB010000205.1:0-8157 GCA_047634795.1 Candidatus Azotimanducaceae bacterium | reverse complement strand
GGTTGGATGCGTTTTGGAATTTTCATGCCGCCTTTTACCCGATTCACTCATAGGTTGAAATAGAAGAAGTCGCTTTTTAGGACGTTTATCGCTCCGGAGGCCTGTTGTACCTGTCGGAGCGGAAATCTGCGTCACGTATCGATAAGCACCAACTTACAAACAAACTGATATTTTTTTCGCCGCGGCACTGGAAGCTTCACTGCACCCAACGGGGCTGCTCTTTGTTGGTTTTGCCTTTCACTATTCTTTGTAAACCCTGAACCATTGTTTAAAAAAAATAGTAGGACTCAACGTGGACATTGAAAGATTTGGAACGTCTGCTCGTCTCCAGTGACATCGCCGATAGCAACAACCGTATTGCCGCCCAGGCCAGGCGCTTGGTTTATTGCGATAGTTTCAAGTTCTGTCGCTAATTTTTTTGTCGATCGCTTCAATCCCGCAATCGAAGCTTTACTGATTGATGTGGTTTTCCCAACCTGCTGACAAGCCAGCACTTCCGATAACGTTGCAACGCGCACCTCAGCTGCCCTTTCAGAGACTTTGACCCATGTACAAGCCGAATTCATCAACAATAACACCAATACTAAGCTACTTCTGAACATACCTCTGCCCGTGTCCTGTGTCACTCCTATAGTATGTCAGAATCCCGCGATCAGCCCTAACCGGTTCAGTGCTAGAACAATCACCCGTGCGCTATTTTGCTCGCTCTCATTCTGATCACCCGCTGTGCCAGTCAGAATCGCGCCCGAGAGATGTCGATCCAATACAGGAATGTTATCGATGTTAAACGCGTGCCCGTACCCTCAGGCGCAATAGTAGTGTATCCACAGGACTCGTAACGGCAAGAAAAGCAGCTCCTGGCAGGGAATTAGCCACTGGTATCAGAGGTGCTGCACTCGGAGGGCTTATCACTCCTGCGCTCGAAGGCGACAAAAGGGCTTATCGATACACCATCAGGTTTAAAATGATGATACGGCGCAGTACATCAACGAAAATGGTCTTCTCTACCCAGATGACTGCTTTGCGATTGAACGAGAGCAGTAAAACAACCTTCGACGCGTTTCAAACGCGTTGTGAGAAGGTACAAAGCTACCCGTACCTGAAAAAACCGACATGGTTGAGGCCATCGAGTGTCACGAAGCAAAGAACAACTGCTTTCGGCTACCGAAGACAAAGAAGTGGAACAAGCACCACGCAAGGTACGAATTCTCTGTCAGTTTTGATGTTTGGTTCGCCACTCTCCAACTTGAACGGATTGACGATCATTTGACTGACCCTCGTTGTGCACTTTATCGCTGACTAAATTGAATAATTTTAGAAATTACTGAACGAAGGGAATCAAAGCTCAGAGACACAAAAAAAGGAACCACTAAAAGGGAAGTGTGCCACCCACAGGATAGGGAACGATGATGTATCTATGCTCATCGAGCGTTCGCATTTTATCGAGAGCTAAACCTAACAGATGCGAGCTTTGGTGATTCTTTTCCCATCCGGTAGCCTTTAACGGTCACAACCTCGAAGGTGCCACCGTATTGCCCGGCTCAATTTGGATGCGGCGACAGGAAGGCTTAAGCATCCCAATACCCAAAAACACTAACGGTCGAGCTAACCGCATTCTGATCTATGCCGGCGCCAATACAACATGCCGCTCAACTACCCGGGAATTTGTTATCCGGACTGACGCCCGTTTTGTTTACCAAGCATAAACGTCAACATCCTCGTCAGCATCGCGCAAGAGAATTGAAAGCGCGGTATGAACACTTTTTTTGCAACCTGATGAAAGTG
Source organism: Candidatus Azotimanducaceae bacterium (assembly GCA_047634795.1). Classification (GTDB taxonomy): domain Bacteria; phylum Pseudomonadota; class Gammaproteobacteria; order Pseudomonadales; family Azotimanducaceae; genus UBA9659. The sequence goes on along the minus strand of JBLIIB010000205.1, from coordinate 6,372 downwards.
CGCCACCAAACAATTCCCAAGGACATACCCAATAATTCCTCACAATAAAAACAGCGCAAAAAATAAAGTCGTTACAGTGGAGACCAAACAATAGGCTGCGTGTACTGCTGTTTCTTATAGCGATAACTGCTGCGTCATCAGTGTTTTACTTAGACTTACAGCAGCATCTCACACAACAAAACACGATCCGCTTGGAACAAGCGCTCCGCGGCTGGGCGTTACTGATTTTAGTCACTGGCACCTTTATCCGCGTTATTCCAGCGACCGTGGCTTTAGTTTTGCCCGGCCACCCGTTTATAAACTGGTGGGAACAATACTCGGTTCAGATTCTCTAGGTAACAATGAGAATCATTGCCCTGGCCACTTTCTTGAACTGAAGAAATGAAGCATCGAAAAATCGTTAACCCCTCTCTTCGGGATTAACCTCCCATGACCAAAGTCTGGACCCTCTCCCCGAGTTATAAGCCGCGCAGAAATAGCATTTTTTGTTATCTGGCATCGAGAAAATACACCCGTTATCCAACGATGCTATTGAGGCCTGCGCTGCTCACGGGCGAAGGGGAACCTCCGCCACCTCAGTCCACTACATTCGATAATTGAGTTGCAACCAGATCTGGCGACCTCGCATTACCCGACTGGTTGAATCAGCGCGTTGCAACGAAGGGTGACCTGCCGGCAAACCATTACCAGACCCGGTCAGTGGCCGATCGTTCTTACCAACCACAACTAACTCATCGTCAATGTTACGGCCGACCAGGGCAACCTCCCAACGCTCATCCGGCGAAATAATCCGAATTGACCCGTCGAGAATCACATAACTATCCTGTTCGCTATCTGGAATTCGGGTGAGGCTCAGCCCGTAAGAATCTGAATAACGACCGTCTAGGTCAAACACCGTTCGCCACCCACTATCGCCGAGATCCATGTTGTAGGTAAGGCCAAAGGTACTTACCCATTCGGCTGCACCAGGAGCAGTTTCACCACCGACATCCTGCGAAACAAATCGATCTACGCCCAGAGCTGCATCAAATACGGGCACTTGGTTACAGCCGGCTTCAATCGACTGGCCTGCATGACAAGATGTCAGGAAGTCGTCAAAGGATGCGTCGTTGTAGTTAATAAACGCACGCAGCGTCAAATCATCCGTTGGCGCCCAGGTCAATTCCACTTCAACTCCATCCGTTGAAGCCGCAGCGACGTTCTGGATTCGAAACTGTGTTGTCTCCGTATCCAGTGTGGATAACTGCAGCTCGTCGTAGTCAAAGAAGTAAGCTGTGGCGTTAACCTGAACCGAACCATTGACCCAGCGCGATTTGAATCCAAACTCGTAACCATCAGCTTTTTCACTTTCGAACCTGATACTCTGAATCACGTCGTCAGGTGGTCCAGGCGCTAATGTATGGCTCGCATCAAACCCACCTGACTTAAATCCTTCACGATAAGCAGCAAATAGCATGAGCTCGTCTCGTGGCTGCCATGACAGGGTAACCTGAGGGGAGATGTCGTCATCGTTGAAGACTCCAGCCAACGATTGAGATGAAAGAATACCCGGTAAGAACACATCAAACACTTCATGCAGATGCGGCACAGAAAACTTGAAGTCTCTTTCTTCATCCGTGTAGCGAGCCCCGGCTGAGAGTTCCCACTGATCAGTGAAGTTCCAAATGACTTCGCCGTATGCCGACCACGAACGGCTTTCCTGCTCCGCGACCTTGTCCCAAGTCCACTGACGACCGTTTCTGCTATCGGGACCGAATGGCGCTATCCTCGCTGAGTTTCGAAAGAACAGATCTTTATCAGAATAGAGCAATCCACCTTGAAAATTCACGTTACCATCAAATTGTGTTTGGATTCGGAACTCCTGACTCCAACTATCGTGTTCCGTTCGCTCAAAAAATGGCACCTGAGCATCGCCCGCAAAGGTTGCGTTATCTAAAAGATCGGATTCATAGTGGGAAAATGCGGTAACAGAAGTGAGCGTAAACGACTCATACTCGTAGTCTATCTTTACCGATGCACGCCAGGAATCATATTCGTCAAACGTGTCGCCATCTCCGAATTCGCTCGGCTCTGTCGAAATCAAACCCGCCGCAATATTGCTTTTCGTATTGACGAAATTGGCTTCACAGTCTGTGCCGGGAGACGGCACGCCGAACACTGTTAGCGGCGTTCCACCAGGTCCAACACATTCTGACAGTTGATCATGATAGAGAGGTCCGGCATTGTCCGCACTGGTTGCACTGGCTTTTAACTTCAGTGTGAAGTTGTCGTTAGGTTCCCACAGCGCGGTAAACCGGCCCATAGTTTCTTCAAGATCAGGAAAATTATCGTTACTCCCGGCCCCTGGTATGGTGTAACCGAAGTTTGGGTCGATTTGTGCAACAGCGTTGTTCTTAATCCAACCCTCGCCCTGCTGAGTGTGGCGGCCTGCGAATCGAATAGCGAACGTATCTGAAAGTGAGAGCGATACGCCCCCCTCAATCAAGAACTCTTCGGCCTCTGTTTCGTAGCCAGTACGAAAATTAAAAGTGGTGTCCTCACCAATCACGGGATCACGTGTACGAAGGATTATCAATCCGGACGTATTGTTCTTGCCATAATATAGAGCCTGGGGACCTTTCAGCACTTCGACCTGTTCCAGATCGACAAGGCCGCCCTGAACCCATCGACCCCGTTCAAAGTGCACGTCGTCTATCAGCAGTCCAACAGCAGACGAAAAACCCGCGCTGGCGGAACCGGTCCCAATACCCCGCATAGTGACTGTTGCGCTGCCGCCAGAAGACCCGTAACTCACATAGAGGTTTGGCACATGATCCGAAATTTGATCCAGATTGTTGAGGGCAAGGCGGTCCAGTGTCTCGCCCGAAACAGCCGTAATGGTAACTGGCGTATCCTGCAGGGACTCAGATCGTTGTCTTGCAGTGACGACGATTTCTTCGAGTGCACGACTTTCGGCAACGGAGGGTGACGAGGGGATAAGTAGGGTGGGCAACATTGAAACAGCAAAAATCAACTTCTTCATGAACAGCTCCATATTCTTATTTTTTAGGAACGGGAGCTCGCCGTATCTACTTTCTATATATAGGCCGAGCTCGACTTAAATAATAGTCACACTTTTTTGTAGTCAACACCAGTTTTTTGTAGCGGACTACATATTTATGTATGCTGTGAAAACTCACAAATCACAACTTTAGGGAAAATTATGAGTAGCGATCTAGAAATCCTGCAATCCCGAGTAGCTCGAATTGAGGCCAAAGATGACGTGCTCAATACGCTAAACCAGTACCTGTACAGTCTCGATACCGGATTCAAGGATGCAATTTTGGACTGCTTCACTGAGCATGCGGTGCTTGATGTGCCGAACTTTCCAGGAGCTGACGGAGATGACCTGCACTTTGAGGGAAAATTACAAATTGCCCCACTCTATGAGCCTTATAGCGAGAGAGCACCTCGCATTGGCGGCGGACACCACAGCGCCAATATCGCAATAAACGTAGACGAAAATTTGCAGACCGCAAACGTTTCTGCCTATTTCATGACTGGCACAGCAAATGGCGTACAAGGCGGCCGATACGAAGGACTGATGCAACTTGAATTAGATGGAAAATGGCGTTGGCGAAAACTTAGTATTACCAGCGCCTGGGGTTGGACTGTGCCAGAACACGAAACGGTGTCCGAGAGCGTTGGTCTTGAGTACTCGCCCTTTGACGGCCTGCCGGCAACCTACCAGAAACAGTAGGCGCAGCGACTCGCAACAGCGTAGATTTCAACCCTACGCGTCAAAGGAACCAAATCTAAGCAACGGCTTGTTCGAGAAGTTCACCGGTGTGAAATTGACCGATGGTTCTTTGTTTAATCTTCGAGGATGAAGTCCTTGGGCTGTAGAGTACCTGGTCAACCTTCTTCCCGTTGGCTCGCAGATAAGCCTCAACCGCGATATTGTGCGGTTTAGCACCCCAATCTTCCCCGACGACAAAAATATCCGCGTCCAATTCTCGACATCCAGAAACATATTCCAACGAATGGTACGGGCGAACAATATCAACACAACTCAGCGCACGGAGCATTTCCATTCTCTGATCAAGAGGAATGACCGGCACATTGGGCTTGTAGGAGTTCACCACCTGATCAGATGCAACACCGACCGCCACGATGTCTCCCTGCGTCCTACAGTACTCCAGAAGGGCAAGGTGGCCGACATGCAGTAAATCGAAAGTACCAACGGTGTAGACAATCATTTCTTTCTTTAGCTCCTAAATCGTGATGATGATTAATTTTGTGCTGTGAGAATCTCGATACAAGCTAGAGGAGTTTCCACCCGTAGATACTTGTTATCCCTAGCGTGTAAACAGCCAGGAGAACCACATTGACCGGATTCCCAGAGAGTTTGCGTGTTTTAATTTGAGATACATTGAGTCCGGCTAGCCCCAGACAACTGGCGCAGAGGACAATAGTAAAAAGCCTCTCGCCCAAAAAGCTTTCGGATAGGAAGATGAACACGAGAATAATACTGTTGTTATCAAGCGCAAGCCCCGTGTAGCTCGCACCATCTGACAACCCATACGTACTAAAAAAACTTAGCCGCATTGCAGCGGCGGCCAGCATTACAAACGCTACCGGGACATAAACCGCATCGAATTCCCCATAGCTCAGCAGCAAAATCGCAGGCGCAACGCCGTAGCTGATGATGTCAATTAGGACATCTAGCTGCCCACCAAAAGCGCGATCGTCACCCGTACGGCCTTTTATTCTTCGCGCAATCAAACCATCCGCCCAGTCGAAGGCAACGGCCCAAATCATGCCAATCATCGCAGCGTGGTAAATACCCAGAACACTGAAGTAGATCGCCAGCACCGTGCAGGCCAGTCCCGCAAGTGAACACAGGTTTGGCACGTCTCTAAGATACGACAGTATGGTGGGCGGCATTGATTTGATTTCTTTAGGGGTCGCTTGTGGGCTCACATATCAGCTGAAGCGCCAGCAAGCCGCCTACCAACAAATACTAATTTTCTATTGTCGCTCCCTTTACAGGTCGCCGAGGGTTTTCGATTTCGAGCCTTTCTTAGCGCGCTTCGCGTCTTTTTTTTCTTTTGGCGTCAAAAGTGCTTTCTTCTTACCTTCCTTATTACTTTTTTGCTCTTTACTCATGATAGTGACCTTAAGGTATGAGAGTTCAGGATGGTGCTTCGGAATCTGGAACTACTTAGCGTATCAAATTCAACCTGCTCTAACGCATCAGAGAGGTTCCGATATCAATATTGTTGCTATCTAAAGGCCTCCGCCTTGCCTCAGGTAAAGCCCTATTCTAACTGATGTATTGTTTCGCCAGCGAAACACTTGTTCAGTATCAGGGCTGCACCGAAATAAAAACGGAACCACTTTTCTTGAAGCTTAAAGCTTCTCCGAGCGTTCAATATCGACACATTTCTTTGCCCAGGGACGCAGATGCACTCTTCTTGAGGCACGCATTCTCGGCATGACTTACCGCACCGTCAAACTGCTTATATCTGCAAAGTGGAAAAGTCTTCAGCCCAGAAACATTAGATAACGCCATATCCATCACGCTTGCAAAACAGCCATTGCCGTACTTCATTACAAAGGTACAGGCATCGCCGCTACAGAGCGAAAGACGCGTGAATCAAAACTAAATGTGTCACTGGAAATGAAACCGATGAACCGGCGAGAAATCAATCTCGGAACAGGATCGGGGCGATATTTTCAGGCTTTCACTATACTCCTATTAGGCTTAAAAAGCCGCATACTAATCTGTAGGCCACCCACTCCTTAACAGTGCTCGAATTCAAACCGAGCACCTGAAGGTGGTATCTCAAACACCTAAATTCAAAGATGTCCTTGTCTCACACGATACATTCACATTGGATTCTGAAGAACCCGAATCTCTATCCCCATGTCTCTAGCAGCCGCCCAACTTGCACGCATTGATAACGAACTACAGCGCTCAAGACTGCGCGTCTCCAATCTTCACTTTTTATGAAAGCGTCGGTCCATTGATGAAAATGCGCATGGGTCAGTTCTCTAAGAGAAACCTGATAGTTCCTTGACGGCTTGCGGCGAGACGTTTTTGATTCGCGGGTATAAACGCTACTACAGAAAATACTAAACTAGAGCCAACGAATCAGCCAGAACATGAGTCGCACATGAACATCGACGGTTTGTACAGAGCCAGCAGAAAAATCAAATACTTTCGCGGCAGGGATCGGTTGATATCACTTATCGCCTCACAGATGCGACCGGGACTACGCGAACTCCCAATCGGGTTCTCAATGCACTTGAATCCCAAGGAGTGGGCACAACTAACGCTGATAGAGGAGGGTTGTACAGAACGAATAACCACCCAACTATTCGAAAGTC
>JBLIIB010000204.1:0-8169 GCA_047634795.1 Candidatus Azotimanducaceae bacterium | reverse complement strand
AGCATTCAGGAATATTTGGGATAGTGCCGTAAGTTGGGGCCGGCATACTCTTATCTTTCGCTCTGATTCTGTTGCCTCACATTCGGGGTATCAGATCATGGGTGCCACCTTGTTATATTGTTTGTAAATTACAATGCACCATATCTAGTCTGTTGGACAAATATTCGTATAAATATCGGCATGGGGAATCCGAATCGTTCCTGAAATTGTCGTAGTCTTGGCTTTATTTCGAGCGGGTGCTTCGACTTATGGTCTAGAAACGCGACAATTACAGTGCCTAAATTGCAATTTTTGGTTGAATGACCGTCGCCGAATAAAGACTTGGGGCGTCGATTCCTCGCAATACCCTAATCCTCTGCAAGCCGCATAAAACCTGACAAATAATTATTGGCACTATGGCTGCCAATAGAATTAAGGGGCACGAAATATTTAGGGCATCTATCCATGCCACGATTTTAATCGTTGACTTAGCGCATCAAGATTGGATATATGTGTAGTGCCATACAGCTAATGGGGAAATAAATTGAGGAAAAATATGACTGTTCCATCAATAAAAAAAAGAACCACCATAGCGGCTATTTCATCAGGTTTATTAGGTTCGCTCTTGATGATGCCTTTCGCATCTTATGCAGAAAATAAAAATCTTAGTATTGAAGAAATTGTAGTAACCGCACGGAAAAAAGAGGAGTCAGTGCAGGACGTTCCTATCTCTATGACCGCTTTGTCGAAAGAGCTTCAGGACTCCACCATTCGAGACCTGGCAGACATCGAGGGATATGCGCCTAATGTCGTTTTCAACGACGGCGCTGCAGGCGGCGGGGGTGCGGGTACACGGGTCATCATTCGTGGTATAGCGGGAAGCGCCATCGGCGAAAAATCATTTGATAACCCTATTGCAGTATCTCTCGATGGGATATTTTTTAATTCAGACTCCGGACGGATCGTCCAGAATTTCGACGTAGAACGTGTGGAAGTACTCCGCGGCCCTCAGGGGACCTTGTTCGGCCGGAACACCGTTGGCGGCGTGATTAACGTGATTCGCACCAGACCCACTGGAGAGCTTGGCGGCAAGCTCCGGGTCACCACAGGGCGCTATGGCCAGGAGGAAGTGCGTGGCTTGATCAACTTTCCAATCATCGCGGACACTTTGGCTGCCAAGGTCTTTTACGCCAGCGTCAAGGCAGATGGACCGCTATCTCGTACCTTTGACGGTGGGCATGCGCCGAAAACCGATTACGAAAATTACGGTATTCAGTTGCTGTGGGAACCAAACGAAAAGTTTGACGCATTGTTGGCCTTCGATCGATATAACAACGCCAGCGACGGTAGTGCACCCACGAACTGGAACAATAGTGGCGGGGTGGTTGACGGTATTGCGTTCACGTTTCCTTGTCTGATTTTTGGGGATTGCGCCGGGGATAATAAGACCCGCGGTGATGTTGGCGATTCGGTAGATGCCAATCAACGCAACGCTGGAGACTATCGCAACGATGTCATCTCACTGACTATGAAATACGAGATCAACGACAACCTGACTCTGATATCGACAACGGGTTCCCACGATACCCCCTATGAAGATGAGATCTCCGAGCTCGACGGTAGTGCCCTTGACTTCATCTTTATCGATAACAGAAACGAATATGACCAGTTCAGCACAGAGCTCCGTATCGAAGGTACCTACGAGCGCTTCAGTTTTGTGGTGGGTGCGTATTATCTGGACAGCGAATACAATCAGGACTGGGCGACCGTCGGTTCTTTCTGGTCGATTGTCATCCCGCCCGCAGCTGGTGATTTAGCCAATAATGCAGCGGACGCGGCGACATGCGCGAGTAATGCTGTACCCGGTAACGACACGTTGTGGTGTGATCCCCGGTTTGCCCCAGGGGGTTCGGAATTTGGCAATGCGCTCGGTGCGGGCTTCGATCAGCGCCTTTTTCAGACGCAAAAGACTGAGTCCCTAGCATTCTTTGGGCAGTCTGATTATGAGGTCACCGAAAAGCTGATCCTGACCGGCGGTGTTCGCTGGACCAATGATGAAAAGGACTTCGTTGGATATCAGGCCTACCAAGGGTCAGCGAAACTGCGCTATCCGTTCAATTTCGATATTCCCTCCATTGCGTTAAACAATGACTGGAGCGAAACGACCATCAAGATTGGTTTTGCCTATCACCAAACCCCCGACATAATGTTCTTCGGATCGTTTGCCGAGGGATTTAAAAGCGGCGGGTTCTATGGGGTAAACCAGAACATTCGGGATTTCGATCGCAACCAATACGAACCAGAGACTGCCGAATCCTGGGAAATCGGGATGAAATCTCAGTGGATGGACAATCGACTGCAGGTGAACCTCAACGCGTTCTTAAACGATTTCAAAGATAAGCAGGACTCAAACGTTGTGCGCGATGAAGACACCAACACGGTTGCTACCGTGTGGGAAAACCAGTCTTCGGTGCAGTATTACGGGGTCGAGCTTGAGACGCGGTTCGTGGCCACTGGAAACCTGAACTTCTTCGCTACGGCGGGATATCTGAACGCGGAATACGACGATTTTTTCTCGATTGGAGCTATTCCCGCTGACGAAGTGACCGACGATAGTGTACCGATAGATGCTTCCGGCTTTAATCCTAAGTACGCGCCGGAGTGGACCTTTGGCATTGGCGGGACCTACACGGTGCAGGTGGGTCCGGGAGAGCTCTCTGTGCATATGAAGTATAACTATGTTGATGCGCAGGATACCGACACCTTCAACGACGACGGTACCGAAATCCCGGAGACGGAATTCTTGAGTGCTCAAGTCGCCTATGAATGGAATCGAGTGCGCGTCACAGCGTTCGGCGAAAACTTGCTTGATGAGCAATTCGAGAACATTGGTTGTCTGTCCGTTCTGTTCTGCACCGGCGGAATCCAGGCAGGTACTACCTATGGCGTTGAATTAGAAATGAAATTCGGTAACTAGTCCGATTCAAATCGGGAAAAGGCGCGGTTCATCCGCGCCTTTTTTTTGCGCGTCTTTGCGCCGCCCTCGTCTCGACGGTCTAACCTGTGTGGGGAATACACTAGCCAGTGATCCCGCAGTGCACGTCTTTGCAGCGAGCAAATCTCCGAACTGCAGCATTATTTGCTCGCTTTGTCTGGTCGCAGGAAGCTGGAGTCAACTATCTACAGATTCACGAAGAATCCAAAACCAATAAATCTAAAAACGAGAAACTGAAAAGGACATATGTGTCCTCGCCTTTCATGGCGGCAGTCGATTCTCCTTTGCAGGTATCTTTTTTTGTTCGTATTTCCCAAGTCCGATGTTTAGGGTGGCCACTCATTTAACGGGGCCAACGAGAATATTGTATCCTTCTCTTAAAGGAGCGTTTCACGACGAGCGCTATAGCTTAGGTAGGAGTGCTACAGCTTTGTTTCGAGTGCTAGAGCTTTGATTCGAGGGCCACAGCGTTGTTTTTAGCGCCACAGCGTTGTTTTTAGCGCCAGAGCGTAAGTTGCTAGTCGTAAACCTAATTATTTTTCGGTCAGGGGAGTTTGTTAATGTCATACGAGTGCATTGAAGTAACAAAGGAGAACCAGGTTACCAACGTGTTGCTGAATCGGCCGGACGCAATGAATGCCATTACGCCGGAAATGCATCATGAACTGCAGGATGCGTTTGATGATTTTTCTGCTGACACCGATCAGCTAGTCGCGGTTATTCGCGGTGCCGGTGAGCGGGCGTTTTGCGCTGGCAGTGATCTAAAGAATATTGCAGCGGGTGGATTCAAAGCGTATCCCAAAAGTGGTTACGCCGGTCTCATTGAAAGGTTTGATCTGAACAAACCTCTGATCGCCGCAGTAGATGGCTTTGCGCTGGGTGGTGGTTTTGAAGTAGCGCTTGCCTGCGACATGATTATCGCGACCCATCGCTCGAGTTTTGGATTGCCAGAGCCCCTCGTCGGTGCTGTCGCGCTGGGCGGGGGCCTTCACAGGCTGGCTCGACAGATCGGGCTTAAACAAGCCATGGGCATGGTACTCACCGCTGACCGGGTATCGGCGGACGAAGGCTTTCGGATGGGGTTTGTTAATCAGGTGGTGGAACCGAACGATCTTGATGTCACCGTCATCGAAGTGTGCGGAAAGATCCTCCGGTGCGCGCCGTTGTCCGTTGCAGCCTCTAAAGAGGCGATTATGCTGGGGCTTAGTGAGTCAGACGTTGCGACTGCCATGCGTGAGCAGGAGAACTATCCAGCTTTTTACAAATGGCGCCGCGCTGAAGATACGGTTGAAGGGCCAAAGGCCTTCGCAGAGAAGCGCGCGCCGAATTGGCAGGCGAAATAATCTGCTCATGTCGGGGTTTTAGTGTTTGGTTTAGACGATTTCCACACGACGGTATTAATAAGCGCAGATCCTCTGCTGCATGTTTACTCGCTGCGACTACCAGGATGTCGAGCGTCAGCGAGTGCGTATCAGGTTTCAGATGCTGCGTTGAATAACTGAGGTTTTCCAAGCTATCTTCATCCTACTGTCAACGCTATCACCTGTTCTTGTTCCCCCTCGAGAAATTGCAAGGGCTCCCAGCATTCACAAGACTCTAAAAATAGTTTTAGTAGGTTTCTATTTTTTTGATCTAACGCCGCAAACGCCTGCTTAACTTGCAGCAGACTCTTTACTCGATAACCCGGGCCATTCAATGCTTTACTGATATCAATACCACTCACTCGTTCTTTCATGGCATTGGCCATAGTGAAATACATCGGCGCCATACTGGTGATCAAGTTCTTCAAGTTCCCGGTCAGACAATCTTCCAAATTTCCCCATTCGCCTTCATCAACGCCAGATAAGTCATCCATAAATTGTGTCCACTGGTAAGTTCGGACGGCGCGTTCTTTTAGTATCGAAGATACCGTCGGATCGGCGATATACTGTGTGAGTTGACCATATAGGCCGAACTCTGCAAGTGACGGACGGGTGCCGAACAAGAAAAAGGAAGAGGATAGCTGCGCCTCCATGGCATCAAGGAATCGAAGATAATTCTCGAGCACAGATTCCCGTGGCATGGCTTTCAGTGGCCCCAGTTGAGATTGCTGCCGATTCAGAAAGTTTGTGGCATAACGCTCCAACGTCTCATCATCCAGCGCGCCATTCCAGCCGGTCATCTGGCGTCGCCCGCACCATTGCTGATCCTCCACCCACCGGAAGTAGAACATCGGGAAAGGGAGGTATTCATCGCACATGTCCTCGATGAAATAGGCGAGAAAAGCTATTGCTGGATGAGCCGGTATGATTGAACGTCCACTGTGCCGGTGTTCAAGATCTAACATGATGGGGGTTGAGTCTGCCTTATAGGAGCCGTCGGGATATTCGACGACAGGCACTACCCCTTTTTTTGCCAGGGTGAGTGATGTCTTAACGGTTTCTACATCGCTACCCAAATCATCTGATCCCGTAAAACCGCCCATCGGTACGAGCCAAGTGTGGGGAATGCGCCGATATCGAAAGACACCTCGAACCTTGTGAGAGTAGGGAGATGCTGGACCAGCATAGATATGATAAGTGATGATTTTCTCCCTAAATGTGTGCGTAAGGTAAGAGAATTATAAAGTGCAATTTCCTGCGATAGCAAAGTGTTCGCTGATAGTATTTTGGACAGTGTTTTAGGAAAAACATGCAGACCTGGGAGGCTTCAACCTAACCGTTGCCGCTTTAGACCGATCAGTTTTGTGGTCCAACGGACAGTTAGAAAGTACTCAGCACAAAGGGAGCGCCGGAATAGGCTATGCGGTCTTGACACGACCTTTCGCGGCTGCGAGTTGGTTGTTGTAGTTCTAACAATTCGCGGACGAATAAACTCGGAGCATTGGCAGATATCAGGTTGATCTGTCGAACCTGCCTATGAGATTGTTCGGCTCAAAGCTTATGCTGATATGACGCGTCGATACACGGCGAACTCAATGTCACTGCATCGCCTCATAAAAAATCAAACACAGGTAAAGGAACTACAGTGAGCGACTATCTCTTCTCTGGACTTAAAGTGATTGACTGCGCAACGGTCATCGCGGCACCCGCCGCGGCAATGATGCTCGCGGACTATGGCGCCGATGTCATTAAAATCGAACAACCTGGTGAAGGCGATATGTTGCGGATGTTGGGTGATATCCCAACCACACCTTACGCCGACAGCGATTGGTTCTGGCAACTCGGTGGTCGTAACAAACGCGGCATGGCCCTGGACTTGAAACAACCCGCAGGGATAGAAATCCTCCGTAAACTTGTCGCTGGTTGTGACGTGTTTATCACCAACCAACCGTCTTCAGTTAGAGAATCACTCGGCATTACCTACGAAGATCTGCAACCGCTCAATCCCGGTATGATCTATGCCTCTCTCACTGCCTACGGCGAAAAGGGACCTGAGAGTCAGCGTAAAGGGTTCGATCAGTTGGCCTACTGGGCACGAAGCGGTCTCATGGAGCTAATGAGGGAGCCAAAAACTAGACCGACGCAGGGGCTGCCTGGTATGGGCGATCATCCCACCGCTGTCGCCTTATACGCGGGCATAGTGACAGCCCTACTGAAGCGAGAGCGAAACGGCGAGGGCAGTATGGTAGAAACCTCATTGCTCGCTAACGGACTGTGGTCTGCGGCTGGGATCGCGCAGGGCGCGATGGCTGGCGGTGACATGCCAGCGTTTCGGGCGCTGAATGTTTGCCCTACCGCGATGATGCGTCCCTATGAAACCAGTGATGGGCGATGGCTACAGTTCAATATGATTCGCACCGAAGATTTGCAAAGTCTACTTTTTGTCGCTCTGGATGTGCCTGAAATTTTAACGGATCCCAGGTTTAGCACTCAGGAACTCATGTTCGAAAATCGCGAACTATTGGGACTGGAGTTGCAAAAAATCATCGAAAAAAATTCAGCCAAACACTGGATGGAGACCTTCAATCCTTTTGAATTACCCGTCAATCTTGTCGCCCTGGTAGAAGAAAGTAAAACTGATCCTCAGGTAAGGCAGAATCAAATGGCGATTGCGCCGGAAGACGACAGGATTAAGACACCGCTGCTGATTAATCACCCGATTCAAATTTCCAATGTTCCGAAAGTAGGGCCCAAATGTGCACCGGGTCTGGGTGAGCATAACGAGGAGATTTTGACCGAACTCGGGTTCGATGCAGAAGCAATCAGTCAGCTACAGGCGAATAGAGTTGTTACCAATGATTGATCAATCCTCCTGAGAGCAAAGGTCTAGAAGCAAAGGTCTAGAAGTAAATGCCTGGAAGTAACGGTAAAGGATTGAAGCTTGAGGATACGAAAGTTTCGGTCATGAATTGCCGGCAGCTTGATGACAGCCAATGGAACAGTTAGTGCATTATTCATACTCAGGTTGCGCGTGCCATTTCCTGAATTCTGAGATGATCGTCAAATATCTGGTCTCCAAGCTATTGATTGTTAAGAATATTTATCCATATTTGTAGTGCGATATACATTTTGCGGGCAGAGGATTATTCTTTTGACGGAAGACTTGGAATGTTCAAGGATTGTGATGACAGAAGACGTGAAGCACCCGCTGGCTATCGACGGTAAGAATCCCAACAACTTGCGCGGCGATCCGATTCCCCAGGACAGATATTACAGTCCGGAATACATGGCCCAGGAATGGGCGCAATTGTGGACCAAGATCTGGCATATCGGTGGAAGAGTCAATCAGTTGGAAGCGCCTGGTGATTTCATAGTCGACGACTTCATGCGTGAATCTGTGATTATTACCAAGCAGAAAGATGGTTCACTCAAAGGGTATTACAACGCGTGTGGACACAGAGCGGCTCGACTCGCGTGGGATGAGGGCTCTGTCGATCAATTTACTTGTCCCTATCACGGTTGGAAGTGGGGTCTGGATGGCGTGCTTGAAGATTGCCCGGATAGGGATGATTTTCCACAGGGTGATCCGGTTGGTCAGTTAAAGCTAATCGATGTGCGCGTTGATACTTGGGCCGGACTCATCTGGTACACCATGGATAACGAGGCGCCGAAGCTGATGGATTATCTGGCGCCGTTACCCGAGGTGTACAAAAACCATCAGTTTGAAAAGACCGTGAGAGTGCAATGGATTCGCGTTGCGCTCGATTGCAATTGGAAATTCTGGTCCGATAACTTCGCCGAGTCCTATCACACAAGAACCGCCCATCCGCAGGT
>JBLIIB010000203.1:0-8170 GCA_047634795.1 Candidatus Azotimanducaceae bacterium | reverse complement strand
CCTCTGCTTGATTGACTGAATAGATGGACTGGATAGATTCAGTGACTAAATCCACCGTATAGAGAATTTTAGTTAGTCCTGCGGATCAAACCGATTTGATCCGTGACTAGTTTCTGCCCCACTTACAATTTATTACAAAGCGCATTATCTTGTCGTTCAATAACTCCTCGAACTATTTTACCCGCTAATCGTAGCGGTTCGGGTTGCCCACTTTTTGCGGGTTCGCTCGATAACTTCGCGACTCAATGCTTTTACCCACGCTGGTTGTTGCTTTGTCCTCGTGCATAGGCGATTCTAAATGTATGGTCCATACACGCCTTGTTATGGGCATTACTCAGTGGGCGAGACACAGTGGGCGACGTTTTCAAAATTGTAGTAATCGGTGCTGGGCCTGGTGGCCTTAGCGCTGCCGCGAGAGCGGCCGAAACCGACACCTCTCACGTTCTTCTTGAAAGTTCGCCGAAACTCGCGAATACGATTCAAAAGTACCAGAAGGGCAAGCATGTCATGGCTGAACCAGGCATTCTGCCGCTTCGCAGTCCAATGGCATTTGAAGCCGGCAAGCGCGAAGCCATACTTGATGGCTGGGAATCTGGCACATCGCACCACAACGTTAATGTTAGATACGGCTCTGAGGCCTCTGCTATCAAGGGCGAAAAAGGCAACTTCACCATTAGTCTCACCAACGGGGAGACGATTCAGGGTGAACACATTATTCTTGGCATTGGCATGCAGGGTAATCCGCGGCTACTCGGCGTACCCGGCGACACGGCACCTTTTGTTCAGTATCAATTAGATGACCCGGACGAATACAAGGGCGAGACAATTGTGGTGGTTGGCGCGGGTGATGCTGCGATCGAAAATGCCATTGCGCTGGCCGCGAACAACAAAGTTTATATTGTTAACCGAAAAGATGAGTTTGCCCGGGCGAAAGAGGGCAACCTCAATCTGATTATGGCCGCGATCGATTCTGGTGAAGTTGAGTGTTACTACGGTACTACGCCCTCTCTAGTGGAGCTTACGCCCGATGGCGATGCGCCCGGGGTTCTGTCCTTGTCGACATCGACCGGTGAAGCCACGCTTCCGGTGCATCGAATCATTGCGCGATTGGGCGCGATTGCGCCGCGTAGTCTGGTTGAATCATTTGGTGTTGAATTTCCTAACGATGACCCGAACGCCATCCCCGCACTATCCAGCCAATACGAAAGTAATGTGCCTGGCATCTATGTGATCGGAGCACTGGGCGGTTACCCTTTGATCAAACAGGCCATGAACCAGGGCTATGAGGTCGTCGAGTACATCGAGAAACGCGATGTTAAGCCTGCTGATAATGACCTTTTGGCGGATAAATTGGCCCCCGTGCCCATGGACCTGGACGTCGATGGGATTCTCTCGGAAATGCAGAGTCGCATTCCGGTCTTTTCTGAAGTTAACGCGTTACAGTTCCGCGAACTGATGCTGGATTCGACGGTCCATGTGATGAAACCCGGCGCAGTCATCTTTTCCAAGAACGACTACTCCAACAGTTTTTATACGATTTTCAGTGGCTCGGTTGAAATTGAAATCAGCAGTGAATTGAAAATTCCTTCCGGGGTCGGCAAGTTCTTTGGCGAAATGAGCCTTATTTCGGGTCGCCGTCGCTCCGCCACTGTCTATGCGAGTGATGATTGTATTGTCGTCGAAACGCCGCGGCGAACCATGATCAAATTGATTGCGTCGGTTGATGCGGTCAAGCGCGTACTGGATCAGACGTTCATTGTAAGAACGATCCAGCAGAAATTTGCGCCGAATACGCCGATCGAGACGCTCCAACCCGTCGCAGAAAAAACCCGGATCAATCAGTACACCCCCGGCCAAGTCATCTTTAACGAGGGTGATGAAGGCGACAACCTGCACTTTATACGCAGCGGTTCGGTCACCATTTCGACCAAGGTCGAAGGTCGGGAGGTGGTCATGAGTTATGTGCCTGCGAATCAATCCGTCGGTGAAATGGCGCTGCTCGGTAACACCACGCGTTCTGCGACCGTGACAGCGACGGTGAAGACAGAAACTTTGTCTATCGACAGAGATTCTTTTCAATTGCTTATGGATTCAGTCGACGGCTTGAAAGAGCGCATGCAAAAATTGGTCGACGAGCGCTCGCGGCAAAATGTGGCGATGCAGGCTCAGGCAGAAGATGGCGAAGATATGCTGTCCTTCCTGATGGGCCAGGGCTTGGGTGAAGCGACAGACGTATTACTGATCGACGAAGATTTGTGTATCGCCTGCGACTTTTGTGAGCAGGCATGTTCGGCAACCCACAACGGCACGTCCCGCCTGAATCGCAAAGCCGGGCCGACCTACGCCAATATTCATGTCCCGACATCGTGCCGTCACTGTGAAGATCCAAGCTGTATGAAAGATTGTCCGCCGGACGCGATTCAACGCGGTGGTGTGGGCGGCGAAGTCTACATTAGTGATAACTGCATTGGCTGCGGTAACTGCGAACAGAACTGCCCTTACGACGTTATTCAAATGGCTTACCGAACCGAAGCGAACGATAACTTCTGGGGTTGGCTATTTTTTGGTGGCGACGACAAACCTGGATCAGCCAAAACTAAAGGGGCTGAGACCAGCGCGGTTAAATTCGCAGTGAAGTGTGACATGTGTATCGATCAGAATGGTGGGCCCGCCTGTGTCCGCGCTTGTCCCACGGGTGCGGCAGCGCGCTTGAGCCCGGAAGATTTCGTTAGCTTGGTCTCTACGGGATAGCGCTGTGCATACTTCGTTCTTAACCCATGCCGGTGCACGCTATTTTTGGGTAGCGGTTCTTTTAGGCCTTGCCAGTAGCGGCGCCTACATACTGCACGAACCCACCGAGCCCCCCAACGGTGGCACACCTCTTGGGTATGCTCTTGGCACCATTGGTGCGTTGATGATCTTATGGCTTGCCTATCTTGGCCGCCGCAAGCGCAATTTCGCAAAAGGCTGGGGTACCGTTCGAGGCTGGGTGTCTGCCCATGTTTATCTCGGTACGGCATTAATCGTAGTAGCGACCCTGCATACCGGTTTTCAGTTTGATTGGAATATTCATACATTGGCATTTGTGCTGATGGTGGCCGTGATTTTAAGCGGCCTGTTTGGCGTGTTTGCCTACCGCACATATCCATCTGCTAGAAACGATCTGAAGCGAACTAAAACGTTAGACGAAGTTTTCTTGCAGGTAGAAGACCTTGACGCCCAGTTGATTCGGATGGTCAATAGCACCGACACTGACATACGCGATGTGGTGCTGAGCTCGATTGAGCGAACCGTCGTGGGCGGCGGATTTTTTGCGCAACTCATGGCACTCGACAATTCTGTGGTTGATATTGAGGGCAGTGTGGCGAAGAACGCCAATCAATCAAGCGCCATGGATTTTCTGCTCAGCCGACTGCGTGATCAGCAGGGCGAGGCGCTGAATCATTTGAGTGATGTGATTCGTTTGTTCAATTCCCGGAAAGGCCTGCTTGATGTGATTCGTCAAGATATTCGCATGCACGCGATTATCCAAGTCTGGCTCTTCGTTCATGTTCCCCTTACGTTTGCCTTGATTGCCGCGTTACTGGCACACATTTTTGCCGTCTTTATTTACTGGTAGGGCCCGTTTTGCAGTTCAAAATACGATTTGTTCAGACCAAAGGCAGTGGACGTGAAGTACGTGATGTCACGTTAACGTCTGAGCGCGCGTCGCTGGGGCGTGGCACCGACCAGACGATCCAGATTCCGGACAAACGCGTTCCGCTGAAGCATTCAACCCTGACCTTTAAAAACGGCATGGTGAGTATGAAGACCAGCGGCTCGTCGACGTTTTCTGTCAACGATAGTGTCGTCAAGCAGTCAGATCTGAAGCCGGGTGACATCATCGATGTGGTCGGTCACGAGATGCGCATATTGCTGGAAGACGACGGAGAAACTCTGGCCCTTGAAATCGAATTGCACGGCGCCGAAGTAGAGCCGCTAAGGGACCGGTTCACCACCAGACTGCGTCAGCTCGATATTCCCATGCGGACCTTTAGCTGGGTGCTTTTTACGATCGTGATTCTTGTCGGTATCATTATTCCTTCCACTGGAATTTTCATCGGCATGAAACCGCTGCGAGATTCTTTGATTATCCCGGACGATGGCATCTGGCTGGCAGGCGGCTTGCATGACACCCACGCGTTTCTAGGCGATCGTTGTGAAAATTGCCACACGATACCTTTTGTTCCAGCACGCGAAGAAGATTGCCTGACCTGTCACCTAAGCATTAATCATCACTTCAATACTGAAGAATTGGGCCGCGACTATTTTGTGGGCGATACCTGTCAGGATTGTCACCGTGAGCACAATGGCCCTGAGGCGATTACTCGGCGAGACCAACCCACCTGTACGGCCTGCCACGCAGATCTGGAGGTGGCCGGATATTCGAGTAATTTACAGCCGGTCTCTGACTTCCTGGAGGATCACCCGCCGTTTATGGTGAGCATGCTGGAGGAGCAGCCTGATGCCACCTGGGTGTCAACCCGATATGACATCTGGGACGATGACCTGGTTGAAGATTCCAATCTGAAATTCCCACACGATGTTCATATGGATCCAGACGGCTTGATGGGTGTTGACGGCAACGTCACCATGGAATGTATGGATTGCCATGGTATTGAAAAGGGCGGTATGAAAATGAAGACCGTCACCATGGAACAACACTGTGCGAGTTGCCATGACCTGAGTTTTGATCCTGCCGCGCCCGACAGAGTGGTGCCACACGGTCGCTCGGATGACTTGATCAACCTGTTACGTGGCTACTATGCCTACGAGTATTTTCAGGAAAACGCAGCACCCGGCTCCACGCAGATTCAGCTCGCGCCAGAACCCACGCGGGAAGCCCGCAGACCGGGCCGGCGTAAACAGTCCATTGCCGACCTACAGCTGACAATACCTGCTGGCGCCAGTAGCGCCGAGGCAAAAGACTATGTCGATGGCCGTGTAAACGACGCGGCGGTTGCGATGTTTGAACAACGCACCTGCGTGGTCTGTCACCAGGTAGGGCAGTCGGATGAAGGTGAATGGCATGTAGAACCGGTAAAACTGACGCCGGACTGGATGCCCATGGCAGAATTCTCTCACGATAGTCATGTGAACATGGCGTGCGCCGGTTGCCATGAAGCGAGCTTCTCAGAAGACGCAGGCGATGTCTTGATGCCTGATATTGGCACCTGTCGTACTTGTCATGGCGGCGAGCACGCCGAAGGAAAATTGCAAAGCACCTGTATTTCTTGCCACAAATTCCATTTGGAAGAACAAGGCCCGATGGGTATGTTGCTGGCGATTGACCAAGATGGCAATTTGATTGACCAGTTCGGTAACTTCGTTGACGAGCGGGGCGATATTCTTAAGCTTGATGAAGACGGCTATGTGATTGTTGAAGAGGAAGTTGTTGAAGGCGAAGTGATAGAAGGTGAAGCTGTTGTTGATCCCGAAAATCCGGATATCGAAGCAGCGGCAGCACCTTAATGAAGCGGTTAGTCGCAAATCGCTCGATGCTTTTCCTTGCGCTATTAGCCCTTGGCGCATGCGGTGGCGGCGGCGGATCAACCCTGGACGCTGAAGCGGCCTCGGTAGACAACACGCCTCCGGCTGCGACAACCTGCGCGCCGGAGTGTCTCCTTCGCGCTTCCGACGTTGAACAAATCATTGCACAGGCAGTCGCTGAGGCATCCGCGCGATCTGAATCCGCAACGATTGCGGTGGTAGATCGGGTCGGCAATGTATTGGGTGTCTACCAGATGTCGAGCGCTGATCCTTTTGCCACCATTACATCTTCGGCCAACGGCGGCACGCCGATTACCGGGGGACTTGAGAATCTAAACTTCATTCCATCAACTCTCGCCGCTTTATCCAAAGCAATGACAGGCGCGTATCTATCAACGGGTGGTAATGCTTTTACGTCACGGACAGCCAGCCAAATCGTGCAGGAAAATTTCAATCCCGGCGAAAACGACGTGCCTTCTGGTCCACTCTTTGGGGTTCAGTTTAGTCAGTTACCGTGTTCGGATTTTTCGCAGCGCGCGGGTAGTTCAGTCTCGACCGGGCCGTTTCGCGCGCCATTAGGATTGTCAGCAGACCCGGGCGGCTTTCCGCTTTACCGCGAAGGCATTGCCGTCGGCGGTATTGGCGTCATAGCCGACGGGATCTATGGCCTGGATAAAAACATCAATAACTTCGACCATGATATTGATGAATTGATAGCGCTCGCGGGCACCGTTGGTTATGCGGCGCCCATCGAAATACGCGCGGATAAAATCACGATTGTCGGCAAGACAGCGAGGTTCAGTGATTCATTCGTAGAAGATTTACAGTCGTCTCCGGCCGATGCCCAAACGCTCGACGCGTTAGCCGCCAGCGGTGCCGGCGCTCTCTTGTCCGTGCCGGGATACATTGATACGGCCATTACCCGTTCGGGCACCGTGTTTGGGAACGCTGATTCGGGCGTACGCCCAGCGGACGCTAGTCTGTTCCAGGATATCAATGGCGAATCTTTGGATGCGTTTGTCTTCGTCGATCCCAGCAATACCAATCGTTATCCGGCAATTAGTGCAACGGATACACCGGGTGGGGATGCTGGTAATCGTCTGACTTCAATTGAAGTGCAGGCTTTACTCAATGAAGCCATAGGGCTCGCCAATCAATTGCGAGCCCAGATCAGAGTGCCGGTAGGAACGCAGGCGCGAGTCACCGCGTCCATCGTCGATACTAATGGTGCAATACTAGGTATCGCCAGAACGCGGGATGGCCCCGTATTTGGCGCAGATGTATCGCTACAAAAAGCGCGCACGGCCACTTTCTTTTCGGGCACGGGGCGCGTCAGTGGTACCTCATCAGCTGACCTGCTGCGCGGACTGCCTGCGCCCAAATATCTTTCGCCCATGACCCTGCCAATTGATCTGGCGAAGCTCGCGGCGCTTGAATCACCTGCACCAACCTTTCCGGGTTATCTCACCGACTTACAAACATTCCTGGGTGTGTCTGACGCGCTTGAAGCAACGGGCGATGTCGTCGCGTTTGCGGATCGCTCCGGTGGTAATTTATCTCGCCCTCATTATCCGGACGGTCCCGCTAACGGCCCGCCGGGACCTTTGAGTAAGCCCCAGGGGGAATGGAGTATTTTCAGTGTCGGCTTGCAATTGGATCTGGCTTACAACTCGGTGATCCAACACGTGGCTTTTATATTGGGCGCTGCACCCGACGTACCGCAAAACTGCACGGGCAATACAGGACTTTCCGCGACGCCATTTATTGTCGAAGGCGCGTTCCCTAACCTTGCCAACGGGATTCAAATTTTCCCTGGCAGTGTGCCGATCTTCAGAGGCGACACGCTGATCGGTGGCATGGGCGTTTCCGGCGACGGCGTTGATCAAGACGACATGATTTCATTCCTGGGCGTACATCGCGCGGGCGAACGATTAAATACCGGTTTGGGTAATGCGCCTATAGCGCTGCGTGCAGACCAGATTTCGATTCCAAATCAGACCTCACGATTGCGCTATGTGAACTGCCCGCAGTTACCTTTTATTGACTCATCAGAAACCGAGGTTTGTGATGGGCTATAAGTGGAAGCTTTTGTCTACAGCCACAGTGACAGTCACAGCAGCGCTTCTGGTGTGTGCGCCCCTTGTGGCAGCCGATGAAGGAGTGCCGCAGGTCAACACACTGTGTGCGTCGCAAGCCAATCAAATAACCCGGCGCAGGCCAGGTGTGCCTGTCGACGCATACAAATTGCCACCTTGCGAAGAGATTCCTGATGACGGCCGTTTAGTCCCGTGGGAAGCCCCCATTGATCTTGGGCCACCCGTACCGGATCGCTGGCGTATTGTGCAGGCCGTCGGTGTGAAAGCGAATCTGTGGGACCCTTACAACGGTCAGAATCATTTAAAAGGCGACATCCCTGTTTGGGGAGATGACTGGTTCTACGCGATCATCGCTATTTCAGACACGATAATTGAACCCCGCCGGTTTCCTATTCCGGTGGGCGTATCAACCACGTCTAAAGCCGGCAGCCTGGATACGATTGGTGGCGGTGAAACCACAATCTTTGCGCAAAACCTCATTGTAGAAAATGTGTTCTACAAGGGTAGAACCGTCTTTAAGCCGCCCGACTGGGAATTCAGGTTTA
>JBLIIB010000202.1:0-8199 GCA_047634795.1 Candidatus Azotimanducaceae bacterium | reverse complement strand
GTCTTGGCGGTACATCCTGATCAGGTTCGCCCGCATCACAACCGGCAAGCCAATCGGACCAATGCGTTAGCGGCGCATCCGCCGGCGCACCCCAGCCAACGACCGTATGTACATTTGATTCTGCTGCAGCTTCAACACCCCGCTCCCAAGTTTCCGGACCAACAAACAAAACTTTGGCATCTGAATCAGTCAGAATATAAGCCACTTCTTCAGCGGTCAGGTGAAAGTTCACCGGAACGACAGAGGCTCCTGCAATCAAACCACCGAGGTTCGCCATTGCGGTTTCAACTGCATTCTCAGCAAATACGGCGATGCGAGTTTCCGGACCCAAATCCATGGACTGGAGACCATTGGCACAACGATTGAGTACATCATCAACGTCGGCCCATTTCAGTGCCTGTTGGGGATCGCGAATAGCAATTTCTTCTGGTTTTTCTGCTGCGTAGGCTCTTGCAAAAGTCATGACGCTTCCCAAATTATTATGATCAAAAGTTTAGTGTCAAACCGTGGTGTGCCACGAATCAACTTAAAAGTTGCGTGAAACTTCCTAAGATTTACGCGGGAAGCCCTGATTCACTGGATATTCCCTTCGAGCCTCGCAGGCCGGGCCGCGCAGTCCAGAACAAGCGGTCCGGCTGGGCGCACTTGTTTAGGTGCGGCCGATCGCAGTGACGCCAAAAAAAGACATTAATCAGAAGTTCCCTATCTTCTATCAGTCAATAGTGTCTAAAAGTTAATCGTTCGGTCGTAGGCTGAGAGCACGGATTCGTGCATCGCTTCAGACAACGTCGGATGCGGGAAGATGATGTCCATCAGCGCTTCTCCCGTCGTTTCAAGCCCCATTGCTACGGCAAATCCCTGAATCATTTCGGTCACACCCGGACCTATCAAGTGAGCGCCCAATAGCTCACCGGTATTGGCATCAAAAATGGTTTTAACCATGCCGTCGGTGTCATGAATCGCGACCGCTTTACCATTGGCTAACAACGGGAATTTACCTACTTTGATCTCTCCGCGCGACGCTGCTTCGGCTTCAGACAGGCCAATGCTGGCGACTTGCGGATGACTATAGGTACAGCCTGGAATCCGTTCTTTAATCACAGGATGAGGCATTTGACCCGCAATGGTTTCAACAGCAATAGTGGCTTCGTGACTTGCCTTATGGGCAAGACAGGGCGCACCCGCCACATCACCAATGGCATAAATACCATCAACGCTGGTCTGCAGATATTCATCAACGCAGATAAAGCCGCGTTCGATTTCAATGCCTAACGCTTCAAGCCCAAGTTCTTCGGTATTTCCGGAGACACCCACGGACAAAATGCAGGCATCAAACTTGCGCGACTCACCAGCAATATTGGCGGTGAGATGGTTCTTACCCACTTCAACAGATTCGACGCCCGTGCCAGTCAGTACTTCAATACCCTGATTGCTGAAAGACTCTTTGGCCAATCCGGCGATCTCAGCGTCTTCCGCTGGAAGAATCTGGTCCATGACTTCAACCAAAGTAACGGACGAACCCATGGTGTTATAGAAACTTGCGAATTCCACGCCAATGGCTCCGGCGCCGATGATCAGCAGTTTCTTCGGCATAAACTTAGGTGTCATCGCCGACCGGGCATCCCAGATGCGATCGCCATCCACACTGATGTGCGGCAGGTTTCGAGGAGATGCGCCGGTGGCCAAAATAATGTTGTCCGCAATGATCACATCGTCGTTCACCATGACGGTATGCTTGTCAGTGATAAAGGCATCGCCCGCAAAAACAGTAATCTTATTCTTGCGCATCAGGTGCGTAATACCGCCGCTTAACTGCCCCGCCACATCGCGGGATCGTTTCACGACCTTTTTAAGATCAAATTTGGGTTTGCCAATATCAAGCCCGAGCGCTTTCGCACTCTTGGCTTCGCGAAATACATCCGCTGCGTGCAGCAGTGTTTTGGTCGGAATACAGCCCCAGTTCAAACAGACACCGCCGAGCTCAGCTTTTTCAGCCAGACCAACACTTAAACCCAACTGAGACGCTCGAATCGCCGCCGTATAACCACCAGGTCCGCCGCCAATCACTAAAATATCAAGATTGTGCTCTGTCATAGTTACCCCTTACACCAATAACCGATAGGGCGCTTGCAGGAACTTTTGCACCTCAACGAGGTACTCAGCTGCTGGCGCACCATCAACAGCTCGATGATCCCAGGTCAGTGACATATTCATCTTTTTCGTTTTGATGGGTGTCTCGCCATCCCACTCAAGGCCGTCATAAATTCTGTTTACACCCATAATGCCGGACTGAGGCTCATTGATGATCGGCGTAAAGGTATCGACGCCATACATACCCAGGGCAGAAACAGTGAACGTTCCACCCGCATAATCGTCAAGACCGAGTGTTCCTTCTCTGGCGGCAACTGCCAGACGTGAGCTTTCACGCGCCAACTCTTTAAACGACAATTTGGCTACGTCTCGGATCACTGGCACAACAAGACCTTCTGGTAATGCTACTGCCATACCAATGTTGATCTCACCCATGAGCAAGATTTCATCACCAAGGAATTGGCTATTCATCATCGGGTGAAGCTCAAGTGCTTTCGCGACGGCTTTGATCACAAAGTCAGTATAGGTTGGCTTAACACCATCTGCTGCCCACTCTTCAACCAACCCGGTGCGCATTTTGACCGCGTCATCCATGTTAGCTTCCATATTCATGGTGAGCTGAGCACTGTTTTGCAAACTATGATGCATGCGAGACGCAATCGTTTTACGCATCCCTTTAACCGGAAGACGTTCACCGGCCTGCGGGCCACTTAACCCGGGCTTATTTGATCCTGAACCCGCTGCAACAACTTCCAATTGCGCGACGTCTGCCTGAACAATTCGTCCGCCAGGACCTGTTCCCCGAACCTGTCGGAGATCGATTCCACGTTCGGCTGCAATTCTTTTTGCGAGGGGCGAAGCTTTTGGCTCAACGCCTGCAGGTACAACCTGGAGATGTTGAACGGCGCCACCGGAATCTTTTGCTGCCTGAACATCCACTTCAACAATACGGCCACCCGGGCCGGTTCCCTGAAGCTGCGTGTATTCCACGCCCAACTCTGACGCAAGTCGCCGCGCTGCTGGTGAGGATTTCAATCTGCCATCAGCACCCGTTGAGGCTATTGAGGCCACAGGTGACGGTGCCGGCGTAGATACTGCTGCTATGGGCGCCGCCACTGGTTTTGGCACGGCTACAGGTTCTGGCGCGGCCGCCGGTTCTGGCGCAGCTGCAGGTTCAGCAGCAGAACCTCTGATGACGAGGTCATCAGGGATCTCTTCACCCGCTTCAAAAATGTATCCGACCAAATCTCCGGGCTCAAGTGTCAGCCCCACTTCCACAAGATGTTTAACGGTTCCGCTAAATCCGGAATCCACATCTAGATTCACTTTTTCAGTTTCCAGAGCGTAAACCATATCGCCCTTGTTAACCTGACCACCATCGGGAATAAACCACTCAGACACCATTCCCTCGGTCATGGACATACCGACTTTGACGAGGTAAATCTCTTTTGGCATCACCTGCTCCTCAAACGCTTAGTTTTTTGATCGCTGATCTCATTCAAATTCTTCCATCAGAACCGACGAGATCAACCAAATACATTCCTCGATGCAGCCAGGTGCATCGTCTTTTTAACATCAAGAACACGAGGGCCACTGCGGCTAACACTCATCGAAACCTTTTGGCCCTTCTGAATCTCACGTTCCCGTTCACCGTCGAATGCCAGGACACAAGGTCCAACAATCTCGATGATTTCACCAAACTGCTTTTCTTTGCACGACTTGATCCGCATCGTCTCGTAAAGACCCGGAGCAATCGGTGCATGTACCATCTTCTTGCCGCGGCCACCCAGTTTCAGGTGCAAGCCCGCATCAACCTCTTCACCCAACGGGTGTATCAAACCACCAATAGAGGTCATACCAACGGCCATGGGCTCTGCACGGGTCAAGAAAATTTCTTTAATCATGTCGCCGTCGAGCAAAGCACGGCTTCCAATAAACTGATCTTTGGTCACGACTGCATCAATGAGAGCAATATCCGGATCTTCCCCTTCAATCTCGATATCGATGATCTTGACCGCATCGGTCACCTCATCGAGCTCCACTGCGCCCTGCGCCAGCACGCCAAGTGCTGCACCAGCCACCGTTGCCTCAGACATAACCGGAAACACATTATTCGTCCCCGTCGACAATGGCAGCAACACGGAGTCGCGCCATCCTTTGACGAACGCTCGACTGGTGCCGTCACCACCCAATATGAGCGTGATCGCGACATCGTGCTCTTTCAAGTTTCGAGCACCTTGGATCGTATCAAGTACAGATGACGTTTTTAAACACGGCACCATAATCGCTTCACAATCTTCGCCTAATTCCTTCAGCGCTTCGCCCGAAATGTTGTGCGAGTCATCCAGATAGGCAAACCGATCCGCGCCCGAATTGATCGCACCGGAAAGCGCCCGTCGAATAATCGCGCACTTTTCGCGATTATCGAAAACGGACGCACGCGCAACCAAACGCCTCACATCTTTACCAGAGGCAGGGTTAGCGACAATCCCTATGATTTTTGTAGCCACCTTGGATCCGATCTAAAGCGCCAGTGTTTCGGTAACTTTCGCTACTATCGAATCCGCATTCGGGATGTAGATTTTCTCTAGTGCCGGGCTAAATGGAACGGGAGAAAATGGAGCACCAACTCGCATAACAGGCGCATCGAGGTAATCAAATGCTAACTCCTGAATCTGTGCGGAAATCTCACCACCAATACCGCCGAACTTAACCGCTTCATGAACAATCAACGCGCGGTGAGTTTTCTTAATCGATTTCACAACGGTTTCTGTATCAAAAGGCTGGACGCTCCGTGCGTCAATAACTTCTGCGTCGATGCCTTTTTCCTTCAGCATTTCTGCAGCGGCCATCGCTTCGTGGACCATTCGACCCAGTGCAACGATTGTCAGATTTGACCCCTGTCGCCTGATACAAGCTTCCCCAATAGGGACCTCGTAGGCACCTTCAGGTACTTCCATCGACATCGCGAGTGAAGCCTTGTTCAAAACGACGAATACGGGATTATTGTCACGACAGGCAGCAATGATCATGCCTTTGGCATCGTACGCATCCGAAGGCATAACAACCTTCAAGCCCGGCAAATGTGCCAGCCACGCTTCAAGACTCTGTGAATGCTGAGCTGCCATACCGCCGCCAGCGCCACCCATTGTGAGCACAGTCACAGGCAGCGTTGCTTTACCGCCGAACATAAAACGCATCTTTGCCATCTGATTAGCGACTTCGTCCATGCACTCGCCGATAAAATCCATGAACATCAGGTCAATGATAGGCCGGCAACCGGTCGCAGATGCGCCGACGCCCAAACCCATAATGCCTTTTTCAGAAATAGGCGTATCGATAACCCGCTCCGATCCAAATTCATCAAGGAGCCCGCCACAATAACCATAGACACTGCCGGCTTCGGCAACATCTTCACCTGCAAGAAAGGCATCCTTCTGCTCTCGGAGTACTTCTCGAATACCTTCGTTGATCGCAAGAACATAAGGTAATTTACGCACTGCTGGTTTCGCTGCTTCTGACATTTCTTACGCTCCCTCTTCGTTGTAAACGTTTTTAAGAAGTTCTTCAGGCAACGGGAACGGTGAGTCGGTCGCGTACTTAATAGCCACTTCTATGTCTTTCTCGATGCTCGCGTAAAGTGTGTCAATTTTCTTCTGCGTCAGCACACCGAGTTGAAGCAGCCGCTTTTCAAAAGACACAATCGCATCTTTCTTTTTCCACTCGGCAACTTCTTCATCAGTACGATAGTTCAAACCCATGCCTCGAATACCAACATGATCGTAATATCGGTACGTCTTACACTCGAGCAGCGTTGGACCACCGCCGGCTCTGGCACGCTCAATGGCTTCGCCCGCAGCTTCATAGACAGACATCAC
Source organism: Candidatus Azotimanducaceae bacterium (assembly GCA_047634795.1). Classification (GTDB taxonomy): domain Bacteria; phylum Pseudomonadota; class Gammaproteobacteria; order Pseudomonadales; family Azotimanducaceae; genus UBA9659. The sequence goes on along the minus strand of JBLIIB010000202.1, from coordinate 2,230 downwards.
GTCCATGCCATCACAAATCACACCGGGCATTCCATATCCCGAAGCACGATCCGCAACATCAACAATCGCCTGATGATTGGCCTGAGGTGTGTATTCACCGTAGCCGTTGTTTTCACAAAGGAAAACACACGGTAGTTTATAAAGCGCCGCCATATTGGCTGCCTCGTGAACACTACCTTCGTTCGAAGCACCGTCGCCAAAGAACGCAACGGCGACGTTTTTATTCTTGTGAAATTTGTTCGCAAAGGCTGCACCCATCGCAATAGGCACCCCACCGCCAACAATACCGTTGGCGCCCAGCATGCCAAGGTCCATATTGGAGATGTGCATGCTGCCGCCTTTACCACCGCAGTAGCCGGTAGAACGACCGAACAGCTCGGCAAACATTGGGTTGAATTCACCACCCTTAGCAACCAGGTGTCCGTGGCCACGGTGGGTCGAGGTGATCCAGTCTTCATTAGAGAGGTGCTGCATCACGCCTGCGGCCACAGCTTCCTGACCAACATATAGGTGAAGCGCTCCCGGGATCTTGCCATCTTCCATCAGGCGACCCGCATTTTCTTCAAACTTGCGAATCCTGATCATTTTCAAGTGCATGGCAAGAAGCACTTTCGCGGAGGGATTACCCGAACGAGCTACCGATCTTTTAGGCGCAGTCTTTGCGGCAGATCGTATGGAAGAGATAGCAGATTTTTTAGGTGCTACCTTCTTTTTCGCAACGGTTTTTTTAGCAACTGGTTTTGTCTTAGCTGCTGCTTTTTTTGCAGTAGGCTTATTCGCCAAGGAATATCTCCTTCTTTGTATGGTTAACCTGTCGGCCGAGGCTGGACTATATCTCAAACAGCATCAGCAAACATCTACCGATACTAGTCTATACAACGCCATAGGCAGAGCTTATGGCATGGGGTCCAACGGACTGTCTATCGGGCTGTCTATCGCGTTAAGGGGACGGTTTGTAACACGTTGCAAAAATCAAGTCCAGTCGATAGTCTCAGCTTGATATTTCGACTAATAGAGTTGCACCATGCCACCACTATCCGGTATCAAGGTCGTCGAACTCGGCGTCATGATCGCCGTCCCCGGCGCATCAGGAACACTGGCGGGGTTTGGGGCCAGCGTCATTAAGGTAGAAGACACAATCCGAGGCGATGAGCTTCGCAACTATGGCAGCGCCCGGGGTGGAATGAGCGCCTGGTTTGCCAACGTTAACGCCGGGAAGCGATCGATCGCTGTAGACCTAACATCAACTGCCGGCAAAGACATCCTGTGGAGAATACTCGAGAGCGCAGATGTCTTTATTCAGGGTTTCCGCTCTGGCGTTGCGGGTCGCTTGGGTTTCGACTTCAACACTGTCCATACCCGATACCCGAAAATTATTTATTGCTCATCGACCGGGTTTGGCGAGTCCGGGCCCTATGCGGATATGCCAGCTTATGACCCGGTAATACAGGCGCTATCAGGTTGGGCAGGATTACAATCACAAGACGGACAACCCGTTTTACATAAGGCCATGGTGTCCGATAAGACGGCGGCCAGCTATAACGCCAAAGCCATTCTCGCTGCCCTGGTTCAGCGTGGCCGGACGGGTGAAGGCTGCTTTATTGAAGCCTCAATGCTTGAATCCAACATCATGTACAACTGGCCGGACGCGATGATGCAATGCTCGCTCCTGGGCGAGGACGGTCAGCACACCCCCAATATATTCGCGAACTATTCATTGTATCGCTGCCGGGACGGATTCGTCACCGTAGCCGCGGGCACTAACAAACAATGGCAGGCATTTTGTATTGCCCTTGATGCAGCAGAGTTACTCGAAGACAACCGGCTCACCACAGCGAAAGACCGCGCCGCAAATATGGATCATTTTTTCGATACGATCAAAGCCGTCACCGCCAACTTTTCCGTCACTGATGTTGTATCAAGATTACGCAACGCAGACGTTCCAGTAGCGCCCGTACACCAGCCAGAAGATGTTCGGGATGATCCGCAGGTTGTAGCCCGCGGTTTCATCGAAGAAAAGAACCACCCGCACGTGGGTAAATTCCTCGGCCCCAAGACACCGACTTCGATGTTTGGCGAAGAGCTTGCCTTGACCCCCGCCCCAATGTTGGGTGAGCAAACTCGGGAAATTCTACTTGAACTCGGATACGAGCGAGCTACAGTGGACGGCCTAGAACAATCAGGTGCGATCCTCTGTCCACAGCACGTTCAAGAGTGAATCCTAAAACCC
>JBLIIB010000201.1:0-8299 GCA_047634795.1 Candidatus Azotimanducaceae bacterium | reverse complement strand
CACAGTAAATGCAATCACAAGGAGATGCCTATAAACCGAGAAAACCGAATGTAGGAAATTGACTTTGCCAGTGAGGGTTCTCCCTCTTCCCTCACTGGTTTCTACATACCTCACCTGTGTATTCCTGAGCCTACCGAAAAAAAACCCTAGTATGCTCTCTTAGGAAAGCTCAAAACTAACGACTAAACGATGGCGCTTTAACCGAGCTGAGCTTAGATGTACCTTCCCCAGCAGCTCTTGTCGGCCTTAAGCATCGATGAACTCCCCTTTAATCATCACAAGCGTTGTTTGACTCGTAACATCCGGCGGATCACCGTCAAAAATAGCGAACCTCGCTTCCATACCCGGTTCAGTTAATCCAAACAGTTGTCCATTCCCCAGATAAGAGCAGGGTTTCATTCATGGGAAACAATTTTTCAATAGGATTACTTGTACCGACGGCTGCTACTTTTCTATCGGAGATAAACAAAAAACCAAGCTCTACTTTTCGTTGATCTGTCGCGGTCAGAATACTGACATTCGTATTCAAGGTCGGTTGTGTTTCCGGTTTTGATAACGCGATGCAAAGATTTATCGCTGCCAGCAAAGGTCTCGGGCATTAAGCACCCGCACAACATCGCGAGAGGCAAAGGACGAACCAACAGTTAGGACGCCATAACGCTAGATCAAAATTCACTGCTCAAAGTTTACCCGCGAGAAGGTTTACTCCGCTACCGGTTGGCGCCTTCATCGCAGCTAATACAGACACGACATCGCGATCATCACGCGGAATTGAAGCTCCAGAGCCAACGTGGCCGAGGTTCATTCATCTGTGTTGGTTCGACACAACTGAGAGTAGACTTCGACCAACCGAAGTTTTAACGGCGGCATTCAAGTGTCTAACACCCCATCCAGCCCTACATTCAGCCCCCAATTCAGTGAAAGCGCCAACCGTCTAATCGGCGCCAACGAAGACCTTTGGCAAGTTCACACTGATGCGCTCAATCGCCAGGCGAAGGGCGAAGACATCATTGTTATGTCAGTGGGCGACCCTGATCTGGATACAATCGACCCAATCATTGAACACGCGGTCACCAGCTTATACCGAGGACGAACTCACTACTCACCGGGTATGGGAGAGCTGTCGTTGCGCAACAAAATCGCCGACATTGAGACACGTTCATCCGGGAAAACCACATCGCCGGACAACGTGATCGTTTTCCCCGGCGCAACCAATGCCATATTCACGGTGTTGTCCTGCTTGCTGAACCCGCTTGATGAGTTAATCGTAGCGGAGCCTACCTACGTGGGGTACGAGGGCATCTTCGATGCCATAGGATGCAAAGTTGTGCGCGTACCCACGGAAGCCAATCAGGGCTTTGCTCTCAATCTACAAGCCATCGAGTCATCCATTACACCAGCCACCAAAGCATTGCTGCTGAACACGCCAGGCAACCCTTCCGGTCACGTGATAGATGAAGCCGACCTCCGACAACTCGCAGAAATGACGGCAGAAAAAAACCTCTGGCTCATCTGCGATGAAGTCTATTCGATGCTGGCTTTCGAAAAGCAGCATGTTTCAGCCCGGCGAGCGGCATCGAACCTCGACAACATCATCATCATTGACGGCTTATCAAAATCACATGCCATGACGGGCTGGAGACTGGGCTGGGTTGTTGCTCCACCCGCGGCGATCCAGCCACTGTTAAGTTTCACCTCAGCCACCGTATTTGGTTGCAGTCAGTTCATACAGGATGCAGCAGCCTTCGCATTGGAAAATGATGCGAATTACATCGTATCCATCAAGCAGGAATATAAAGAACGACGCGACTACGCATTGGAACGCATCAGCGCTATGACAGGCATCACCTGCCAGCGTCCTGACGCAGGTATGTTTCTGATGATTGACGTCTCAGCAGTGGCAACCGATGGCGGGACCTTTGCACGTCGCCTGCTGAATGACGTTGGAGTTTCGGTGCTCCCGGGCATAGGCTTTGGCACGCAAACCCGCCAACACGTTCGGTTGTCTCTGACCCACGAAACAGCAGTGCTCGCGCAGGCATTCGATAGAATCGAGCAGTTTTTAAAGGCCTAACCGCCGGCCAAGCACGCGCCAACCATTCAAACACGAGATATTAAGGAGTAATCAGTCAATTCTGTGACTTATTCACACTTTTTAGTGTGAATAAGTCACAGCCCGTCTTCGCCGGGAATTGTATCTTGTCTTCACGAGAACGGAGACACGCGAAAATGGAATTGACGCTAGGACGTTTAGAAGCTGACATAGAACAGCAGATTTCTGTACTTGTTGATCATACAATCCTCAACTCAGAAGTATTCTCCAAGACCTCAGCAGAAGTCGTTCCACTATCCCCTTTACTGACAAGGCAGGAGCGCGAAGACAAGCTCTTGGTCAGCCAGGTTATTGCAGGAACGAAATGCGCTGAAGACAAGCTCGCCATCAAGTTTCGACCCATGATCTACGCGATGCTGATCAAGCTGACCGGAGACTCCATTCGTGCAGAAGATCTGACTCACGAGACTCTGATACTCGTTTTGCAAAAGCTCCGAGCAGAACAAATCTACAAACCCGAGAAGCTCACTAGCTTTATTTTTTCGACGGCGAAGTTCAGTTTCCTTGGTTGGCTACGAAGAAAAGACAACCAGGTCGAGTTAATGGATTCTATGGGTGACCTGGCCTGCGAACAGGATTCGCCAGAAGATGAATGCCTGGCTATGGAAAATACAGCGCTATTGGAAAGCCTCATTAAGGGACTCACCGTTCCACGCGATCGTGAAATCCTAACGCGTCGCTATATTTGCGATCAAAGTAAGAACGAGATTTGCGATGCATTGGCGCTTTCTCAACAGCACTATGATCGTGTGATCAGCCGTGCCAAAGGTCGATTAAGAGATTGTGTAGCGGTTGCAGCTTAGATAGCTGCGGGGATTTTATCCCCTGGGATCGTTTGGATTTTTGCTATCACTAATCTTGGATTAGTCAATGAGTTGGACTGCTAGCTGAAGCTAGTAACCCAGCGGCAATGTTTCGTTAATCACAATATGTTTACCTTTCTTGGAGATGTAACCGCCCGTCTCCAGATCTTTCATAATCCTGGCAACCATTTCTCTGGAGGCACCCACACGGTTGGCAATATCCTGTTGGGTCAATCGAATTTCCGTGATCATCAATCCGTCTTGTTCTGTCGCAAAACTCAGTAGCGTGCTCGCAACACGCCCATACACATCCATCAACGCCAGATTTTTCACCGTGAAAGTGAGTTCACGAATTCGGTTTACCAGATCACCGATCAACGAAAAAGCAGTGTCCGGATTGTCACGGAATGTGTTTAAAATTATTGCTTTGCTGATGACCAAGAAGTTGCATTCTTCAGCAGTGATTATCGAAGCGCTGCGTTTGCTGCCATCGAGTAACGCGTACTCTCCAAAGTAGTCATTTTGCCCCATGTCATTGATCACAACTTCCTTGCCGTTGGCATCGTTCAGATAAACCCTGACTCGCCCTTTGAGGATGATATACATGGAATCAGAATCATCACCTTCGTTAATGACGATCGTGTTTTTCTGGACACGCCGTTTAAGCGCCTGCTCTTCAAGCGCAGCGGCTTCATCATCAGTTAATCCAGCAAAGATCGAAACGGTCTTTAGGATGCTCATGATGTCATGATAGCACTACGTTTAGCTGCGCTGGCTCCAGGACATCAACAATCATCGAAAAATTTTTGATGCCTTCTTCAAGCCCTGCTTGCCGCAACGATGCGGACACAAGATTGCGACCGGAATGATGTGCTCGAAATACAAACTCACGATACTCTACCTGGGGATCGTTGATTCTCAGTGAGCGCGAGCCATCGAGGGACAGGCCATCCCCCTTGATTCTTGGCGGACTCCACAAAAACCCATGGACGGCGCTTTCTTCAATCCTAACCGTGACCTTTTCACCAAGAGTGATAGTCACACTGGCCTCCTGGTCGAGTAAAGAAATCAACTGCTTGCTCCGAAACAAATTTATCCAAGCCTCATTATCAGTATCCAACCTGCAAAATCTGTAAAAAAAGTCACAATTTCAGATACTCTCTCTCTGTAGTTGGGATGGACCGGTTAGGCTGCACCGTTTAGGAAACACTAATACGCGACACCTATTACTCGACATTGAGGGCGTCAAGACGCCGAAAATTAACCCAATGGGAAACAACCCGCTAATGCATGCACAAGAGCCATCCTTCGGCACCCTAGCCGATTCACTTGGTCTCCTAATGGCAGCCAACTTGCTATGGGAGTCTGAAATGGTTTTCAAGCGGCCCAGACTCGAGAGGCGGGCAGGAAAATACGAGCCCAAATTGATCGGTAGTGATACGGAGACACTCACTATAAAGACGGCTTTGCGCGAGCTTGTCCGAGCGAGATCGCTAACAAACATCCGCACCAGCCTGACAAGAGGCTAAAACCCTTGCCCGAGATTATCACCATACAAACCCGAAGCGGTCCGCTCGAAACCTATCAAGCCGGCACGGGCAATAACCTTGCGCTGTGTCTTCATGGCTTCCCGGAGCACGCGACCACGTGGCATCGCCAAATCAATATGTTGGTGAACATGGGCTTCACTGTTTGGGCACCGAACCTTAGAGGCTACGGTAAATCGATGCGTCCCACCCAGGTTAGCGCTTATCGAATAGAGCATTTAGTCGATGATATCGAAGACGTCCTGAAGGCTTGGGGGAATCAACCCGTAACTTTGATAGGTCACGACTGGGGCGCCTTACTCGGGTGGTTTTTCCTGATGAACAAACCGCGAGGCATCGAGAGGTTTATCGCCATTGGGTCGAACCATCCCGCTGAGATATACCCCATGAACAGCCTCTCTCAGCTCAAACGAGCAGGATACCTGCCCGCGGTATTGATCCCAGGGGTCGCTGAATGGGCACTGGCGTCACCCGAAAGACTTTGGTCAATCTATTATCGACGTTCGATGTTGGCTTCAGGCGGCCCTGATCAAAATAAAATAGACCAAAAAATAGATCAAAGATTAATCGACATGTACGAAAGTCAGTTAAATAAACCCCTAGCCATCAGGGCGATGGCAAATTGGTATCGCGCCAATGCTGATCCGCAATGGTGGGGAAAACAACATCTGCGCGTAAACATAGACATTCCCGTCCTCTCATTGCTGGGGGAAAACGACCCGTTTGTCATCTGGAATCGTGCGGACAATCGGCTTTCTCATGTCAGGAACCACACAACAAAAATAGTCAAAAATTCGGGACACTGGCCCCATTTGGAGCAATATCGATTCATCAATCGCGAAATTCAAGATTGGCTTGAGTCTGACCCAACCAGTAGGTAGCCTATTCTCATTATCAGAAGGTGCAGCGTGGACGTTCTCAAACGCGATGTGATTGTAATCGGTGCCGGCCCGACTGGGTTGATGGCCGCCCTGGAGGCGGCTCGAACTGGAAAGCGGGTGGCGGTCCTAGAAAAACGGCCGCATTTCAATCACCGGGATGACAGCAAATCACGATTTCAAGCACTTATTGTTGACGAGCAGACCCTCGTGAACTTGAGTAATGTTGGGCTAAACATTTTGAAGAGCGATTTCTTCGCAATCAATCACGCATTACTCTTCACAGACGACCATCAACCGCCACAATCCATTCCCTACCATCAGATGCCCGACCGCTTTGAGGGTCCCAGCTCAGATGATCTAGGCCCGTTAGCTTTTCGGCGCAGAATTGTCGCGATGACTTCGATTGCCATCGTCGAACAAAGATTGTTTGAACAAGTTCAGTCGAATCCCGCTATCGAATGTTACTTTGATCAACACATCGAACATATTGAGACGGTAAAAGAAATCATCGTTACCACCACAACAAACACCATCCGTGCTCAAACTCTTGCTATCGCAGATGGTGCCAATAGCGATAGACACGGCGCACTACGACACCTTCAAATCAGCAAAAACCGCTTGCCACACGCCGTAGATATTGCGCTCGTGAAATTTCAGGATCCGGACCGAACCGGACAATTAGTCGTCAAGGAAATCGCAGGCGAACATGCCGCACTCTTTGGCATGGCTAACGAAACTGTGCTCTACACCAACTTGCCCAAAAATGCGGGCCAGCACAATATCAAGCAACATCTCATTGATATCGCAGCGTCGCTCGATCTCAACGCGGCAATGACGTCAGCTCCCTTGCTCATTCGACAGGAGCCCGGGTGGGTCACTTCTGCCGTGCCTTCTAATCGAACACTAGTGCTAGGAGATGCGGCTCAATCCGGTACTGCCGTGCTAGGTGTCTATTTTAACAAGGGGATCTCAGATGCCGTGGCATTCGGGCGCTATCTGATCGATGCAGACACAACAAGGTTCGCGGCGCGAGCTCAGGGTCTTCCTGCAAAGACACTGCTCATGGAGGAGCACTTGATTGGTTACGCCTGGCACGAGTCATTTGCTATATTGAGGCAATTCAACCTGGGCAACGAAATGGCGCAGTCAATTCCGAGAAGCTTATTTCGCCTTAAGGCAGGCCGACACGGTCTAGTCAGAACCTTGGCCGCCAATACGGCCGACACGATAGCAAGCGTTGCATCGGGTTTATCACGATCTTTACCAAACAACGGGCTCAGCCGAGCTTCAAAACAATCCGCCAAGGTTTGGCGCGCGCTTCAACAATCTTTGGATAAAACCTCATCGTGAAAGACTGCGTAAAATGTAACCAGCCTAGCGATGAGGAAATGAACTTCTGCGGCCGCTGCGGTCAGACCTTCGCACTGCTCAAATCCGGCGATCGGGAGCGACGGCAGGTCACTGTACTATTCAGCGACATCGTCAACTTTACCCGCTATACCGCCTCTATTAATGATGACGACGTGCCCGAGGTGCTCGAAATCTATCAAAGCATCGTAAAAAATGCCGTATTCAAACAGAACGGCTTCATCGCCCAAATTCTTGGGGACGGGGTGATGGCTTACTTTGGATATCCCTCCGCACTAGAGAATGCGACGGAACATGCGATTCGCGCTGGTCTGGATATTATTAATGACATCAAGTCGATGGCAGGTGATAAATACGATCTTAAAGTGCGGGTCGGCATCCATCATGGCAGTGGTGTGATCACCAATGTGGGCGGCGAAGGACGTTTGCTCGTAGGCAACACACCAAACGTCGCAGCACGGATGCAGGCCATTGCCGAGTCAAACACACTCGTGATCAGTGAGCCAACCTATCAGGCAACACGCGGCTTATTCGAAGTCGTGCCATTAGGTCATCGAGACGTAAAAGGGCTCAGCGAGCCATTAGAAGTGTTTAACGTATTGAACCATAAAGAAGTGCGCCGTTTCGATATTGATCGACAACATGACATGGGCACCCTTACGGGTCGCCAATTCGAATTAGCGCGTCTCGAAGAGCAGTTCGCAATTGCACAGAAGAGCAATAGCTTTGTGCTCGTTTCGGGGCAGGCTGGCATTGGTAAGTCACGCCTGCTTCACGAGTTCGAGCATCAAATAGCGGGTGATTCGGTCTGGGTGACTCACAGATGCAGCGCCTATCGATCAGACAGCGCCTTTCAGCCATTGCGCCGATTCCTAAATCAAACCATTGGCCTCAGCGAACGACGACCTGACGAACCAAGAATCGAGAAAATTCACCACTTTCTTGATTCACTCTCAATTACTGATACGGACAGTAAAAATATACTGGTCGAGTTTCTTTCACCGGAGAACTCAATTTCCCAGAAAGACTACGGACAGATAGAAACGCTGCTGATCAACATCACGCGTTTAGTAGCTCAAGACCAGCGCGTCATTATCTCGCTTGAAGATGCCCATTGGGTTAACCAGTCAACCATCGATTTTCTGAAACGCCTTTTTGAATCACAGACCGACGGCGGCCTGATGATTATCGTTACGGCACGGCCCGAATTTAGCGTCGAGAGATTGGGGAAAGTGCCGTTAGATCAAATTACGCTGGGTCAACTCGGTGAAGAAGAGTTAACCCGGCTGATTCGTGAACATCTTGGCAACAAAGTCATCAACGCAGAAGTCCCAGAATTCATCATCTCAAAAGCAGACGGTAACCCTCTATTTGTAAAAGAGCTTACTCACGCATTAGTTGAAACCGGTGTTATTACGGAAATAAACGGTCAGGTACAGCTCGATTTAGCGCGAAGTTTCCAGGTACCTGAGACACTGAACGACACCCTGAGCAGGCGCGTCGACCAACTGGGCGCAGCTCGCTACGTTGCTCAGGTTGCCGCGGTAATAGGCCGAGAATTCGATCACGAACTGCTGACATCAGTCA
>JBLIIB010000200.1:0-8321 GCA_047634795.1 Candidatus Azotimanducaceae bacterium | reverse complement strand
ATCGACGCAGACTTAGATAAGGTCCAGCACTTGATGAACGTAAACTATATGGGCGTGTTGAACGGGTGTTCGGTATTCGGCAAGCGCTTTGCTGCACGCGGAACTCAAGCAGCGATTTACAATGTTGGATCGGAAAACGCGTTCTTCAATATTGTGCCCGGCATGTTCGCCTATGAGAGCGCTAAACACGGCCTGCACTCCATGACCGATGCCCTGCGCGAAGAAACACCCGATTTCATCGATGTATCCTTCATCTGCCCCGGTTTTGTAAAGTCAGAGATGACTGCGATGGCGGGTGATCTACCCATGGATGTTGAAGAATATACCGGTATTGCCTTCCCCCAGATATTAGCGGGGGAGTACTACGTGGTGTCTCATTCATTCAATGTCGTCTGGATCAAGCACCGTTATGACGAGATGATGGCGGCCTATGAAAAATATGCTCCCCGCTATGAAGGTGATTGGAAGTTCGATCCTCGCACCATGCAAGCCAAGGCAGCAGCGCAAAAGGACGAATGATTGCCGCTGGCAGAATTTCCCAACGTTACCGCGGTAACGGAGGCTTAAGCAGTGATGAGAAATGACGGCCGTGTACTGGTTTAGGGGTCACGAACTGCGCGGCCCGTCGACCAGATGGTGCTTTCTGACGATATAGGTACAATTGGGGCAGGTCAGTCAGCTATGTTTCGAAACCGGTCAGTCACTTATATGTTGGGAAACAAAACTTTTAGGAAACAAAAATATTTGCACTTGCCCACTTCGCTACGGACATTCTTTTGACTGTAAGTGCATTGCGTTGATTCAGCGACAACCCTTTCTAATTCATCAGTCTTTTTAATTCATCAGTCTTTCAACTTCTTAAATCTGTTGGGGAAAAAAATGTCTACAGACCTCATTAACGACGAACCCATTCTAATCGAAATATTTTCAGACTATATATGACCCTGGTGTTATCTCAGTACGGTCAGTATTGAAAAACTCAAGGCCCAAAAGAACGTAGAAACCCGCTGGCTGCATTTCCCGCTTCATCCGGAAACGCCGCCGGAAGGCATAGCAATGAAAGACCTGTATAAGAATCGCGATAAAGAACAATCAAAGGCCGCCGGCAATCATTTGCGCACGCTGATGGCCGAAGCCGGTCTCCCCTACGAAAAGCGAACAAGACTCGATAACAGCAGGGTTGCGCAGGAAGTCGGCGCATGGGCCGACACTCAGGAAGGTGGTGAAGCGTTTCATGACGCGATGTTTATCGCTTACTTTGTCGATGACAGAACCATCAGCGACGCTGACACGCTAGTTGAAATTGCCCAGTCGGTCGGTCTCGACGGCGAAGCCGTACGCGAAGTGATACGGGCACGATCGTTCAGCAGTCACGTTCAGGCTAATTGGGATCGAGCATGGGGTGAAGGTGTCACCGGTGTGCCAACGTTTATGAGCAGGGATTTGTTTGTGTTTGGCTCCCAGCCTTATGAGGTGTTAGTGCGATTTTATAACCACCTTGTAAAGCTCAGAGCGGAAGACAACGCGTAGCGGGTTCTTAGCGCTGAATATTGCCTTTCGTCAAAGACTTTCTTCAGTGCTTATGCCCCCCGGCCTACACGTACACGCCAGCGCTCGATTCGCGTGTGTCGTGTAATGAAAACTTCCTGACGGAAAAGAGATGACACATCACTCACTTCATACCGATGAAATTCCAATTAGCCTCGATCTGGTTCGCACGCTCGTCGACAACGAGTTCCCCGAATATTCCAGCCTGTCATTGCGACAATCCGGTGCTTCAGGCTCAAGTAATATCCTGTTCAGATTAAGCGACAATCTAGTCGTCCGATTACCAAGGCAGCCTGACGGCTCCACAGCGATTCAAAAGGAGTTCCGCTGGTTACCGGCACTTGCCGATCAATTGCCTGTTGCCGTGCCTAAGCTTGTTGCCATGGGTAGTCCCACTAATGCGTATGAACAAAATTGGTCGATTGCAGGTTGGCTCGATGGGGAGTTATTACCGGCTTATCAACCAGGCGATTCTATCTACCCTGGCAATACGCTAATGGCCAATGATCTCGCAGATTTCATTGTCGCACTTCGAAACATCGAAGTTCCCCAAGAAGCTATTCTTGATAAGTCTCTGCGTTGGTATCGGGGCCGACCGTTAATCGAATTCGACCCGTGGATGAAAAAAACCATTGAACAGTGTCGTTCAATCAAAGGTCTAGACCTTTATATCGACGTTGATCTGGACCTGATCTCATCTGTTTGGGCCCAAAGCCTGGCGCTCCCTTGCGCCACTGAAGTCACAACTGATTGCTGGTACCACGCAGACCTGGTCGCCGAAAACCTGCTCATCACAAACGGCAAACTCTCTGGCGTACTGGATTTTGGTTGCTTGTCGATTGGAGATCCCACGATCGATCTACACGGCGCGTGGGAGATTTTTAATCCTAACGCACGTGAGGCCTTCAGAACCAGGCTGGGTGTAAGCGAAGCACAGTGGCTGCGAGGCCGCGCCTGGGCACTCGCCATCGCAGTCGGTGTTTTCTCGTACTACTGGGACTCTATGCCCGGGCGCAGAGTTGATCGATTAGCGATGGCCCGCAACGTGTTGAGTCAATGTTCTAACGCTTAGGTTAGAAAAAACTTAAGCGCTTCTAGGGATGCTCTGATTAAATAGATATTTGTGTCGGGCCACGCTGGTGGGGACGCCCCGTCCAGGACAAGCGGTCCGGCGCTCCGGCTCGGGCGCATATGTTTTGGTGCGGTCCGAGCGCAGTAGTAGCCTGCGCCGCCCGACAAATAGACTCTAATCAGAGGTTACCTAAAACTGCAAAACCGCTCGCTTCGCCATCACAACACAAAGATGCGCCCTGTACTCTGCGGTAGCATGCAAATCACTATTCATCATATCGTTGCTTAAAGTGATATCAGCAATCGCCTCTGTAGAAAAATCGGCATTAAGAGCCGCTTCCATTTCAGTGCAACGAAACACACTGGCTGCGGCGCCCGTTATCGCCACCCTCACGCCGTCCGCTGTTTTTGCAATAAAGACACCGACCGTGGCATAGCGTGAGGCCGGATTAGGAAACTTCACATAAACGGCGGCTTCAGGTTTCGGGAAACGAATCTTTGTGAGCAGTTCGCCCTCTTCCAGCGCCGTTTCAAACATACCCGTGAAGAAATCATCAGCGGCAATTGTTCGTTTATTCGTCACCAGTTCAGCACCAAGGCCTAAGACAGCTGCGGGATAATCCGCAGCCGGATCGCTATTCGCCACAGAGCCGCCCATCGTGCCACGATTACGTACCTGCGCATCACCGATACCGCCAGCGAGCGCCGCTAACGCAGGGATCACTGACGTGACCACGGCGGAGGTTGCGACGTGATCATGTCGGGTAAAAGCGCCAATCTCAAGATCAGCGCCAGCATAGTCAATACCGTTAAGTTCGGTGAGTCCGGCAAGATCGATCACGTCGCTCGGCGCCGCTAACCGCTGCTTCATCGACGGAAGCAAGGTATGTCCACCCGCAAGATAAATACCGTCTTCAGCAGACTCAAATAGTTTTACCGCATCCTCAATCGAAGCCGGCTTGTGATAGTTGAAATCGTACATGATTAGATCCTCGATTCTCGAATGGCGCGCCAGACTTTTTCGGGCGTGGCCGGCATGCTGATGTCAGCGACACCCACAGCATTGGTCACAGCATTGATGACAGCCGGGGGTGAACCTATCGCACCGGCTTCACCGCAACCCTTCGCCCCCAACGGATTGTGCGTGCAGGGTGTTACCGTGCCACCCACCGTGAAGTAGGGTAGATTATCTGCCCGCGGCATGCAGTAATCCATGTAAGAGCCGGTTTGCAGTTGACCTTCCTGATCGTAGACACATTCTTCCATCAATGCTTGACCGATCCCTTGGGCGATACCACCGTGAACCTGACCCTCAACGATCATGGGATTGATAATCGTGCCAAAATCATCGACCGCGGTAAAACGGTCGATACTTACGACGCCGGTGTCCGGGTCAATTTCTACCTCGCAGATATGTGTTCCCGCGGGAAAGGTGAAATTATCCGGGTCGTAAAATGCTTTTTCAGTTAATCCGGGTTCCAGGTCTTCCGGATAGTCGTGAGGCACATAAGCCGCAAACGCAATTTCCTGAAACGTTTTCGCCTGATTGCCTTCTTTTACCCGATACTCGCCGTCTTCAAAATCAATGGTGTTAGCGTCAGCGCCCATGAGGTGGGCCGCGATCAATCGCCCTTTTTCGACAACTTTGTCGGCTGCCTTTGCTAATGCAGAGCCGCCTACGGCGAGTGATCTGGAGCCATAAGTCCCCATGCCAAAGTCGAGCTTGCCCGTGTCTCCGTGCACCACTTCAACATCGTCGACAGATATGCCAAGTCGGCTCGCCACGAGTTGCGCAAAGGTGGTTTCATGCCCCTGCCCGTGACTATGTGTGCCGGTAAGTACCGTGACGCTGCCCGTAGGATTAACACGCACTTCACCGGATTCCCAAAGGCCCACGCCAGCACCGAGCTCGCCCGCCACCTTAGAGGGCGCCAACCCGCAGGCTTCGATGTAACAACTGAACCCGATACCCCGAAGCTTACCGTTTGATTCAGAGACTGCTTTTCGATCGGCAAACGCCTCGTATTCGGCAAGCTTTAGCGCCTCATCGAGGCTCGCCTCAAAATCACCCGTGTCGTATTCGAGCGCGACCGGTGTCTGATAAGGGAAATCAAGGGGCTGAATCATGTTTCGGCGGCGGAGTTCTGATGGGTCAATTCCCAGCTCACGCGCGGCCAATTCGACGGTACGTTCAACCACAAAAGTTGCCTCAGGTCGGCCAGCGCCACGATAAGCATCAACCGGGGCTGTGTTCGTAAAAACCGAGTCGACCTCCACGTAGATGTTGGGCGTTTTGTATTGCCCCGCCATCAGTGTTCCATAAAGGTAGGTCGGTACCGCCGATGCGAAGGTAGAAAGGTAGGCGCCCATATTCGCCGTTGTTTTCACCCGGAAACCCGTGAACATACCCTGCTCATCCAGAGCTAATTCCGCAACTGTGACGTGATCACGGCCATGGGCGTCAGCGAGGAAAGATTCCGAACGCTCAGCGGTCCACTTAATTGGCAGCCCCAAGCGTTTGGACGCCCAGGCAATGGCCGTTTCTTCGGAGTATACAAAAATTTTTGAGCCAAAGCCGCCACCCACGTCTGGCGCAATGACGCGCAATTTGTGTTCTGGCGCAAGCTGAACGAACGCCGTAAGAATCAATCTTGCGAGGTGGGGGTTCTGACTCGTCGTATAAAGCGTCAGATCTTCAGTGCCGGTGTTGTAGTCTGCGATCGCCGCTCTGGGTTCTAGTGCATTGGGAATGAGCCGGTTATTCGTCAATTCATACCGCGTGACATGGGCCGCATTAGCAATGGCCTCATCGGTTGATGCCTTTTCACCCAATTCCCATTCGTAGCAGGTGTTTCGAGGCACCTCTTCATAAATTGGCTGCGCGGATTGTGCGTCGGCAATAGAGACAACGGCAGCTCTCTCTTCGTACTCTACGGCGACAAGTTCTGCCGCATTTTTGGCTTCGCGCACTGATTCTGCGATCACCAGAGCCACAGGCTCGCCCGTGTAGTTCACCTTGTTTGCCGCCATCACGGGATGATGCGGCTGCTTCATCTCACTGCCATCTTTGGAATGGATCATCCAGCCACAGGGTAATGACCCAAGACCGTCCTCGGCAACCTGTTCGCCTGTGAGGACTGCCAACACGCCCTTGCCCGATTCGGCATCCGAAACATCGATAGAGGTAATGAGCGCATGCGCGTAGGGCGAGCGTACAAAATAGGCGTAGGTCTGACCCCGCAGATTGATATCGTCGGTGTAGTTACCCTTACCGGTAATAAATCGCAGGTCTTCCTTTCTACGGATGGGTTTGCCGATGCTTGTCGCAACCATCGGTTAGTTCCTCATCTTCTTTGCAGCCAGTTCTACGGCCTTCACAATATTGTGATAACCCGTACATCGACAGATGTTGCCTTCGAGTCCTTCACGAATCACCTGCTCGGAGATATTGTCTTCACGATGCACAAGATCAACCGCCGACATAATCATGCCCGGCGTACAAAACCCACATTGCAGGCCGTGACATTCTCGAAAGGCTTCTTGCATGGGATGCAGGTCGTCGGCGCTCCCCAAGCCCTCAATCGTTGTGACAGATTCACCTTCACACTGGACGGCCAACACTGTGCAGGATTTCACAGCGCGACCATTCAAATGCACCGTACAGGCGCCACACTGTGTGGTATCGCAGCCTACATGCGTACCTGTGAGGCCTAAATTTTCTCGCAGCAATTCGACCAATGTCGTGTTTGCCGCACATTCCTGTGTGACTGCCTTGCCGTTGATGTTCACGTTGACCGTGACTGCCATGATTTACTCCTTAACTTGATCGTTAGGTTTCTATCGTTTCTATTTGCACTTCCATCGACTCGTCACCCGTTAGCTGGCGCACGAACCCAGAAAAAAAATCGTTGGCCATTTTTTTCGCGGCGCCCGTCACCAGGCGCGAACCAATCTGGGCAAGTTTGCCGCCGACCGATGCTGTGACTTTGTAAGTCATTTGGGTGGCAGCGCCATCATCAAGCGATTCGAGTGCCACCTCCGCTCCGCCCTTGGCAAAACCCGCTACACCACCTTTGCCTGCACCGCTGATTTTATAGGAATGGGGTGGATTCACTTCCGTCAGCGTCACCTCGCCGTTGAATCGAGCTTTCACTGGACCCACCTTGGCGAGGAGTATCACCATAAATTGGTTTTCGGTCGTTGAATCAAACGCCTCACAACCCGGCAGTGAACCCTTGAGTGTCACCGGATCATTCAACGCCTGCCAAACCTGCGCCTGAGGAACAGGAATCTTTACCCTCTGATGTAGCTCCAAACTGCCACTCCAATCAATATTGCGATGAGCGAATCATCATTGCCTTTTGTCTAGATGAGTTGTCTATTGATGACGTGTCTCTAGATGAATCGTCTACGGATGAATTGTTTGCAGCCTGCTTAGCAAGAAACTCTGCTCCAATGTCACCTGACGACGTTTTTTATATTGGTCTGTAACGCCAAGATGGCCGCTATTATTATCGATGTCAATGAGCATCAAATTTTGACCCGTATTCAAGTGCCTGACTCGCGCGAGGTATTTAAGACTTTCATGCAAACCCACGCGTCGATCGTTAGATGCGGCTAATAGAAGCATGTCCGGGTAAGGCTGAGCGCTGATGTTTTCATACGGTGACAGGCTCGCAAGCCATCCAAATTGTTCAGGGATCTTGGGGTTACCCCACTCCAGATGATCGCTGAAGGTTAGGTCCTGATCTTCGCTGGCCAATGTGTTGATGATGTCGAAAAAAGCAGCACGTAGAATCACCGCCTGAAACAACGCGGGCTTTTGATTAATAGCCGCAGCAATCACAGCACCGCCTGCCGATGCACCCTGCGCGTAAACGCGATCTCCATCGCCAAAACCGTCCGCCACCAACTGTTTGGTCACATCGATGAAATCGGTCACGCTATTCATGCCGTTGCTTCGTGAACCCAGGCGATGCCAACGCTCACCCAATTCACCACCCCCGCGCACATGGATGTGTGCGAGTACAAAGCCGCGATCCAGCAAAGGGAACCTGCGAGGCTCAAACCGAAAAGCCGCACTAATCCCATAGGCGCCATAGGTCGTCACCAGTAGTGGACTGCCCGTCATCTCACGATCCTTGCGGTACATGATCGTCACCGGTACCGATGCGCCGTCTCTAACCGTTATCCAGCGAAGTTCTGCGCGGTAATCCGCAGTGTCTAATCCGGCGGGCACTAATCCAGAAGCCCCGAGTCCAGAAGGCGCAGCTGTCGGGTCGATGCTGCGCAGCAATCCCGACTGAATGCTAAAACCGAATGATTGAGATGGCTGACTGAACCCTTCACGCCGAAAACGAACCTCGTTTTCCCATGCATCGAAAGGCAAAAGCTTTAGCGATTCCCCGGGCTCGCTCGAAGCAACATCATTGATCTTTCCCGATTCAATATTGATCACACTAATGAATTCACTCATCCCCTGACGACGATGGATCGCCACGGCTTGTCCGGAGCGTTCAAAATCGAGGATCTGACCTGCAATACCAGACAACCACTGAACGTTTTCGAAGGAATTCCCGGCGATTTGCGTCACCGCCACCTGATAGCCATCACCATTTAAGTTAGACAGTATCGTCAATTCACCCTGCCGCAATTGCAGGCGATATCGGTGGCCGGGTTGTCGGGCTTTAACGAGTAATATA
>JBLIIB010000199.1:0-8401 GCA_047634795.1 Candidatus Azotimanducaceae bacterium | reverse complement strand
GTACGCCGCACAATGAGACCTTGTGAAATCGCCGGTCATCCGCTGGATGAGCATACTGTGGTTCATACATCGATCCTCGCAAACCACTACCTAGAGGAATACTAGCGTAAAGCGAACCGGGTTCCTCGGACAGTTAGCTAAGCCACATTCTCTTTTGAATGGGCGTTATTTCTATGCGATGTATCTGACTGCCTGGCCCGGCTAAGTCGCTATAGGTTCGTCCCAGCAACAATGTCGCCGGTGCTCCGCGACCTCGATGCCATCTATTCTTGCCGGCGATACAACTGCATGACCAACGCATTATCCCGTGTCGATGCAGTTGGCCTGCCTCACTGGTCTGGCGCTACTTTCTGATCGCTTCGATTTGTTCCAAACTGGTAGCTCTAGGCGTCGGTCCCATACCGAAATCATAGCTGACTCCAGTGTCCCCTTCCGGCCCTTGATTGATGACATGACGAATAGCCAAATCGAGATCTTCCACTTTCATCCCATTTTCCACCGCCTGCGGTGCAAACTCGCGGAGCATCGGCGTATCGGTCGCGCCGAAGCAAAGCCCGTTTACACGGACACCCATTTCTTTGAGTTCCTCGGCCCAGCTTTCAGTCAACCGCCAGAGCGCAAACTTCGCGCAATCGTATCCCGTTGCAGGTCCACCGGTTAGGTAGAACCCGGGGCGGACATGATCCGTCAAAATGTTGATGATGTTTGACGTACCGGACTTTTCCAGAAGAGGTACTGCGGCTGCCGTACAGTAAAACGCCCCATTTGCACAAGATCCCATCGCAATATCGAACGCTCGGGTTTGAGTGTCCCAGTCAGCGGAGGTCAATTTGGTGTCGCCATACACCGCTGCGTTATTCAAGAGCAGGTCGATGTGATCGATTTTTCCGCTTAGATCATCAAAAACTGCACGCACAGCGTCACGATCACCAATATCGCAGGTATAGCTGAGGCAGGTACCGCCAGCAGCTTCAACCAGCGAGTGTGTAATCTTATTTTCGGCGGCATCTATGTCCAGCGCCACAATCGTGGCGGATTCTTTCGCCCAACTCGTTGCCACCTCGCGACCAATACCCACCGCACTACCTGTAATAAAAACAACTTGATTCACAAGACTATTCCCTTTGAGAGTGCTCCGAAGATACACTTTCATTACCGTCAGGTGAACACCTATGTTTGCGTGGGGTACTTAAGTGCCAGTTTAAAAAATTCAGTATCGGTGCAGGTGGCCCGCCCCGCTGGCGATGTGTCTGGACACGGTATGCGTATTTCGTTGGCTAGTTGTCTCGGATTAATGCTGCCTAGAATTGATGATGCCTAGAATAGATGGTGTCTAGAATAGATGGTGTCTAGTGTCACACACGCTTATTCAGCATTAGATATCCTCAAGAAACTCCATCCCATGAATCGCATCAGAATTTTTGTGGACAGAGTCAGCTGCCGGAACAACACGGAGACAATCTAATCACCTGTTGCTTCTCGCCAGCGACACAATTGAGCTTCCTCCCAATCAGGGCTATTGACGCAATAAGGCTAATTGTAGATGGATGCTATATCAGAGACAGCTCATAATATTCACCGCACTCTCCGCTTCTTTGCTTGCGCTCAACCATGTTAGCTTGGTTAAATCCGCACCGGTTGCCAAAGTGAAAAGGATATGCAGCCATGATCCAGCAGCCGTCGCATTAAAGCATGTTAGGGAAACTTCCACGGCCAACAGAACATATAAGAGGAATGTTTCCTGAGTCGAACAGGTACGTGGTCATTGCACGTCTGGGAAAATTCTACGGCACCAGATTGGCAAGGATGTGAACGGTTTCAAAACTGTTTGGTATCGACGCCGTTTAGTATCGAAACCGTTTAGTATCGAAACCGTTTAGTATCGAAACCGGGCTATCGCAAGCGACCGGTTCAAGTCGCTGAGCAATGTGGTGTGGAAAAGAATAGAACGATGTTGGCACTCCGGCAGTTTTGGGCCAGCCAACCAATGGAGCGGAACATAACCCTCGCACAGAGGATGTCTGCGAGTGCTCCCAATTGAAGTTGTAACTCGAAGAGGCGGTAAACAATAATGAATCTCAATAAATCCAGCGCTTGGAATGAAACGGATGTACGCTCGTATCTAACAAATTCGACAATGCCAATGCGAATCGCAACCAGCACAGATAGTTACCCAACACTATGCTCGGTTTGGTACCTGTTCGATGACCAAGAAGGCGACTTGCTATGCGTTTCGCATGAAAACAGTCAACTTGTCTCGGACCTCATGGCTAATAAGAAGTGCGCTTTCGAGATAGCCCCGAATGACCCTCCTTACAAGGGTGTCAGGGGAAAAGCGACTGCCACTCTGACTAAAGACCATGCCGGGGAAATACTATCCGGTCTGATCGAACACTATCTGGGAAACGCCAACAATGGCCTTGCAAAATGGCTGCTTGGTCGGGTCGATGAAGAGTATGTCATCCGATTAGATCCTGTGCGGATAACCTCCTGGGACTACAGCGAAAGAATGAGTTGAAAGACAAATTCAGGTGTCGAGTAATCCGTTTTCACAGCCACGTCGTAATTCATTGTATGTAACCGCTGGAATAACACATGTACCTTGTCATTGGATCACTAACTTTTTTGGTTGCCGTCATTTATTTGACTAACCTGCAACGGGCCAAATCTAAAACAGTAGTCGCACGAAAAAATTGCATACGTCACACGGATGAAGACGCTGAGTTTTAAACGCTATTTCTTGCGTTAAGACTGATAGCTGATGCCGGATAGCGGATAAAAAAAGAGTCCACGCTCAATTTACACCCGACGACATGCCTACCCTTTCTTACGTTTAATCTATGTGATCTATCTCTTCGTGTGATGATGTCAGGTCGCCGTCACTTGAACCCAGCAGCGATTCTGCCAGTGCTTCTGCTACCTTGATCCCGTCTATTCCCGCAGACAGAATTCCACCGGCGTAACCCGCGCCTTCACCGGCGGGATATAGACCTTTCATTCGCAAATTTTGATAATCCGAACCACGCTTAATACAGATGGGTGAAGACGTGCGCGTCTCTACGCCTGTGAGTAACGCGTCAGACATGGCAAAGCCATTAATTTGGCGGTCGAACACAGGAATAGCCTCGCGTATGGCGTCAATCGCGAATTGCGGGAGCGCCTTAGATAAGTCGCCAAGTTTAATGCCCGGTTTATAGGAAGGTTGGGCTGACGCCAGCGCTGTGGAAGGCTCATCCACGAGAAAATCCCCAACGAGTTGCGCCGGCGCAGAATAATCGCGTCCACCTAACTCGTAGGCGAGTTTTTCAAGCTTTCGCTGAAGATCGATTCCGGCCAGCACATGCTCTGGGTAATCGATCTCGGGATTAATGCCTACAACGATGGCCGAGTTCGCATTGCGCTCATTTCGCGAGTACTGCGACATACCGTTTGTGACAACATGGCCCTCTTCAGAGGTCGCGGCAACGACTGTTCCACCCGGGCACATGCAAAAACTGTAAACACTTCTGCCATTGGCGCAGTGATGTACTAACTTATAGTCAGCTGCCCCTAACTTCGGGTGCCCAGCATTTTTACCGAAGCGGGCTCGATCGATCACCGATTGGGGATGTTCGATACGAAAACCAATCGAGAAAGGTTTTGGTTCGATGTAAACGCCCTGCTCCAGCAACATCGAAAAAGTATCACGCGCACTATGTCCTATCGCCATCACTATATGGCGACTGTTCAAAACCTTGCCGTCCGCCAAGCGAACGCCTGTCACTTGCCGAAGTGCATCGTCGTTTTCTGTCTTCGTTACTTCCTCAATTGCGCCCTCTGTTGTTCCAGTATCCGTTTCATTCAATTCGGGATTTACAAAAGGCTCACAGAGCAGGTCCGCCACTTTTGTATCGAAGTGAATCTCGCCACCTAAGTAGATGATTTCAGCACGTATGTGTTCAACCATCGTGACGAGTTTAAACGTACCAATATGCGGCTTACTTAAAAAAAGGATCTCTTCCGGAGCGCCTGCTTTCACAAATTCATCAAGCACTTTGCGGCCCAGGTGCCGTTTGTCTTTTACCTGACTGTAAAGCTTCCCGTCCGAGAATGTTCCGGCACCACCCTCACCGAATTGAACATTGGACTCAGTGTTTAATTCACTTTTACGCCAAAAACCCCAAGTATCTTTGGTTCGTTGCCTGACATTCGATCCGCGTTCCAGAACGATGGGCCGAAGCCCCATCTGCGCGAGCAGCAATGCGGCCAGTATGCCACACGGTCCAAACCCAACGACGATTGGGCGTTGTTGGACCTCGCTCGGAAAGGTGCCGTGAGCCTTCGTCACAAATTGATATCGCGTATCCGGTGCGGGCCTGCAGACCTTGTTTTTCCTAACCAGCAGAGTCTTTTCTAACTCGGCACCGACTTGGACATTAACCTGATAAATCAGCTGAATGTTCGCCTTGTTTCGTGCGTCATAGCTTCGCTTGAAAACGGCAAAATCGATCACTTCGTGAGATCCAATCTCCACGCGGCGACAAATCGCATCCAGCAGTTCAGTGTCTGCATGATCGAGGGGTAATTTGAGGTTGTCTAAACGAAGCATTTGATTCAAATAAGGTCGGCCAGTCTATATTTTAACACGGCTACGAAAAGTTGATCCCGCCTAATTCTGATACAGACAGGTTGATCAGACGATTATAGGCCCTTAGACGAAAAGCCCGGCGGCATAGCCTGATGCCCAGGCCCACTGGAAGTTAAAGCCCCCGAGATGCCCACTGACGTCGAGGACTTCTCCGATAAAAAATAGCCCCGGTTGGCTATTGGATTCCATTGTTTTCGAACTAATACCGTTGGTATCTATACCACCCAGCGTAACCTCGGCTGTGCGATAACCCTCCGTGGCGGATGGTTTCATGCGCCATTGGTTCAATTTGCTACCAATCTCAGAGAGTGCACTGTCGCTAAATTCAGCTAAAGCCCTGTGATCTGATTCCGGCCACCACAGCGTTGCCAGTTCTTTCACCACCGAACGCGGCAGCTTTTGGGCTAATACCGTCTTGAGAAGGCTCGCCCCGTGATTGGCCTTCATATCGACAAGCCAATCTGTTGACGGGGTACCGGGTAGCAGATCGACGTGGATTTCGTCACCGGGGCGCCAGTAGTTAGAGATCTGCAACACCGCCGGACCGCTAAGACCGCGGTGGGTAAACAGCATACTTTCGGTAAAAGATTGACCGTTGCAACTAAGCTCAACGTCAAGGGAAGTCCCAGCTAGACGCTCGCAAACAGTTTTCAGCGCATCCGAGAACATAAGGGGCACAAGTCCCGCGCTTTGCGGCAAGACCTCCAGACCAAACTGGTCTGCAATGTCATACCCGAGACCACTGCCACCTAACGTTGGAATGGACAATGCACCCGTGGCAATGACGAGTGACCTGCAAGTCATTGAAACCGCCGTGGCATCGCCCGCTTTTTTAGATTGTGTCAGTCCAAGTGCATATCTGGCTTCGTTTGCCACCGACAACGCCTCCATTCCATCAACCTCCACATGGGTTTCGATGACCACACCCGCACGCTCACATTCATCGACCAGCATATTCAGTATATCTTTCGCGGAATGAACGCAAAACAACTGACCGTGTTTTCGCTCTTCGTACTCGATATTGTGCTGTTCGACCATGGCGATAAAATCCCACGGGGTATATCGGCTTAAGGCCGCGATGCAGAAATGAGGGTTAGCAGACACATAGTTGTCGGGTTCGACATAGAGATTCGTGAAGTTGCATCGCCCGCCTCCGGACATCAGTATTTTCTTTCCAGCCTTATTGGATTTTTCCAATAGCAACACACTCTGCCCGCGCTTTGCGGCCGTCATTGCACACAAAAACCCGGCCGCGCCCGCGCCCAGGATAATTGCGTCATAATGGTCTGATTGGGTCAACATCTAGTGTTCTGATTCCAAGTAGGCGAACTGGTCGAAAGTAGTGGCTAGTAGTGGCTAGCAGTGAAAAGCAGTGAAAAGCAGTCGTAGTAAAACCGACTTGTCTCTGAATAACTAATGATGAGAACGCACATCACAGTTCCAGTGCCAGTATCTCACACACCGATGCTTGCAGAAGCTTGTCTCGTTAATGTGCATGTCGCTAATTTGCCTGCCGCCTGTCTGACAAGGCACTGTGAGATCATCAGGTAGGTCCAGCAGCGAGCGGGCAAAATACTTTGCTCTAGTACCAGATTTTGTACCATCATCGGTTCCACTAACGTGACCTGTACTCCGTATTCACAAAAAAAATTTTCTTATGAAAAACCTAATAGGCTTTTTGCTCATATTTTTCTCTGGAATTTTACATGCGGACCAAAAATCTGGTTTTCGCAATATTGAGCGAGTCAAAATAATCCCAGAAGAATTACGCGACGTCACCATCAACGACCATCAAGACATTGCCGATTTCTTTGACGCAGAAAGTACGCGACATGAAAGCGCGCCTGATATTCGATTCTTGCGGCGAGATGGTGGCTATTATGTCTTTCAACAATGGATTAACGGTGTTGCCTCTGACAATAAGGTTTACGTTTTTGTAAGCGAAGATCGGACCATCTATCGCATAGACGGGCGCATTGACCGGCGCCAATATCCAGATCCGGTGCACAAATTGAGCGAGGCGAAAGCCATCCAAAAAGTGTTGCTGCACATCCTCAATGGTGGCGACCGCATGTTTTTTGAAAATGTGCCGGTCGTTGGGCAGGGTAATCACCATTCAATGGTTCTATATCGTGGAGCCATGCCCTGGCGGGCCGTAGCGATTGAGGTTGACCATCCTCGCTCGGCTAATGAGCCCGATATATGGGATCACGAATGGTATCTATTGAATCCTGATGGTGATGTGTTGCCCTGGATAGACGGTGGCAGCGCTCATGCACCAGACATCGAGTTAATAAATAAGGACCCAGAGTAAGGGGATAATTGGGGTCGGATAATTGGGGTCGGAGTAAAATTTACAATTGCCTTAGTTTCGGGCCACGCTTTTTTATTGTTGCGCAATTTTCCTTGAATCCGCCGCACCGAGTGTGTCTAAGGCATGTGGGAAATGTAATCGTCATGTAAAATTTACCGCGACCCAAAAATTCACCCCGACCCCCAAAGTTGCGACCCAAAAATTCAAAACCTGTAGCTCACGGACATCCGCGTTGTTCTTGGTTCCAGCGGGTGAAAGTGGATATCCTCGACACCGGATGCGGGCTCGCCCTCGAGCCGAGAAGCATAGAAATAAACGATATCGTCGTCTTCGGTATCAAACAGATTAAACACATCCAATCGCCAGGTCATGGGACCCTTTTCGTAGATCACACCGGAGTTTACTAGCGTCGAACTATCTGATCGAATTCGGTCATCTCCAGTGAGCGGGGCGCTACCGAGATAACGAATTCGCACTCTGGCGCCTAAGCCGTTCTCTAACATGGCGTCAACACCCAGCGAAAAGGTGGACTCCACCGCGCCCGGAATCGACTCAAAGTTTTGAGGTACATCGTTAGATTCGGCGTCGGTGTGCGTCTACGCCGCATTGAGCGCGAGCCAGTCCAGCGGAGTCCAGAAACCTGATAGCTCAAAACCGTAGCGACGACTGCCATCATTGGGTTCCGTGCCGCCGGCATCGCCTGCAAAGACCAGTTCTGAGTCCAACTCGAGCCAGAATATTGCGACCGTAATATTAATGTAGGCTCCTCGTTCAAAACGAAGACCAAGTTCACTACCTTCGGTGGGGACGAGCACGTCAACATTTTCCACCGATGCCCCTGATACCGGGTCAACGGTTATGGTCGGGC
Organism: Candidatus Azotimanducaceae bacterium; assembly: GCA_047634795.1. Lineage (GTDB taxonomy): Bacteria > Pseudomonadota > Gammaproteobacteria > Pseudomonadales > Azotimanducaceae > UBA9659. The sequence goes on along the minus strand of JBLIIB010000199.1, from coordinate 592 downwards.
CCCGCACATCATTGGAATGCATACCTCGCCCGTAGTTAAAATAGCCCTCGATATGAGGTGAAAACTGGTAAGCCATTGCCATGCGAGGACTGAGGAGCGAATCGTGTCCTGAACCCGAATTGACTGGCTGCTGCGCTTTCACCTCCCAATCGAATCGGTCAACTCGGAGGCCAAGCACACCCCGCAGCTTTTCGGTGGGAGAAAATGCGACTTCGGCATAGGCTCCAATTGAAGATTCATCGACACTGTCATCTCTGATCACACCGAGCCGTTGGCGGCTGGCGGTGGGCTAAAGCCCCATATCGCTGATGTCATCATGCCTTATCGAAAGTTCCCACCGACGTTCAGTGCTGGTGCCCTCGCTGAGCATTTTTCGCCCAGAGTAATTGGCGCCAGTGACCCGTCGTTGGTCTCGCTGCTCAAATTTATCACCCTGGGTTGGGTTCCCGAGTAAATAGCTGAAGTTATTAAAGAGACTAAAGTCGTAGTCAACCCTATAGACGTTGATTTTGTAGCCAGGTGCATTGAAAGCCGCGTTGATGGCATAGCGCTTCGTCTCACCGCCAAGATCAGGACCAACAAATCCGACTGA
>JBLIIB010000198.1:0-8403 GCA_047634795.1 Candidatus Azotimanducaceae bacterium | reverse complement strand
TAGACGGGCGTTACCGTGTTGTCTGATTCGCCAGTGAGATTTTGTGTGAAAACCCCCTTCGTTAAAACCTTCTTTGTCAAAACCAAGGTGGAGTTTAGACCGCTTAATCGGGCAGAAATCGAATGGTACTGGGAATCCGGTGAACCGCGTGACAAGGCGGGTGGTTATGGTTTGCAAGGTCAGGGTGCCGCGTTTGTGGACTCACTCGAAGGCAGTTATACCAATGTCATTGGTTTGCCTTTATCAGAAACCGTGATGACGATTCGGGCAGCGGGCATACCTTGCATGGGCGTCGTCGGTGAGGAAAAAATTTTAGTGACAAAGGGCGGCGTTTAAAATGGCTGAAGAGGTTTTTATCAATGTGTCAGCAAATGAAACTCGGGTAGGTGTGGTTGAGCAAGGGCTGCTGCAGGAATTATTTATAGAACGAACTCAAATGCGTAGTACCGTTGGAAACATCTACAAAGGGAAAGTCGTCAGGATTCTCCCGGGTATGCAAAGTGCGTTTGTAGACATAGGGCATGCGAAAGCAGCGTTTATGCATGTGACCGATCTGATTGATGGCCACCAGGTGTTTGATCGAGATCCTAGCATTGTGCAGCCTTCAATCTCTAAACTCCTAAGAGATGGTCAGGAGCTTCTTGTCCAGGTAACGAAAGAACCCATAGGCACGAAGGGCGCGCGAATTACATCAAACCTTTCAGTGGCATCTCGATTCCTTGTTTATCTGCCCGGTAGCTCCCATATTGGAATCTCCCAACGGATTGAGGATGAGTCAGAACGGGATAGACTCAAGTCAATTCTCGAGTTGATTCGAGACGGGGAAGAAGGCTTTATCGTTCGAACCGCCGCTTACGGCGCTTCGGAAGAAGAGGTTGTTAAAGATGCGGGCTATCTCCGTGCTCGCTGGCAAAACATTCGTGCTGATGGCGTTGGGGCAAAAAGCCCTTCGGTGGTTTACGAGGATTTACCGCTGCCACTGCGTGTCATGCGCGACATAATCAATCTCAATACAGTTGCTATCCACGTTGATCATCAGGAAACGCGCAGTGTTATGGAGCGGTTTCTCGGCGATTATATACCCGAGAAGCTTGACTGCCTGAGGGACTCGGACCCGGCACATGCGCTCTTTGATATGCATCAGCTCGATGACCAGATCGAGTGCGCACTAGACCGGAAGGTCACTCTTAAGTCGGGAGGTTATCTCATCATTGACCAGACCGAAGCCATGACGACGGTGGATGTGAACACGGGTGCGTTTGTAGGAAAAAAGGACCTCGAGGACACTATTTTCCGCACCAACCTTGAAGCCAGTACTGCCATTGCCAGACAGTTAAGGCTGCGCAACATTGGCGGAATCGTCATCATTGACTATATAGATATGGTTGATGAGGAGCATAAGCGGCAGGTTCTCAGAATTTTGGAGAAAGGCCTTATGTCTGATCGGGTCAAATGTAATGTGACGCAAATCTCTGAGCTTGGTCTGGTTGAAATGACGCGTAAGCGAACACATGGAAGCCTGTTGAAGACACTGTGTGAACCGTGCGCGGTTTGTGATGGAAGAGGGTTTATCAAGTCTACGGAATCAGTTTGCCTTGAGATATTCAAGAACCTTTGTCGTAAATCCAAAGAACTCAATGGAAAGCACTGCCTAGTTGCGGCATCTCAATCGGTTGTTGACCGTTTAATCGACGAGCAGGCCGATCACGTCCGGGAGCTTGCAAAATCCTTGGGTACGTCAATTTCGTACCAAGTTGAACCGGGCTACACTCAGGAGCAATACGATATTGTGATTTCGATTACCGAGCGCGCCAAGGAAAGATAGGTGATTGCTCGCCTTGCCAATAGCGTCTTCAGGCTTTGTTGCTGGTGCCTGGTATTGCTGTTGGTGCTCTTTTCTATCTACCTCGTCGGAGGCAGATTGCTGGCGGGTTCGTTTGCCTCGGACCAACAAAAAGTAGAGCAGTTCCTGAGAGACAATGGCTTAACATTTGTTGCACTCGACTCTATTGAAAGCGAGTGGCAGGTTTACGATCCGCAGTTCACGGTGAAAGGGTTAAGTTACGGAGAGTCATCCGAGCCTGCGCTTGAGATAGACGAGCTTACGGTGAAATTAGATTCTCTGCGTTCGTTCTTTTACCGAGTCCCTGTTCTTGAAAAAGTGACAGCGGTTGGTGTGCGCTTCAAGTTGCGTATGGACGCCAGTGGTCTTTGGATTGAAGGCATTGCGCGCGGTGATTGGCAGGCTAATGTAGATCGTATTCTTGACCTGTTACCTTATTTAAAGCTCCTTCAATTGGAAGGCGTTGCGATTGATTTCGAATCTTTTGGTGCCGAGTTTGAAATCACATCAAGGGTAGGTGAGCCATGGGTAATTGTTGGCACGCAGTCGCGCAAAAGGTTGTCAATGCCCATCTACCTCGTTCGGCAATCTGAGCAGTTAGGCGCAACCGGAACGTCTGCAAGCCTGCGCGGAACTTATAAGGGAGATATTCGCGATCAGGATTTTTCCGCGGATGTGTTCTTTGAAGCTGCAGGGATGAAGCTGGACGGGATCATGGGTAGCTGGGTCGAAGACAAGCTCATCAGTAGTGCTTTACTAGACACGCGTATCTGGCTCTCGGCGTTGGATGGGGAGGTTGACGCCTCAGCGGATATCACGGTCAGCGATATTCATGCGGGTTTATCTTACGGCTCGGTCAGAATACTCGATTCACTGGTGACACAGGTTCGCTTCCACGGTCGATCAATAACGGAAGGTGCTGTGACAGTTCCGTTTATTGAAGTTAAGGAAAATGACTTTTCTTTGGAACTTGGACCTGCTCATCTCGCGATTGATCTTCATGGCGACAGCAAGCTTGTGGCAGCCTCTCTGGATCAAATTAACATTGAAGACGCGAATAAGCTGGTTAGTCTTGCGACAGTGAAGTCTCTGATTTCGGAGAGATTCGGTAGCGCTATAGAGGCAGTTTCTCCGAAGGGGCGTGTTGAAGATTTACGGTTTATTTTCGATGTTACCAATTCACAACCAAAACTGGTCGGCAAAGTACGTGACTTTTCGATGGAGAGTTATCTTGGTGTTCCTGCCGTTGATAAGATTAATGGGCTCTTATCTTTACAGCGGGAGAGTGGATATTTCGACGTGGATAGCGATGAATTCGAATTGTATTTCGCCAATATGTTCAGTGAGCCCTGGCCTTTTGATAGTGGAAGAGGTCGCGTTGGGTTTTCAGTTAATGATCTTGGGGTGACGGTGAGCAGTGGCCTCATTGAACTCCAACAAAACGGTCTCGAAGCATTAGGGAAATTGATACTTAGACTTCCTCCTGAAAGGGCAGAGCAGACCTGGGGGCTAACAATTGGCATCACTGATGCCAACCTTGCTACGGCGGCTCGATATATCCCAAATACCTTGTCTGAAGACCTTTCCAGATGGATCGATGGCGCGATTGGCGGGGGACGGGGAGATCAGGCCGGGCTCACTTTTCACGGTGCTTTGTTTCGCGACGCACCGGCAGTTCGAAAGTCGCATGACTTGTACTTCAAAGTGTCTGACACCGATATCCGCTACCATCCCGATTGGCCTGAAGTGACAGGGGTTGAAGCGACAATTCATGTCAATAATGATTTTGTTCAATCAAAAGGGGTGCGTGGCAGAGTTTTCGATAGCGCGCTGACCACGGCGGATGTTTTTGTTCCGATACCGTTTGGCAAGCAGGTTGATACTGTCTCCGTTCGAGGCACTGCAAAGGGACCGTTTTCCGATGGGATACGAGTTCTCAATGAAACACCAGTTGCTGACCTCACTGGCTCGATGGCTAAGGAGTGGTCGGCGACGGGGAACATGCTGGCGACGCTTGATATTAACGTACCGATAGGTCCAAAGAATCAGGAAGCAGTTGCGGTAACCGTCGATGTCAACGTGACAGGATCAGCACTTGAACTGCCTGATTTTGATCTTTCGGTCAGCAACCTCTCTGGTACCTTTCAATACAACAATGAACGCGGTTTATCTTCGCCCGGTTTGACGGGTGAGATTTTTAAATACCCAGTGGTTGGCACGATAGCTTCTGCAGTTGCAGGCGACAGCGGAGAGATTCTGCTCACGCTGGATGGCCGCGTTGATGCGCGATCAGTCTATCAGTGGTCGAACCAGGTACTTTTGAGTCGAGCTGAGGGCGTATTCGACTATCGTGCAAAGCTTCACGTGCCTTATGGTAGTGAGAAAGATGAGGTCTTTATTGAAGCGCGTTCTGACCTTGTTGGCGTAACTTTGGATTTGCCGGCCCCGCTTTCGAAACCCAACCCAGAAAGTCGCCATGATTTCTACTATCGCCAACTATTCTCCGAGTCAAATTATCGTGTGGATATGAATTTAGATGGCCGTATAACTGCGTCACTAAAAATCGAAGACGGTATCGTCGCAGGCGGGCGATTACACTTTGGTGAAGAACCCGTGGGGGCCATTGCCTATGATGGGATTAGAATCACGGGCGGATTACCTGAGCTGAATTTTGCGTCGTGGCTCGAAACCACGGAAACCTTGGGTGAGCTGTCTGACGTATCCCTCGAGGACGAAATTGCATCATCTGTTTCGTCCGTGCAACTCGCCATCGATCGCTTTGACGTTTATTCGTTATTGCTTGAAGAGGTAGATGTCCTCGTCACGAGAAATGAGGCTGGTTGGGTGGCCCATCTTGATAGCAATACGCTGCGAGGTCAGGTCCGAGTCGAGGATGATGACACGTTGCCTTTGATTGTGTCTCTTGATCGGCTCAGCTTCGAGGAAGAAGAATCTAGCAATGACCCTCTGGCGGATGTTGATCCCTCCGAAATTGGTAACGTGGATTTTGAAACGCGGCAACTTTTGATTGCGGGAGAAGACTATGGGGCCTGGTCGTTTAAATACCGCGAACTGAGTGATGGGGCGCGATTCGAAGATCTTACCGCAACCACGATGGGTGTGAGAATACTCGAAGGTGCGAAGGCCGAGTGGGTGTCGACGCCCGACGGCTTCCAAAGCGGATTTAGAGGTGAGATTCAGATTGATGATCTGAGTGAAACATTAACTCGGTTTGGTCTCGCCTCCAGTATCGAAGGTGAAGGTTTGAAACTTACCGTCGATTCAACATGGCACGGTTCGCCAGCCATGGTTGATTTCCTTAAGTTAGATGGGCTGGTCACTATCCACGAAGGAAAGGGGCGGTTCGTTCAAGCGGATACTGGTGGTGCTCTCAATTTTCTGGGCGTCTTTGACTTCGCTTCGCTTGCCCGACGTTTTCGATTGGACTTCGCAGACGTGCTCGAGAAGGGGCTTGAATTTACGGATATCAACGGCAGTGCATTAATAAATCAGGGATTCCTTGAAGTCAAAGATCCTATTGTGATCACCGGTACCAGTGGTCGATTTACGTTGGGCGGGGTCATTGACATGAATGCTGGCACGATGGATAACGATCTGGTCGTGACCCTGCCAGTGGGGAGAACGCTACCTTGGTATGCGGCTTATAGCGCAATTGCGACAGGTCCTTTGGCGGGTGCCGGCGTGATCATTGCCCAGAGGGTTTTTGCGAATCAGATTAATTTGATGAGTAGCGCCAAATACAAAATTAGCGGCACATTAGAAGCACCCGATATCGAATTTGTATCGATCTTCAGCGACGAAGTTCGAGAGGCCGGTGAGGCTGATGATAGCGTTGATCGTAACGCAGGTGAAAATGACGACAACGGTGAAAGCACCGTCGATATCGTGAGGAAAGCGCCTGAGGATTCTGAATAGATGCCTTCGGTTGCGGTGATTCAGATGACCAGCAGTGCAAGCGTGGATAAGAGTCTCAAGCGTGCTGAATCATTGATACTGGAGGCCGCTAAATCAGTGCCAGACGCGATTTTTCTCCCTGAAAATTTTCCTGCGCTGGGGTCAACAAACCCCTATGCGATTGGATACGCTGAAAGGGGTGGGAAAGGACCCATATTTCAGTTTTTGACCGAAATGGCCTTTCGTACCCGATCCTGGATTTTCGCAGGGACGATGCCCATCGCGTCTCTTGCGGACGGTTCCGCAACCGAGTCAAATCGAGTCCGAGCAGCATCTCTTGTCATCAACTCCTCGGGTGAGCGAGTAGCCCGGTATGACAAAATACATATGTTTGATGCAGAAGTTGCGGATGGTCATCGAAACTATCGGGAATCATCAACTTTTGAACCCGGTACCGCGGTCGTTGCAGTTGATTCACCCGTTGGACGCGTAGGACTTTCGGTATGCTATGACCTTAGGTTTCCCGAGCTTTATCGCCAGTTGTTTCTTGAAAAATGTGATTTGATTGCAGTGCCGTCCGCCTTCACCCGTGTAACCGGCGCAGCGCACTTCGAAGTGTTACTCCGCGCAAGGGCCATTGAAAACACCAGTTACATTGTGGCGGCCTGCCAGGTGGGCACGCACGACTCGGGAAGGGAAACGTATGGCCACTCGATGGTGATCAGTCCCTGGGGGGAACGTTTGGGATGTCTTGAGCGAGATGAGGGTGTTCTACACGTGCCGGTGGATCTTGGGAAAGTAAAAGAGATCAGGGCAGATATGCCGTTTTTGTCCCAGGCCAAGTTACTGACCCAGTGATTCGTTCAGACTTTATAAGCACACTCCTACGTCCGTTTAGAACGTACTTCTGTCATGCCCGTCTAGATGTAAGCTTAAGATGGTGACTCGAGCGTTTTCAGAAACTGAAACAGTTTTCGAAAATGAACATTTTGATCACCGCGTTCTCGTTCATTGATTGCGTTTCTGACGAGCGCTCTCAATTTTGGGCGATCGGCCTGTGGGTCCATGCCAAAGATTTCGCTCATGACGCTATCATCCCCCGCAATAAGCCGTTCGCGCCAGGTTTCCAGTTGATGGAAAATCTTTAGGTGATGCGTGCTACTGGCATCCAACACATCCACAATATTGCGTATTGGCTCAATGTCGATTTTTGAAATCAGTTTAGCAATGAACTGCATCTGTCGTTTTCTTGCGTTCCCTTTGGTGATTTTCTTGCCGGCGACCACCGCCTCGAGCACGCGTGCATCCGGAATCTTGTTAACATCGTCCGCGCTGAGTTCTAGCAACCTTGCAGCTAGCACCTTGAGGTCATCCATGTCCCGTTTTTTTTGGGACTTGCTCGGTGTGTCATCTTCAAATGCTTCCATAAACCGTTAAGCCCCTATTTTAGGCGTAGAACCAGGTCGCGAGTCCGAGAAAGGACAGGAACCCGACGACATCTGTGATGGTTGTTAACACGACAGTACCAGCGATGGCTGGATCGATGTGCATTGATTTTAATATTGACGGCAATAGTGCACCGGAAAGTGCCGCGACGATGAGATTAATGACGAGAGCGGATCCGATGATAATGCCAAGGTTGTGATCATTAAAAAACAGTGACACCGCTACGGCAACCACTAGTGCCCAGAGGCAACCGTTTATCGCCCCCACCGCAACTTCGCGTCGTGTAAGCCAGGATAGATTGCTCTCGTACAACTCGTCCTGTGCCATGTTTCGAATCACAAGTGTCAGTGTTTGGCTCCCGGCGACGCCACCCATACTGGCAACGATCGGCATCAGAACCGCAAGTGCCACTACCTTTTCAATCGTATCGGTAAAGATGTCGATAACAGCGGCTGCAATAAAGGCCGTTAGCAGATTAGCACCGAGCCAGACGGCGCGGCTTCTAGCAGTTTGCAATATAGGGGCAAAAGTATCGGCGTCTTCATTGAGGCCCGCCATGCTCAACAGTGAGTGATCGGCCTCATCAATGATAACGTCCACAACGTCATCAATGGTTATTCGTCCCAACAGTCGATTGTCCTTGTCGACGACGGGTGCAGAAACAAGATCGTATCGTTCAAAAATCGCGGCAACATCATGTTGTGATAATTCCGCGGGAATAGTTTCGGCTTCCGTCACCATCATCTCTCTGACCGTCAGTGCTGGATCTGATACGAGAAGGGTAGAGAGCGGTAATATGCCGACAAATTCATCGTTCGTATTGACGACAAAGACGCTGTCAGTCATGGGCGGTAGTTCGTTGTGTCTGCGCAGATATCTGAGGACTACATCGAGGGTAACCTGGGCGCGGACCGATATGGTATCGGTGTCCATGAGACCGCCGGCTGTGTCTTTCGGATAGGAGAGCAGGGTTTCGACTCTGCTCCTGTCCTGTTCATCCATGGCCAGCAACACTTGAGCAGTCAGTGCGCCTGGCAGTTGCTGCAGAATGTCGGCCGTGTCGTCATCGTCAAGTTTTTCCAACACGTTGGCGATTTGAGCGGCAGATTTGTCATCGAGGAGAGAGGGAACCAAATCCTCGTTTACATGTTGGATAATTTCGCTTTGCTGTTCTTCTTCGAAAAGGTTCCAAAGGACAG
>JBLIIB010000197.1:0-8423 GCA_047634795.1 Candidatus Azotimanducaceae bacterium | reverse complement strand
GAATCTGCTCGGTCAGAATGTCAATGCCTATCGCGGTTCGATTGATGACGGTGAAGATATCGCAGACCTTGCATACCTCGTCAGTGTGATCGCTGAAATTGATGGAATTGATCGAATTCGATACACTACATCGCACCCCATGGAATTTAGTGATTCTCTGATAGCAGCTTACGGAGAGGTGCCTGAACTCGTGAACCATCTGCATCTTCCCGTGCAGAGTGGCTCGGATCGTATCCTTGCCAAGATGAAAAGAGGCTATACCGCACTTGAATACAAGTCGCGTATTCGCAAGCTGCGGGCCATTCGGCCGGATATCAGCTTGTCGAGCGACTTTATTATCGGATTTCCCGGAGAAACGGATAGTGACTTCGCAGCGACCATGAAATTGATTGACGACGTGGGTTTTGATCATTCATTTAGTTTTATCTATAGCGCTAGACCCGGGACGCCTGCCGCTGACTTACCAGACGACACGCCGATGTCTGTCAAGAAAGAGCGTCTGGCGATCCTGCAGGGTCGTATTCAGGGCCAGGCCACGCGAATCAGTGAATCCATGGTGGGTCGAACCGAGCAGTTATTAGTGACAGGTGTGTCCAAGAGAGACCCTGGCCAGTTGCAGGGACGCACAGAAAACAACCGCGTGGTTAATTTTACTTGCACTGATCATGCTCTGGTGGGGCAATTCGCTCAGGTTGAGATTGGCGAAGCTTTGCCAAATTCACTTCGCGGTCGTCTCGTGATTTAACTTTTCCTTCCTCTCCGACTTTTCCTGCCCTCGACTTGAGGGTATCCTTTAGCCTCATAAGTACCCGTCAATGAACTTGCCAAACACCGAATTGCTTCAGGTCATCCTGGAGCCCAACGATAGTATTCAGCTTGCCGCGCTTTGCGGTCCTTTTGATGCCCATCTGAAACAGATTGAACGCCGTCTTGGCATCGTTATTAACAATCGAGGGAACGACTTCGAATTGAAGGGTAGCGATACGGTCGTGCGCGCAGCCAGTGAGTTGCTGAACCAGCTGTATCGCGAAGTAAAGGGTGGCACTGACATCACTGCAGAATTAGTCCACCTGTTCTTGCAAGAATCGGGCGTAGAGGCTTTGCTCGATAGTGATCAGCAGGATGAAGCGCAGCTCATTGTGACGCGTAAAAAGAGCGTCAAACCCCGAGGCGGCAACCAAATTCAGTATGTGAATATGATTCGCCGCCATGACATCAACTTTGGTATCGGCCCTGCCGGAACCGGTAAGACTTATCTTGCTGTGGCCTGTGCGGTAGAGGCGCTTGAGCAAGAGAGAGTTCGCCGGATACTCCTGGTCCGTCCTGCCGTTGAAGCGGGCGAAAAACTGGGTTTCCTGCCGGGCGATCTGAGCCAAAAAATCGACCCATATTTACGCCCGCTTTACGACGCCTTGTACGAGCTACTAGGGTTCGAGAAGGTAGAAAAACTCATTGAGCGAAACGTGATCGAAGTCGCGCCGCTGGCTTACATGCGTGGGCGAACGTTGAACGATTCGTTCATCATTCTGGATGAAAGTCAGAATACGACAGCGGAGCAGATGAAGATGTTTCTCACGCGGATTGGGTTTGGCTCTACCGTAGTGGTGACGGGAGACATAACGCAGGTTGACCTCCCGATAAAAACGCTCTCTGGTTTGAAACACGTGATAAAAGTTCTTGTAGATGTGGAAGGCATTTCGTTTACCCGTTTTGGATCCAAGGATGTGGTTCGCCATCCCTTGGTTCAGCGAATTGTTGAAGCCTATAGCAGGGTGGAACCGAGAGATGACGATCGTTGATCAACACGACATCGTAGTGTCGAGAACCGTCGAACCGCTTGATGAGGAGCCCGACGATCGTGAGATTGCTGAGTGGTTAACTCATGCGTTGGTGAGGGTTGAGCGAGTTGGGCTCACCGAGGTCTCGGTGCAAATCCTCTCGCCCGATGAAATAGCTTCGTTGAATCAGCGATATCGTGGTCGTGACAAACCGACCAACGTGTTGTCTTTCCCTGCAGAAACGCCGCTCGAAGATAATCGCATTCTGCTAGGGGACATTGCCGTTTGTAGTGAAGTCGTTCTTGGCGAAGCGATCGAATACAACAAATCCTTTCAGTCAAGATACGCCCACATCATGATTCACGGCCTGCTGCACCTGCTTGGATATGACCATGTGGCGAAAAACGAACAATCCAGGATGGAAAAAATGGAAACGGAAATTCTGTTGGACATTGGGTTCGACAAGCCATACGAAGTCGGAGTCGGCGCATGAAAGACCAGGAAGATTCGAAGACCTGGATGGAGAAGCTGTCACTGGCGCTCAACGGTGAGCCCAGTTCAAGGGCTGAACTACTAGAGCTATTGCGGTCAGCCGAGCAGCGAGAGTTACTTGATTTTGATGCGCTGAGCATTATTGAGGGCGCGTTGATGGTCTCTGATATGCAAGTCAGGGAAATTATGATCCCCCGCGCGCAGGTCGTGTTTGTGCGTCTTGACCAAGACCCTGAAGAATTTTTGCCGGTCGTCATCGGCAGTGGGCACTCAAGATTCCCTGTGATCGGCGATGGGCAGGATGAAGTGATTGGCATCTTGCTAGCAAAGGATCTCTTGCCACTTGCGCAAAAAGAGAAAAAAAAGAAGTTCAATCTTCGAGATACTCTGCGACCCTGCACGGGTATTCCGGAAAGCAAACGCCTCGATGTGCTGCTGCAGGAATTCCGTGCGACACGAAATCACTTGGCGATTGTTTACGATGAATACGGCGGAATTAGTGGCATTGTGACGATTGAAGATGTGTTGGAACAAATCGTTGGCGACATCGAAGACGAATATGACTTCCAAGAGGAAGGTTTTATTAATCAGCACACTGATGGCGCATATACGATCAAGGCTTTAACGCCGGTAGACGATTTCAATGACCATTTTGGCACTCGGTTCAGCGATGAAGAATTTGACACTATTGGCGGCGTCGTGATGAGCTGCTTCGGGCACTTGCCGAAGCGTGATGAGCAAGTCTCCATTGAAGGTTTTCGGTTCACGGTCTTGAACGCCGACAGTCGCCGGGTCCATTTGCTGCAGATGACGCTGCCTGATTAGTGTATGCGGTGCGCCTAAAGCTGGGTGAATGTTGCGCCGTAAGGTAAGTAAATGATCCACCTGAAGGTAGGCAAATGATGCGCAGGAATTTAGTGCAATCAGTGCGCTGGAAAGATGGCCTGGCGCTGCTCGCCGGCGCAGTATTTACGCTTGGACTTTCTCCGTTTGATCTCTGGCCCTTTGCGGTCATTTCGCCTGCGTTACTTTTTTTTGTTGTCCGGGATGGTTCCGTTTCGCGCAGCGTCCTGCGCTTCTACCTCTTTAACGTTGGATTGTTTGGTGCGGGTGTGTCCTGGCTCTTCGTTTCCATCGACGTATTTGGAGGCGCATCGGTAGCACTCGCATCCCTGCTGGTTGCGGCTTTCGTTATCTCATATTCATTAGTCAGTGTGCCATTGGCGTATCTGTTTTCGAGATGGTTTCGGTCCAGTGAATTCGCCTGTTTTCTTGGGTTCTGTAGTCTGTGGGTGATACAGGAATGGATCCGTTCCTGGTTTCTGACGGGGTTTCCCTGGATGTTTTTAGGTTACGGACTAATGGGCACCTGGCTTGAAAGCTTGGCCCCTTTACTTGGGGTCTTTGGAGTGAGCCTGGCGGCGGTGATTGTGGCGACCTCAGTGACGCAAGCCTTGGTGTTTCGGCAGTGGAGGCTCATGGCCCCGGCAATTGCGATGGTCTTATTGGGTGGATTAGCCAGCCAATGGTCTTTTACGGAACCGACCCGTGTGCGCTCCGTTTCTCTGGTTCAGGGGAACATCGACCAACACATAAAATGGCGCCCTGAGAACCGCGGCCCGATCATGAAGAGGTATGCGGACGCGACCGTTGATGAATGGGGCAGGGACCTGATTGTCTGGCCTGAAGCCGCGATCACTGCTTTGCCACAACAGGTAAAGGGCTATCTTGAAGATCTGGGTGATCTCGCTCGTCAGCGCGGGTCAACACTGATACTCGGTATTCCTGATCGGAATGATGAAGGCGGATTTGTGAACACGGTGATTGCGCTTGGCGAGCAGCAAGGTCGTTATGTGAAGCGTCGTCTGGTTCCTTTTGGTGAGTATGTGCCGCTGGAATCTTTGCTCAGGGGAGTGATTGCCGTATTTGATCTGCCCATGTCCAGCAATCATCCTGGGGCTGAAGATCAGAGTCCGCTGTCTTTGGGTGATGACCTGATTTCTGTCTCGATTTGCTACGAGGTTGTTTATCCCGATCTGGTGCGTACGTCGGTTGTGTCCCCCGGCTTATTGCTCACCGTCAGTAACGATAGCTGGTTCGGCACCTCTATTGGTCCTTGGCAGCATCTTCAAATGGCAAGAATGCGAGCGCTCGAAAACGGGCGTTATATGGTCAGAGCCACCAATAACGGCGTCACAGCGATTATTGATCACCGCGGAATAATCCGCGCAGCGTTGCCGCAGTTCGAAACCGGTGTATTGCGGGGCGACGTTGAAATCAGAAAGGGTGTTACGCCCTTTCACCGGTTTGGTAGCTATCCCGTGTTGTTGTTCTGTCTGTTGATGTTGGGTCTTGCCTGGCAGCGTCGGGAGCCTGCTGCCTAAGGCCGTGCCAACCCGTAGGGCATCATGTAGAATGACGGCCTTTTTCACCTACCCAAAAGCACCTGCCGGCTATGACAGAAGATACCTACAGCCACTTAACGGTTGAGAAGACAGTTCAGCAACACTGGGCTGAAAACGCGACCTTTGAGGTCACTGAAAACTCCGACAAGCCAAAATTCTATTGTTTGGCGATGTTCCCGTACCCCAGTGGTCAATTGCACATGGGGCATGTCAGGACTTACACGCTCGGTGACGTGATTGGCCGGTTTCAGCGTCTTAAGGGTAAAAACGTGCTCCATCCGATGGGTTGGGACGCGTTCGGTTTACCTGCGGAAAACGCCGCCATCAAGCATCATATTCCTCCCGCCAAGTGGACTTACCAGAACATTCAATACATGAAAGGCCAAATGCAGGCGCTGGGATTTTCCTTCGACTGGAGCCGAGAGCTCGCCACCTGTGACCCTGACTATTATCAATGGGAGCAATGGTTTTTTACTCGCTTGTTCAGGAAAGGGCTAGTTTACAAAAAAGCCGCATGGGTCAACTGGGATCCTGTTGACCAGACAGTGCTTGCTAATGAGCAGGTCATTGATGGGAAAGGCTGGCGTTCTGATGCGCCAGTGGAGCGCCGTGAATTGTCCCAGTGGTTCGTTAAGATCACAGACTACGCGGAAGAATTGCTCGAAAAACTTGATGATCTGCCCGGTTGGCCGGAGAAAATCAAAACCATGCAACGCAACTGGATTGGTAAATCTACCGGCGTTGAAATTAGCTTCCCTGTCCAAGGCTCATCAATCCAAGACAAGACGCAAGCGCAGGATGACGCATTGTCGGTTTATACGACACGGCCCGATACGTTGATGGGCGTGACCTATCTCGCCGTGGCAGCGCAGCATCCTTTGGCTAAATCGGCAGCAGCAAACCAGCCCGAACTTCAGGCTTTTCTCGAAGAATGTAACCGGGTAAAAGTGGCTGAAGCAGATATCGCAAAACTCGAAAAGCAGGGCATGGCGACAGGTGTTGAAGTCACGCATCCGTTAACCGGCGAATCGATACCCGTCTGGGTGGCAAATTTTGTGCTGATGGAATATGGGTCCGGTGCGGTCATGTCAGTGCCCGGGCACGACCAGCGGGACTGGGAGTTTGCAAAAAAATATGGATTGGCCGTTAAGCAAGTGATTGTGCCATCGGCAGATAGCCTTGATGCGTGCGACCTTGATACGGCCGCCTATACAGCCAAGGGGACACTGGTTAATTCTGGTGAGTTCGATGGATTAGACTTTGATGACGCTTTGCTGAAAATGTCTGAAGAGCTGTCGGCTAAATCCCTGGGTGCACGACAAACCAATTATCGTATTCGTGACTGGGGTGTCTCTCGCCAGCGATACTGGGGCTGCCCAATCCCCATGATTAATTGTGAAGACTGCGGCCCGGTGCCGGTAGCAGACGAGAATCTTCCGGTGGTATTGCCGACGGACGTTGAGTTTGAGGGTGTGGGCTCGCCATTAAAGGAAATGGATGACTGGTTGCGTGTTGATTGCCCGGATTGCGGAAAGCCAGCCGCCCGTGAAACGGATACTTTCGATACCTTCATGGAATCGTCCTGGTACTACGCGCGCTTTGCCAGTAGTCATTCATCCAACGCCATGTTGGATGAGCGTGCCAAGTATTGGACTTCAGTGGATCATTACGTCGGTGGGGAAGAGCACGCTATTCTTCATCTGCTTTACGCCCGATTTTTTCACAAGGTGATGCGTGATGAGGGGCTGGTTGAATCCGACGAACCGTTCGAAAAGCTGCTGGCGCTAGGCATGGTCTTGCAGAACGGCACAAAAATGTCGAAGTCAGCGGGCGATGCGGGGGATCCGCAGCACCTCATGGATACGTTTGGCGCGGATGCCGTGCGAATGGCCATGATGTTTTCTGCTCCTCCCGAACAATCTTTTGAGTGGTCTGAAAACGGGGTTGAATCGGCTAATCGCTGGCTCCGAACGCGCCTGTGGAACTCTGTTGTGTCTCATATGGCGACGGGCGATGTGGTTGCCTTGGATCGCTCTGCATTGAACGATACCCAAAAAGATCTACGTCGATTAATCCATGAGACACTAGCGAAATGTGAGGATGACTTTGGTCGAAGATTGGCCTTCAACACGGTCATCGCGGCAGTCATGACGCTGATGAATCAGGTGGTTAAATTTGAAGACTCATCGAATCAGGGCAGGGCGGTTATGCGCGAAGCATTGACCGCGGCGGTGATGATCATGTCTCCCATCACACCACACATCTGTCATGTGCTTTGGCAGAAGCTGGGGCTCGGTGATATTGCGGAGGCCCTGTGGCTTGCTGTGGATGAGACGGCGTTGGAAAAAACCGTCATTGAACTCGCTGTTCAGGTGAATGGTAAGCTTCGCGCATCAATCGAAGTCATGCCCGACGCCAATGAAGAGTTGGTGACAGGATTGGCGAAAGCGCAGGGAAACGTAGAAAAGTTTCTTGCAGACAAAACTATCAGGAAGGTAATTTACGTGCAAAACAAGATATTGAATTTTGTTGTCAGTTAGACGTTACGGCACGTTTATTCTGCTGGCGCTGCTTGCGGGCTGCGGGTATCAACTTCGCACGACGTCCGTGCACGGTTTCTCGTCACTCGGATTGACTCAAGCCTCTGAGGCGCCGGTGATGGCCGGAGCGTTACGAGATGAGCTTCGACGGCTTGGCGTATCGATTACGATGGATTCGCCCGACGGATATTCGGTTGAATTTTTGGACGAACGTTCGACTCGCCGGACGGTTGCAACCACCAATGTTATAGATGCCGCTGAATACGAGTTAAAACTTGAATTGGATGTTGTGATCCTAAAAGGAGAGACGGCATTGGTGCCCACGACAACGCTGGTGGCCGAACGTGTCTACGCTCTTGATCGCACCAACCTTTCAGGGAGTGCCGAAGAAGAAACCCTGCTGATGGTTGAGATGCGTGTGCAGCTGTCGAGAGATTTGCTTCGCCGTGTAGAAATACTCGCGCAGGAGTCGCAACTCTGAAGGTTTACCCCAATAAACTTGGCGATGCCCTTAAAAAGGGTGAACACAATGTCTTTATTCTCAGTGGTGACGAACCGCTACTGGTTCAGGAAGCATCCGATCAGATACGCGCCGCGCTGACAAAAAGTGGCTTTAGCGAACGTGAAATATTCCATGTCGATGCAAAGTTTGACTGGAATTCGCTGCTTTACAGTAGCAATAGCATGTCATTGTTCGCCGAGAAAAAGCTGATGGAAATTCGAATGTCGTCTGCGAAACCGGGTGACGCGGGGGGCAAGGCATTAACCAGGCTCATCGGTGAATTGAATGACGACACGGCGGTGCTCCTTGTACTACCCAAGGTTGATCAATCCGTACAGAGAACCAAGTGGTTCAAGACGATCGAAGGCCAAGCTGCCTTTATCCAGATCTGGCCTATCGAGGCGCTAGAGATGCCCAGGTGGCTTGACGGTCGGTTTCGTCAGGCGGGTCTTAAGGCAGACAGAGACGCTGTTCTTGCGATGGCTCAACGCGTAGAAGGAAACCTGCTCGCCGCGATGCAGGAAATCGAGCGCCTTAAACTCGTCGTCGACGGTAGCAATGTGTGTCTGGCAGATGTTGTTGAAGGCGTCGCCGACAGCGCTCGTTATGATGTATTTAAACTTATTGATGCAGCGTTTCTTGGGGATGTGACACGCTGTCTCAGGATGTCATCAGGGCTCCGAGCCGAGGGCGTTGGTGTGCTGTT
>JBLIIB010000196.1:0-8450 GCA_047634795.1 Candidatus Azotimanducaceae bacterium | reverse complement strand
TTTAGTTCTGTGTTGAGCTGACTTAACATTTCACCTGTGATGGCGTTCATCGCTTCCGGGCGGTTTAGTGTAAGCCATCTGACGTGGCCGCGATCTTCAATGAGGACTTCTGACATGCTGTCTCCTGAGCTTATGTGTAGTATTTGCAGATTATTATTTTACAGACACGGGGCTTTGATCAGCGTAGTAATAAACAGTCGCCGCGCCTTGATCTTTTTAGGTTTTCTTTCGATGCGATCCAGCATCATTGCCCCTTCAGGCCCGGACAAATTGACCCGAGGAAACGCGCGCTCATTAAAATAGACAATCAATTCAGCGTCATCAATCACAATCACAAACCAATCTTCCGTGTCATCAAAATGGCCCTTTAGCTCAATGCCCGAGGCTTCTTTCAGTGACTCAACCTCTGGCGCCATTTTTGAATAGCGTTCTGAAAATCATGCTTGAAGTACTCCGTCGCTGAACCGCCTCTGTGGCGACTGCTTCGAATAGGTCGTTGTTCCCTGACATTTCAATTGGGGTGTTTTAATGCTGGCGCTTTAATTCGGGTGTTTTTCTGAGCGCCTGCTACGCCACCAGTCTATCCAAAGGTGGCGTTCACAGGCAGTCAGCCCACCTGCATGAATTAAATAGCAGGGGCCTCGGCAAATCTAAGATGATCACGTTTGAGCCAAATCTTCGCCCCGTTCTCGCCCGCGATCGCCTCCAGTCGACCGCCGCGTGGCAATCTTACCCAGCTATATTCCGCCAGTGCTTCACCTTCCGAAACCAAACTGCCCTCTAGCACCAGTATCTCGGCCCCGTTTGGCATATCCACTGACTGCTCGGCACGGGGTGCCCATTCTTCGATCTGCACCGTTTCTCGCTCATCTGAAAACAAAGGCGTTAGTCTCACACCATGACGACGCGGGTCTTCAATTCGTTCCATCTTGTCGTACTGAAGCCTGACATGAGTTCTATCTTGAGGATCAAACTGCCAGAGCTTCACAAAAATTACACAACCGGTTTCAGAACCTGGAGTGTGGCGAGACTGGGGCGGATTACGAATATAGGAGCCTGCGGGAAAGTCGCCGTGTTCGTCCTGGAAAACACCTTCCAGCACAATGAACTCTTCGCCACCGGTGTGGAGATGGGGTGAAAATCGGCTACCCGGATCATATCGAACGATAGTCGTTGCACGCGCAACCTCATCGCCGAGGCGATCAAGCATGCGGCGATGAACACCCATCATGGGAGAGGCTTGCCATTCAAGTTCACTTGAATGAACAACAACGCGTTTTGCAAAGTCAGCATTAATTTCCATGAAATGGGCTCCTTAAGCTGCCGGTGATAAGCGGCCTGCCGTGCGTTTTTTTAAAGGTCAGCTTAGTACAGTCACCTGGGATTTCAAATTCAGCAAGGTCCGCAAATGCCGAGCCTGCTTTGACTGTGATGTCTTGCACACCACAATCACATCACGCGGCGGGTTGAGGGTTTGAACGGACAGGGGCAGGGAGCATAATCATGGCGAAGATGCAGGGGATAAGCGCCGCCGAGAAAATCCAGAACGCGGCATCATAAGACTGCGTCTTATCAAACACCCAACCTGAAAAAATTGACCCCAGGCTCCCGATCATCAGAAACATATTGACCAATCCTAAAACTCGCCCGAAAGAAAAAGTACCGAAGCGACTCGCATACATGATCCCCATCATTGGCATCACTCCCCCGGTTGCAAAACCCTGGAGCATGGCTGCGACAATGAGTTCAGGCTGCCCTGGCGAACCGCGATAAAATTGGAGCGCGACCAACAGAGTTGCCACCATCAGCCAATAAAGTTTTCGGTGATCAACCCGATCCCCAAGCATACCGAAAACAAATTTTCCGCCGATCATTGTGAGAGAGGTCACAGCAATCAGCTGGGCTGCGAACTGCTGGGTCATCCCAAGGTCAGAGATGTAGGCACCGAGATTAAACTGCACACCGCCGAACGCTGCGTTGATGGGCACAAGACACAACACCGGAATCCAAAAGTTGCGCGTCTCCAGTATCTCTTTGGTGGTCCAGACTTTCGAATCTAGCGTCGGCGACGCCGATCCATCAATCTGTCTGACAGGCGGGTCGTATCGAAGCACGGCAAGGTTCAAAGGCAACATGACAATCGCCACCAAAAGACCAAGAAAAAGCGCTGCGCCCTGCCAGTCGTAAGACGCGATCAAACCGCTGGTCACCAGAGGGAAAACAAAACCACCCATTGACGTGCCCATTGACGACAAACCTATCGCAAGGCTTCGCTGCTCCACGAACCATTTGCTCACCATGGTCTGAGACGCCAACGTGCCACTGAGTATCATCCCTATCGGTAGCAGGGTTGCGTGAATAAGTACGATTTGCCAGAACGCCGTGGCAAATGAAATCAGACACAATCCCGAGGCCAGTAGGAACGCGCCGGTCAGGACCAACCATCGCATGCTGTATTGATCCATTAGTCGCCCGAACACGGGGCTCAGGCATCCCACTACTAGCTGAAAGCCAAAAATCGCACCCATCACGGTGCCACGACCAATACCAAACTGAGAAAGCCAGGGAACAACAAATAGAGAAAAGCTATAGACGACAATCCCCACTGAAAGCGCCTGGTTCACAAGCGTTAAAGCAACGACATACCATCGGAAATGCTTGGGTGGGGCCGAGGTCAAGGGAGACGCTTCCAAATCGAGGACGGCGAGCATAGCATAGAACTTTTATTCATCCTGCTACTTAGGGAGCTTTCAAAGCATGTGCAGAAACATCAAGACGCTTCATCACTTTGAGCCGCTGGCAAGGGCGTTAGAAAACGAATCGGTGGCGCCTCAATCGTGCGCAAACTCGCAAGAATCAATCAACCCAGCGCCGTGAATTAAAAAGCCTTTTGATATGTCATAGAAAAATTACATGGGTAGTTACACGTTTGCTCAACGATCTTCAGACCTCATCACCACCCAGAAGCCGAGAAGCCGAGAAACAGAAAATGCCAGATCCAAGGCTAGCGCGATCAAACGCTTTGGCACGGATGCAGCACAATAAACTTCTCACATAATACGCCTCACATCATTTAAGGGACTAGACACAAGACATGCGACGACTCTGGATCAATATTCACCTCTTTCTTGCAGCCTTCTTTTTACTGCCACTCATCATGATGGGCACGTCAGGGGGACTCTATCTGTTGGGCATCAAAGGCGCAGTAGAAAAAACGCCCGTGGCCCTCTCAGCGGCCATGGCAATTGATCCATCTTCAACAACGTTAGCAGACGACATCCGCGAGATTCTCGCCGCCAACAATATCGACCACAAATTTGAATACATCAACACGTCGGGCAGCACATTGATCACTCGCCCCACATCGCGGACGCACTACGAATTCAATTTGGCCAAAGCCGAGATGTCTCGCGCAGAACCAGATCTCGTCAAGACCATGATCGAACTCCATAAGGGCCATGGCCCGCGCCTGTTTAAAGATCTACAAAAGGTTATGGCACTGGGGCTATTGTTTGTTCTGCTGAGCGGTTTCTGGCTAGGTGTTTCTGCAACGGGCTTGCGGACTCAAACGCTTATCACGACGGCGCTCGGCGGCATCGTATTTGTGCTCCTTGCGTTTTTGCTCTAATAACTAAGAGCACGGTGGCGCAGCCGGCGCGCTCGAAACATGCCTTCGCAACACGGGTTAGGGACACTCCTATTCGCAATAAGAGCACGCCTATTCTCAATCAAAGCGCCCCAATCCCGAACGCTAAACGCAATGATTCTCATTTAGTTATTGATAATGATTCTTATTTGGGATAATTTGCCCGCATCTCACCCTCCAAGCAAGGCAAAACTCGTGAAATCAATGACTACCATCGCGGCAACTGCAGCAGTCGCTCTCTCTTCAATCACCCTGTCTTTGACAACAGAAGCAGAAGATAGGTTCATCGAAGAATTAACTATTGTCGGGGAAAGATCCGACGAACATCAGGTGACCGGTGCTGCCCTCTACATTGGCAGTGCTCAGTTACAAGAGCAGAACTACTCAGATATCCAACGCATCCTTCGCCAGGCACCGGGCGTATCGGTCCAGGTCGAAGACGGCTATGGCCTTAGACCCAATATCAGCATCCGTGGTGTCGCAACTGAACGTAGCGGTCGCATCACATTGCTAGAAGATAACGTTCTGATCTCACCGGCACCCTACTCCGCACCGTCCGCATACTATTTCCCGACCGTGGGGCGCATGAGTGGCGTTGAAATCCTGAAAGGGCCAGCTGCCATCAGCCAGGGGCCTTACACAATAGGCGGTGCGATGAATATGATCTCAACGTCTATTCCAAACGACATGGGCGGCAAAGTCACGGCGGAAGCCGGCGAGGACAGCACCTATCGCGTACATGCGACTTATGGCGGTAAAACCGAAAACGGATTCGGTTTCTTACTTGAAACCCACCAATGGCAATCTGATGGCTTTCAGGATATCGACCGAAGCGGCAACGACACAGGCCTTGATGTAGAGGACTATACGGTCAAGCTCAGCTATACGAACGACCGACACGGCCTCGAGCTCAAACTCCAGTACGCCTCTCAGGATTCAGATCAGAGTTATCTCGGCTTGACCGATGCTGATTTTAATCAGGATGCTTATCGTCGCTATGGGTTATCTGCGCTCGACAACATTCACACAGAACACGAGCAACAAATTCTGCGGTATCAGTTTCAAATCAATGAAAACGCGACATTCACGGCCACCGTTTACAACAACGAGCACGAGAGAAACTGGTTCAAAACAGAAGGCATTGATTTCGACGGCAGCACTTCCGCAGGGAATTTCTCAAAAACAAGTTGGTCCAATGTCGTTAACGCGATCAATCAAGGCAGCGACTTAGGCGGCTTAAACTCACTGGCATTGCAGTCGATTTTGGACGGTGGTGACACTGCAGCAGGCAGTATCCAAGTAAGATCAAACGCACGCGAATACTACTCACGCGGTATGCAGTTTGCGCTGGATTTGGCTTTCGAAACCGGTGACGCACGCCACGAACTCGAAATTGGCCTACGTATCCACGAAGACGAAGAAGACCGGTTGCAGCGCAACAGCACTTATAGCCAGCAGAACGGCCAACTGGTGCTAGACGACCTGGGTCTGCTCGGCAACGCGGGCAACCGTATTCAGGAAGCAGAAGCACTAGCACTACATATCTATGACCGCATCGAAATTGGGAACTGGGTGCTGACGCCCGGCATTCGTTATGAAGATATCGAACAGGAAAGAACCCGATACGAAACTCGTGACGGCCGAACGACAAATCCCGCCTCGCGCGCAGAGGCAAGCGTACGAGATGGTCGTAGTAACGATACCGAAGTCTGGCTACCCGGTATGGGCGTTCTGTACAAACTTAATGACAACACAACCATCATTGCCGGGGTACACAAGGGGTTTACTGCACCCAGTAATTCACCGGGTGTTGATGAAGAAGAAGCGATCAACTACGAGTTTGGCTTCCGATACAAAAACAAAGACGTCTCCGGCGAACTCATCTATTTCCACAGTGACTATGACAACCTGTTGGGTGAGTGCACTGCATCTTCCGGCTCTGACTGCACTATCGGCGACGCCTTTAATGGCGACGCGGCCACGGTGCAGGGCCTAGAATTGATATTCGCAACGGAGTTGAAAACCAAGGCGGGTTACATGATTCCGCTGTCCTTCAATTACACCTACATCAACAGTGAGTTCGATACCGATATCGCTTCCACAGATTTCTTTGGCGACGTTGCCAAAGGTGACCCTATCCCCTACATTCCCGAGCATCAGTACAACCTCAGCGTTGGCTTGCTGGTGAACAAATGGAGCGGTTACCTGAATGCCAGTTATGTTGATGAAACCTGCGTCCGGGCTTCATGCGGCGCATTTGAGAAAACCGATGACGCGATTACGCTCGATGTATCAGCTCACTACGCGGTCAGCGATCGGGTCGACGTCTACGGGAAAGTGGAAAACATCACCGGCACAGAAGACATCATGGGTCGCCAGCCTTACGGCGCAAGACCCAACAAAGATCGAACTGCTACACTTGGGGTAAGTTTCCAGCTATAAGAAAGCGCCCATGACGTTAAAAGTAATTGGTGCCGGCTTCGGAAGAACCGGCACACTTTCTCTTAAACATGCCATTGAGCAATTAGGTTTCGATCGCTGCTACCACATGATGGAGGTCAACCAACAGGACGGCCACCATCAACTGTGGAGCGAGGCTCATCACGGCAAACCGATTGATTGGGATTCACTCTTTGAAGGCTATCAATCAACAGTGGACTGGCCTTCGTGCAACCTCTGGCGAGAGCAGGCCGCACACTACCCCGATGCGAAGATTATTCTTTCGCTCCGAGACCCCGACAAATGGTATGACAGCGTGATGAATACTATTTATCTCAGCTCGACTGCTGCCCGCAATTCTGATCAAAAGAAAACGCAATTTTTCGGGAAATGGGTTTTTGACATTATCTGGGATCGCGTATTCGACGGAAGAATGGACGACCGCACTCACGTGATTGACGTGTTTAACCGACACAATCAGTCGGTGATCGACGAAGTGCCGTCGGACCGACTACTGGTCTTTGAAGCAAGCCACGGATGGAACCCGCTCTGTGACTTCCTGGACGTGCCCGTGCCGGATTCAGACTACCCGAGGGTCAACAGCACAGAAGACTTCAAGGAAAACATGCGCAAAATCACTGATATGTAGCTGGGCCGCTTAGAAACGGCAGGCTAGATACATTTCTTTTTCAACAGGACCTGTTTTAACCCTTCTTTTGTTAAGTATTACGCTACGCGGCGGTTTTTCCGGCATTCGTCGCGGCTGTTTTCGCCCGATGAATTTTTTGCTCACTTATAGGACCTGAAAACTTCAATGCCGAATCAGCGATCGGCGCCTTCCTCACTATTTTCTTATCCGCGGCAAAATCCTGTGTATTCTCCCATGGACCTTCACCCTGCTTGGGGAACAGGTGCATCGAGCGCGCCATGTATCCGGCGGAGAAACCATTTATCCATGGAAGCTCTTCCATACCGGCATCTTCAGGACGCAGTGTCGGGGTCACCTGGGCCATGCCAATTTCATCCATGTAGTTCAGCAGCCGACAAATGTATTCCGAAGTAAGGTCCGCACGAAGTGTCCAGGACGCATTGATGTAGCCAAAGGTCTGAGACATATTGGGAATACCGGAATACATCATACCCTTGTAGGAAAACGTATCAGGTACATGGACGGGCGAACCATCAACATGAAACTCAACTCCGCTCAGAACACTCAACTTAAGACCGGTCGCTGTTACAACAATATCGGCTTCAAGAAGTTCGCCGTCTTTCAGCTTTACACCTTCTTTAACGAACGTATCGATATGCTCTGTACGAACTTCAACATCGCCATCTTTAATTGAGGTAAAGAGATCAGCGTTGGGAATCAGGCAAAGACGCTGGTCCCAGGGATTGTAGCTGGGGGTAAAATGTTTGCTTGTCATTTCTTCGCCGAGATAACCCCGCACCCCATCAAGCAACTTCTTCTTCACCCAACCCGGCGCAACGCGAGTTTTATTGTAAAAGTAACCCTGCAGCTGCGTGTTTTTGAACCGCGTGATCGCGTAAGCCCAGCTATCGGGTAGAATTTTTCGAAGGAAGTTCGCAATTCCGTCGTGGTCGGGTTGTGACAAGACGTAGGTCGGTGAGCGCTGAACCATCGTGACTTTGGCGCCCTTCTTGGCCATTGACGGAACCAACGTGATTGCCGTGGCGCCGCTTCCAATCACAACAATCTTCTTCCCTGAATATTCCAAATCTTCGGGCCAAAACTGCGGATGCAGCACTTGCCCCTGAAAATCATTCAGGTTTTTTAGTTGTGGATCATATGGCTCTTCGTAATTGTAGTAACCCCCACACATGCTGATAAACCCGCAGGTCATTGTTTCTGCTGCACCGTCCCCGCGCTCTAGGGTCAAAGTCCATCTGGTGTCTTCAGAGGACCACTCGGCTTTCTTGACCTTGGTCGAAAATTGAATTTTTTGCCGCAGATTAAACTCGTCAGTTGTTTCGTTCAGATAATTGAGAATCGACGAACCGTCGGCGATAGACTTCGGTTCGGTCCATGGCTTGAAACTAAAACCTAATGTATGCATATCACTATCGGACCGGATTCCGGGATACCGAAACAGGTCCCAGGTTCCGCCAATGGAGTCGCGCGCCTCAAGAAGCAAAAATGATTTTGTCGGGCAGGTCTTCTGTAAATGAACTGCCGCACTAATCCCTGAGATGCCAGCGCCGACGACAATCACATCATAGTCATTCATTTTTTGTATCCATAGGTTTTATGACCTACATCCTAGCGGTAACGGGAGCGTTTGGCGCGCTCGCTATAGTTAACAGTCTTTCTATTTTGTCCTGGTTTTCTCCACCCAATCGCTCTACC
>JBLIIB010000195.1:0-8494 GCA_047634795.1 Candidatus Azotimanducaceae bacterium | reverse complement strand
AGAACCAGATGGATTTGAACCAGTTTAGACAGGCACTGGCTAACGATGGTATGGGCTGGGCACAGATGCGGGAACAGGTGCGCCGCGAATTTTCGATCAGTCGTGTGCAGCAGGGCATGATGAAACGGCGGATAGACGTGTCAGAGCAGGAGATCAAGAATTTCCTTGCGTCCGAAATCGGAGAATCAGTCACTTCAGATCAATACCGACTTGGACACATCCTGCTCGCCTTTCCAAAAGGTGCGAGCGCATCAGAAATCAGGGACATCAAAGTTCGCGCAACGGCGCTAGTTGATGATCTCGCCCAGGGTGCCGATTTCGGTAGCCTAGCGATCGAGTGGTCCGCGGACCAAAACGCGCTGGAAGGCGGAGATATGGGATGGAGGAAACCAGCGCAACTTCCCACTATATTCTCAGACCTGGTCGGTTCGATGGACGTTGATGAGCTGAAAGGTCCCATCAGAAGTGGTCGTGGCTTTCACTTAATCAAATTGCTTGAAAAACGCGGCGCGGAGACTGAGGGCCAAATTGCCCAAACTCGCGTCCGCCATGTTTTGGTCAAACCCAACGAAATACGAACGGAAGAAGAATCAAGCGATCTCGCGATAAGCCTGCGCGTGGAGATTTTGGATGGACGACCCTTCGAGGAGGTTGCCAAGCTTTACTCTGACGATGCCGGCTCAGCATTAAGTGGAGGAGATCTCGGGTGGGCCAGAAAAGGCGTCTTCGTCCCTCAATTTGAAGCCACCATCGAAGCATCGAAAGAAGGTGAAATCAGCAAAGTGATCAAGACCGTTCATGGCTATCACTTTCTGGAAGTAACCGGACGCCGTGTCGAAGATTTTAGTGAACAATTCAAAATGGGGCAGGCTGAAAACTATCTGAGAAGCCAGAAGTTCGACGAGGAGTTAGATAGCTGGCTTCGCGAAATCCGGGATAAAGCATTTGTAGAAGTCAAAATCTAGAGAAATTCTGACTCACAGGACATGTGCGTCGAGCCGATCAGGTGGCGACGTGCAAGCCGGGCCGCGCAGGCGGAGGACGCCTAAGTCGAGCACAAGGATGGGAACACAGTGATGGCGCAAATAGACACCAATGAAAGTTTATCCAATTTGTCTTCACGGATACGACTAGGAATAACACCGGGAGAACCTGCCGGTATAGGCCCCGACATTTGCATCCAATCCGCAGCAGCGGCCGCAGAACACGCAGATCTCATCTATTACTGTGACCCGGCTCTGTTAATTTCGCGATCAAACCAGCTTGGAATAGATATTACCGTTAACAATCTGGCGGAAAATACGTTCCTACCCGGTGCGATGAACGTCCAACCCATCATACTCAAAGAGCAGGTAATCTGCGGCCAGGCCAATGTTAAAAACGCCTCGTACGTTATTGAGTCGCTAACGCTGGCGTTGGAACATTGTCGATCGGGGAATACTCAGGCGATCGTCACTGGCCCCGTCAACAAAGGTATCATCAGCGATAGCGGTGTTAAGTTCTCCGGACATACGGAGTGGTTTGCTGAGCAAACCAATACGCCAAGAGTTGTCATGATGCTCGCTGGCGCCGGGCTGAAAGTCGCCCTGGTTACGACTCATTTGCCACTGGCCGACGTAAGCGCTGCCATTACAGAACAAGTCCTGATCGAAACCATCAATGTTGTGCACAGTTCCTTGATCTCAAACTACGGCTTAGAAGCGCCACGGCTAATGGTCTGCGGTCTCAATCCCCATGCGGGCGAAAATGGCCATCTTGGCAGAGAAGAAAAAGACGTGATTGAACCGGTGATCCAACGATTTCAACATCAGGGTATGGATATTGTCGGCCCCGTGCCCGCAGATACTGCCTTCACCGAACGATCACTTGCCAATGCCGACGTGGTCATCGCCATGTATCACGATCAGGGTTTACCTGTATTGAAACACGCTGCCTTTGGTGACGCAGTCAATATCACCCTCGGACTTCCGATCATTCGCACCTCCGTCGATCACGGCACTGCATTTGACCTTGCGGGGACGGGCCAATCCAATAGCTCCAGCTTCCTCAGTGCGATTAAAGCAGCTATCGAATTAAACGGTGCGTCATCGTGCTAAAAGCACGTAAAAGATTCGGGCAAAACTTTCTGATCGATAACAATATTATCGATAGAATCGGTCGCGGCATTGGCGCTCGCCCGGATCAACATCTGGTTGAAATAGGCCCCGGCCGAGGTGCTCTGACTGATCAATTAGTAGCTTCTGGCTGCGACCTGACCTTGGTTGAAATCGATCGTGACCTCTCAGCACAGCTCGCAAAACGCTACCCTGAGGCAAAACTCATTAACCAAGACGTCCTTAAGTTCGATTTCGATTCCTTATCAGACGGCCAGACCAAACTGCGTGTTGTGGGTAACTTGCCCTACAACATTTCAACACCCTTGATGTTCAAGCTGTTTGAAAATGCCACGCTCATTGATGACATGCACTTCATGCTGCAGCTCGAAGTCGTGGATCGCATTACCGCATCCCCCAACACAAAGGCCTATGGTCGCCTTACCATCATGTCGCAAATATATTGCGATGTGGAAAAGTTGTTCGAAGTGCCGCCGTACGCTTTCTCGCCAAGACCCAAAGTGCAAAGCGCGATAGTCCGATTGACCCCCAAACGGCGACCCGGTGAACTTGATATGACGCTGCTTGAAACCATACTCATCGATGCTTTCAATGCACGCAGGAAGACCATTAGAAATGGTCTTAGGAAACACCTGTCTGCCGAAGAACTGGAATCACTCGATCTATCACCCACTTTGCGTCCAGAAAATCTGGACATTAACGATTTCATTCGTTGCACCCAACTCGTTGCGCAGAAGTCTGCGAACAAAACATGAGCACATACGCCATTGGTGATGTGCAGGGTTGTTACCAAGAATTAAGCCGCCTGCTCGAAAAAATAAATTTTGGGCCAAAGGATGAACTGTGGTTATTGGGTGACCTGATCAATCGAGGCCCTGAAAATTCCGCGGTGTTGAACCTAGCCATGAGCCAACCCAATATCAATGCGATCCTTGGCAATCACGATCTCCATTTTATGGCCGTCGCAACAGGGCAACAAACACTCAAGCGACAGGATACGTTGAGCGATCTGATCAATAGCCCCCGCCGTGTGGATTATATCGAATACCTAAGACATAGACCCCTGCACCACTTTGCCGACTTGGATGCTCCAGCCGTCATGGTCCATGCAGGTGTCCCCCCAGGTTTTTCGATCGAAAAAATCGATCAATTGTCGAACGAAGTCGGAGCAACACTTAAGTCCGATGGTTTTGAAGCGTTTTTAGGCGCGATGTATGGCAATACACCATCAATCTGGTCTGACGCACTCACCGGTCACGATAGGCTGCGTGTGACAACCAATTATCTGACGCGCCTTAGATACTGCAATGAGGCGGGCGAAATGGAATTGACGCATAAATCGGACGTGCAACCCAAGGGTTACGCCCCGTGGTTTAGTTTTCCGCGGCTTGATGAATTGAAAATTTATTTTGGGCATTGGGCTGCACTTGAAGGTAAATGCTCCGCAGAATTTGCGTTCGCCCTAGATACCGGCTGTGTGTGGGGTGGCGAGTTGACGGCAATAAGACTGGATGACCATGAAATAACAACGACCAACGCCGTGGCTAATCCTAAAAAACAAACCGTGGCTAATCCTAAAAAACAAACCGTGGCTGGTCGTGAAAATAAAGTGAAGCCGTCATGAAAACCTACCTAGTGGGCGGTGCCGTCAGAAACGAACTGCTGGGTTTACCCGTCATCGAGCGCGACTATGTCGTGGTTGGATCTACAGAAAAAGACATGTTGGATGCAGGGTTTACCCGCGTTGGACGTGACTTTCCGGTATTCCTGCACCCCCTCACCAAAGAAGAACACGCCCTGGCCAGGACAGAACGAAAGACCGGTCCGGGGCACCAGGGGTTTGTCTGCGATGCCACCCCTTCCGTAACACTGGAAGAAGATCTGCTTCGTCGCGATCTAACAATCAACGCAATCGCACAAGATACGGACGGTAGCCTAATTGATCCATTCGAAGGTCTTCAGGACCTGAAGAGAAAGGTGCTCCGGCATGTTTCAGATGCCTTCACGGAAGATCCCTTGCGAGTCCTCAGGGTTGCGAGGTTCAAGGCCACCCTTGATCATCTGGGCTTTAATGTAGATAGCGGCACAAACGAATTACTTGAGGACATGGTTCACCAAAATCTTCTCGATGAACTGGCCCCTGAACGTATTTTTGCAGAACTCGTCAAAGCACTAAAAACCGATTCACCCAGGGTTTTCTTCGAATACCTTGTGTCCATCAATGCCCATGATGCGCTCTGGCCAGAAATCACCATGGATGCCATCACCCGTCTTGGAACGCTAAGCACCTCGTCCCACGAAATTCGTTTTATTTCGTTAGCGGCATACACTGATGAGGAGGCGGTCAAAGCACTGTGCTCCAGATTGAAGTGCAGTAGACATCTCACAGACTTGAGCCTGATGCTCGCCAGACAGCTTCCTGTATGGCGCACTTTACTCGAGATGTCGCCTACAGAGATTTATGACCTGTTGGAGCTACTCGATGCATTCAGGCGAGCCGAACGATTTACCCCGTTTAATCAAATAGCCGAACTTGTCACTACGGATAAACTCGCCGAACGTTGGCAGGCCTTCATAGACATCGCAAGTGACGTAACATCAAAATCTATCCCCAACGATATTGTCGGCCCCGCTATAGGGCAGGCGATAAGATCTGCACGTATTGCGGCCATCACCCAATCACTCGAGACAGGTAATCGTGATCCTGCGGCTTAAAAATGTCTAAGGTAGTGCTCGTCACAGGCGCCGCCCGAAGAATTGGCGCAAGCATCGCACTTGCGTTTCATGCTGCCGGATATCAAGTCATTCTGCATTGCAATCACTCCCTGGACGCTGCGAATGAAATGGCGGCTGGCTTCAACAAGACTCGCAATGATAGTGCCATTGTCATCACACAAGACCTCGCGCAGATAGGCAACGCAGAAATGTTCTTCGCAGCGTGCCTGGAATCCTTCGGCAGAATCGACGTATTAATCAACAACGCTTCCGTGTTCTATCCAACACCATTTGAGCAGATGTCACCCGCGGCATTTGACCAGTTCATCGACACCAACCTTAAGGCTCCCCTGTTTCTGGTCAAAGCCGGCGCCAAACATCTGCAAGGCGGCGCGGTGATCAATATTGTTGATATTCACGGCGAAACGCCGCTGCGCGATTACCTCGCATATTCTGTATCGAAAGCGGGTTTGCTCATGCTCACCAAAGCCCTGGCCATAGAATTGGCACCTGAGATCAGAGTAAACGGCATCTCTCCGGGCGCAATTCTTTGGCCCGAACAAAATGCCGAAATGTCATTTGATGAACGGGACAACTTACTGGCAAAAATACCCATGCAGACTTTAGGTACACCCGAAGATATCGCCAGGACCGCATTGTTTCTAGCGGAATCCTCTGCTTTTATTACGGGTCAAATAATAACGGTCGACGGTGGTCAGTCCATTTAATAAGACCCGCGCCTCTCATGGCCATCGATAAAAAGGCGTCCGCTATCTTGTGAGGACTTCTGACGATCAGGAATCGGCGTCTTCTCGCGCTATTTTTTCTCGATCTATCGCGCGATACCCAATGTCGCGCCGAAAGGATGCGCCTTCGAAAGTAATTTCATCTACTTTTTGATACGCAAGCGCTTGCGCGGCAGTCACTGATTCTCCCAGCGCGGTCACCCCGAGCACTCGCCCCCCTGACGAGACAACGGTGTCTTGAAACCGTTGAGTGCCCGCATGAAAAACCTTCACATCCGAAAAATCGTTAGCGCCCGATGCCAGGCCCGTAATCGGCTTACCTGTCTCATACGGACCAGGATAGCCACCGGATGCCATCACAACGGTTATAGCAGCTCGATCATCGAAGGAGAGCGAGCATTGTTCAAGCTTTCCATCCAGCGCGGCATCCATTACTGCCACAAGGTCAGATTGCAGCCTAACCATCACGGGTTGCGTTTCAGGATCACCAAACCGGCAGTTAAACTCAATGACATTGGGTCGACCCGTCGGGTCAATCATTAACCCTGCATAGAGGAACCCTGTATAGGGATGACCTTCTTTTTGCATACCTTCTAGTGTCGGGCGAATCACCTCTGACATAATGCGTGCTTCAACGGCAGCCGTAACGACTGACGCGGGCGAATATGCACCCATGCCACCGGTATTGGGTCCCTTATCACCGTCAAAGGCCGCCTTGTGATCTTGCGACGTAGCAAAAGACAAAGCCTCTTTGCCATCGGCGACAACGATGAAACTCACTTCTTCACCCACAAGAAATTCTTCAATCACAATGGTTGCCCCAGCACCATCCAGAACACTACCGGTCAACATATCGCTAATCGTTGCTGCAGCGTGCTTATGATTATCTGCGATCACAACCCCTTTTCCCGCGGCCAGGCCGTCGGCTTTTATAACGATAGGTGGCTTGAGCGTCTGCGCGTAATCAAGGGCGTCTGCTTCAACGCTAAAAACGCGATAATCCGCAGTGGGGATATCGTATTTTTTCAGAAAGTCTTTTGAGAAACTCTTCGAGCCCTCTAATTGCGCTGCCTGCGCATTAGGTCCAAAGCAGCGCAACCCGGCAGCTTCAAACCGATCAACGATACCGTTGACCAAAGGAACTTCAGGGCCAATCACAGTCAAATGAATATCTTCAGCCCGGGCAAAAGTGATCAGTTCATCGAATGAAGAAGGCGATATTTCGACGTTACTAATGCCAGGCTCATCCGCTGTACCCGCGTTACCGGGTGCAACAAACACCTGCTCAACACGATCTGATTGTTTGATTCGCCAGGCCAACGCGTGTTCACGCCCACCACTGCCAATGACCAGTATTTTCAATCCCATTATTTTTCCTGATGAGTAATTAGCTGATAAGTTACTGGCCGACAGGTTATACGCTGATGCGTCAAAGGGTGTCGGGTGTTTCGCTCTAGTGTCGGAAGTGTCGCATGCCCGTCAGGATCATTGTCATTCCCGCTTCATTAACCGCATCAATGACTTCCTGATCTCTCATCGATCCGCCGGGTTGAATCACGGCCGTAATTCCCACGCCTGCAGCCGCGTCAATGCTATCTCTGAAAGGGAAAAATGCGTCCGACGCCATCACCGAGCCTTCGACCTCGAGTCCGGCTTCTTCGGCTTTAATGCCCGCAATCTTTGCGCTCATCACTCGCGCCATCTGGCCAGCACCAACGCCAATGGTCATTCCGTTTTTAGCATAAACAATGGCATTAGATTTGACATACTTGGCCACCGTCCAGGCGAAAATAAGATCCACCTGCTCAGCAGACGTTGGTTCACGCTCTGAGACAACCCGCATGTCCCCTGCCCGCAGTAATTCTGTATCTGCTTGCTGAACGAGTAGCCCGCCTGTGACACGTTTGTAGTCTAATCCTGCTGAAGGCTCTAATCCCGCTAAGGGCTTCGATACTTCCAACACTCTGACGTTTTTCTTTTTCGCGAACGCTGAGAGTGCTTCCGCCTCAAAACCCGGCGCCACAATCACTTCGGAAAACTGTCGCTCTATAATTTCGTTCGCCAACGCAGCACTAACCACGCGATTAAACGCGATAACCCCGCCAAAAGCAGAGGTTGGATCAGTACTAAAAGCCTGCTCGTAGGCCACCTCAACACTAGCTGCTACTGCTACGCCGCAGGGATTAGCATGTTTAACGATGACGCAGGCTGGCTCAGAAAACGCCTGGACACACTGTAACGCCGCGTCAGTATCCGCGACATTGTTATAGGACATCGCCTTACCCTGATGTTGACGCGCTGTGGCGACGGAACCCGATGGCGGTGCCATTTCCGTATAAAATGCTGCTGACTGATGTGGGTTTTCTCCATAGCGCATTGTTTCAGCGCGCCGAAACTGCAGTGCAAATGAATCCGAATACTCTTCAGGGCCATCCTGACTGGGCGACATTGAAGAAAGGTAATTTGAAATCGCCGCGTCGTATCTCGCCACCATTTCAAAGGCTTTCACCGCTAGACGATAGCGGGTATCGAGAGACAGAGATCCGCCCGTTTTCCGCAGTTCACTTATCACGCTGGCATAGTCCGCTTCGTCTGTGACAACGGCGACACTCTGAAAATTTTTCGCGCCGGACCTAAGCATTGCCGGGCCACCGATATCGATGTTTTCGATGGCAGCCGCTAGATCAGTCGGATCTGCAGCAATCGTAGACTCAAACGGATAGAGATTGACAACAAGCAAATCAATCTCACGAATCCCATGCTCAACCATCACATCGGCGTCCACTCCTCGCCTTCCAAGCAGCCCACCATGGACGAGCGGGTGCAGTGTTTTCACGCGGCCATCCATCATTTCAGGAAACTCGGTGTACTCAGAAACCTCAGACACGGAATAGCCCGCATCCGAAATCATCTTTTTTG
>JBLIIB010000194.1:0-8531 GCA_047634795.1 Candidatus Azotimanducaceae bacterium | reverse complement strand
CACGCTAACGCAATGCCCGCCCACGACCCGGTACCAGGCGGTATCGCCATCGTCGCTCTGGCGGACGCTGACTCAGCGATGTTTCGGTCCCGACCTGTCATGACGCTGGAAACAGAATCGGGTACGGTTGCGGTCATCGGGATTCCACTCTCCGTGAAACCCGGCACACAACAATTAAAGACATCAAATGGCGCTATCGCCTTCGAAGTCTTACCAAAGGAATACGCGGTTCAACGGCTGACCATCCAGAACAAACGCAAAGTGAATCCGTACCAAGATGATATGGAACGCATCACCCGCGAACGACGTGAGATGGATCAGGCATTCAATAATTTTAACCCCATCATTCCAGACACGGTCTTCGATGCACCGGTAGAAGGCATCATGTCGAGCTCGTTTGGATTGCGGCGCATTCTCAATGACCAGCCTCGCAACCCACACAGTGGAATGGACATCGCCGCCATTGAAGGCACCCCTATTCTTTCGCCCGCGCGGGGTAACGTCTCAGCGACCGGAGACTATTTTTTTAATGGAAACACCGTGATGATTGATCATGGTCAGGGATTAATCACGATGTATTGCCACTTAAGCAGTATCAACGTATCAGTAGGCGACGAAATCGAAAGGGGCGCGATCATTGGAAATGTCGGTCAAACAGGGCGGGTTACCGGCGCGCACCTTCACTGGGGTGTTAGCCTGAACAATGCGAGGGTTAACCCCGCACTCTTTGTGAAACCTGATGCTCCGGAAGCAAACCTTTCTGAAGCAGAGGATCAGCGCTAACCTAAATTCCGTGGTGTTACGGTCGCGTCACGGAGACCGCGTCACGGAGACCGCGTCACAAAAACCAGATCACAAAGACCGGCATCACTTCAAACGCTTTACTAATCCCGCTTCTTTTGGTTCTTCTTACCTTTGCGGTCATGGTCTACCATACGTTTACGATGGTTGACCTGTCGATCGGTCAATTTGTTCTTACGACCCTTGAATGGATTATCCGCTGTTCGAAACTCCATCCGCAGTGGCGTGCCCTTCATCGACAAGGCTTTGGTGAAACAGTGCATAAGATAACGTTTATAAGACGTAGGTACGGCGTCTGTTTGGTTACCGTGCACGACAATGATGGGTGGATTACTGCCACCCAGGTGAGCATAGCGAAGTTTGATTCTGCGCCCGTGCACTAACGGCGGCTGATGCTCAAACAGGGCTCGCTCCAGTATGTCATTGAGCCTGGATGTAGGCACTTTTAACGTTGCCGAAGCATAGGCTTGATGCACCGAGTCATAAAGATTCCCGACGCCGCTACCATGAAGTGCAGATATAAAATGGGTCTTGGCAAAATCAATAAAAGTCAGTCGTCGATCCAATTCACTTCGGATCTTGTCTTTTTGGTACTGATCGGTGCCATCCCATTTATTAATCGCGATCACCAGAGCACGACCTGCATCTAGCACATGACCCAACAGGTGGAGATCTTGATCTACCAGACCTTCCCTCGCATCGATCATCAGAATGACGACGTTCGCATCATTAATCGCATCAAGTGTTTTGATAATAGAGAACTTTTCAATTTTCTCTGAGACTTTACCCCGACGCCGGACGCCTGCCGTATCGATGATGGTGTACTCTTTCCCATCTCTCTCGAACGGAATATAAATACTGTCTCGGGTTGTACCAGCCTCATCAAAGACCACCACTCGATCTTCGCCCAGTAATCGATTTACCAGTGTGGATTTACCCACATTGGGTCTACCCACAACCGCCATTTTGATACCGCTGGATTGTGGTGGCACAAAATCATAAGGCGAAGCTTCAAGAATAGGCCCCACCTCTTCGTCCATCAGCTGCCTGACGCCCGTGCCGTTACTGGCCGAGATGAATGAAGGGGCGCCTAAACCCAGTGCAAAAAACTCTCCGGAAACGAAGTCAGGGTTTTGACCATCAATTTTGTTGGCGACTAAAACCGTTGGGATTTCTTTTCGGCGGAGCATTGCCGCAATGTCCTCGTCACCTGCAACGCGTCCATCTTTCGAATCCACCATAAAGAAAACAAGGTCGGCTTCATCAATCGCAGCCCGTGACTGCTCGCCCATCGGACCATCAATGCCTTCGTTGTCACCCGTCAATCCACCGGTATCAATCACAACGTATTGGAAATCACCCACTTTACCGGTGCCATATTGCCGGTCTCTGGTCAGGCCAGAAAAGCTCGCTACAATAGCGTCCCGAGTTCGGGTGAGACGATTAAACAGCGTGGATTTGCCAACATTAGGTCGGCCTACAAGAGCAATAACTGGCAGCATGAATGAGCCTAGCGAATTTCCATGGCAGTAAGGTTACCGCCGTCATCCATAGCATACAAACGACCGCTACCGGATATGAGTCCTGCTTTGATACTTTTCCCTACCTTTCGACGACCGACAAAACGGCCATCTGACTGGGCAAGCAGGTGAATATAGCCATCAAAATCTGAGACAGCGATGTAGCTGCCGAGGGATTCAGGAGCTGTTAGATCACGATAAAGCAAGGCGTCTACACGCCAGACTTCTCGCCCGTTGGCCGCATTGTACGCAACAACCTGGCTATCCGCTGCAGCGAGATAGACATTGCCAAATCCGCTGCCGAGGCCCGATACGCTGGACCCGTCTTCTGCCCAGACCATCCGCCCTGTCGCAAGCTCAATGGCGACCACTCGCCCCTGAAAACTTGCCACATAGAGGATCCCGTCGAGAACGACCATTTTCCCGTCCACATCAACAAGGCGCTCCAGGTCAGAGTCTCCTTTTGAAACGCCAACACGCTGGTCGAAGGCCGCAAGCCCATTTTCTTTATCCAGAAATGCAATCCGCCCATTGGCGAACGCGCTAATGACAATATCAGCTTCAATAATTGGACTCGCAGTTCCCCGCAGGGTCAACGAAGGAATATTGGTGGTGTATATCCACTCCCGCTCGCCATCAAGTACCCGGAACGCAGCCAATTTCCCATCGATCGTCTGTACGACGACAAAATCCCGATCAATGGCCGGAACCGATAACATCTCACTGGTTACCCTACTACGCCAGGCAAGCGTCCCGTCGCTCTGGTTCAGCGCAACAATTTCGCCCGCACCGGTTCCCACGACCACAAGATCTTCATTCGCACCGACGCCGCCGGTAATGACATCAAGGTCTTTAGTGAAACCAAAAGAAAGCTCTTCTTTAGAATAAACTTCCCGAATCTGCGTAGAC
Source organism: Candidatus Azotimanducaceae bacterium (assembly GCA_047634795.1). Taxonomy (GTDB): domain Bacteria; phylum Pseudomonadota; class Gammaproteobacteria; order Pseudomonadales; family Azotimanducaceae; genus UBA9659. Next base: position 5,301 of record JBLIIB010000194.1, on the reverse strand, counting down.
CAGATTTCACGACCCGTATCTGTCGTCAGCGCTTTTACCATTCCGTCCGCAGACGCGGCAAAAATACGACCGCCAACGATCGTGGGACGTAATCTGATTGCTCTGTCATCAGCACCGCCGCCGATTTTTCGACTCCAAACCGTTTCCAACTTAACTTCCGCATTAATGGAAGTCAGTGGGTTAGGCTCAATTTCTTCGGGCGCATTGTCGTCTCCGCCGAACCAACTGCACCCAGCCATAGCAACCGTCAACACAGCAATGCTCAACAGGCGCATCAGACTAATCATGCGTCGTCCTCTTGACCTTCGTCAGCCGTACTTTCTGATATGCTCGCGGCTTGAGTCGCCAGCGGAATATCTGCCAACTTCAGTTCAAGCACGGGTCTTGAAGATTCCACTTTCAGGTTCTTTATAGCCAATTGATAAGCTTCGCGCGCCTCTTCGTGTTCTCCAAGTGCATGAAAAACATCACCTTTGGCTTCTTCAAAGCTGCCGATCAAACTATTTTCAGGTTTGTGATTCACCAACAGCGCCATCGCTGATGTGGGATCACTCGCTGCAATATGAACTCTGGCAAGTCGAATACGAATCATTGTCTCAAGTAAATCATCTTCATTTTGATCCAGCGCCCACTTCAGCTCTGTTTGGGCCTTATCAAGATCACCTGAATCCACTGCTAGCTTCGCCAGGTGAAGCGATGCGAATGTCGCATAGGTGGAATCCCCGTGCGTTTCTTTCAGGTCTGCGGCGACGAATTCAGCAGTGGTTTTCATTGCCCCACTCGCATCAATGTCGATGTTGGTCGCTGCCTGAACAAGGCTTTCATAGGAGGCAGAGGCACTCTCACCCTGCTCGCGCACATTATTGTCCCATGCGTTGTATCCAAGGGTACCGCCGACCGCCAGTACAATCGTAACGATCAGAGATGTGCCATTGTCGTCCCACCATTGTTTGATGACTTCTATTTGTTCTTCGTCAGACTCGACCACTTACTTCTCCTTACCAAAGTAGTTTAGACAGTAGCTCACCAGTTCGTTCTGCTGAATCTGAATCTGATCGCTGGTCTCTCTTAAATTTTTCACACCAATATTGCCTGATGCCAATTCATCTTCGCCGATAATCAGCGCTAATACTGCCCCCGACGCATCCGCTTTTTTCATTTGCGCCTTGAACTTACCGTCACCGCAGTGAACCATTGTTCTCGAATCGGGCAGCGCATCACGCAGTTGTTCAGCAAGACGCAGCGCGACATTTCTGGTTCCCTCTCCAAAAGAAACGAGATAGATATGCGCACTCGCTTCCATTTCAGACTTTGCCATCAACATTAGAGCCAATCGATCCAGCCCCATGGCAAATCCAACACCCGGCGTGGGCTTTCCGCCCAATTTACCGACCAGGTCGTCGTAGCGACCACCGCCACAGACCGTACCCTGTGATCCAAGTGTTGTGGTCGTCCACTCAAAAACGGTCCGGTTATAATAATCGAGCCCGCGCACAATATTTGGATTTACTTCAAATGCGATCTCGTTTTCCAAAAGCAGACCCTGCAATCCTTCAAAATGAGCTTTTGACTCATTATCAAGAAAGTCCAAAAGACACGGAGCATCCTTAACAATCTCTCGTGTTCGCTCGACCTTACTATCCAAAATCCTGAGAGGGTTGGTTTCCAACCGTCGCCGACTGTCCTCATCAAGGTCATCTTTAAATCTGGCCAGGTACTCGACCAGCTTTTCCCTGTGGTTTTGTCTAGCAGTCACATCACCGAGTGAATTCAACTCCAGCTTCACGTCCGCATCAACGCCGAGTCGCTTCCACAACCGAGCATTTATAAGCAGTAGCTCTGCGTCAACATCAGGGCCACCCATACCAAAACATTCGACGCCAATTTGCTCAAATTGACGGTAACGACCTTTTTGAGGCCGCTCGTAGCGGAACATGGAGCCTGAGTACCAAAGCCTTTGAACCTGGTTAAACAGCAATCCATTCTCTTGCGCAAATCGAACACAACCCGCGGGTCCCTCAGGACGCAGCGTCAAGCTATCGCCACTGCGGTCTTCGAAGCTATACATCTCTTTTTCAACAATATCGGTGTTCTCGCCAACAAGACGCTTGAACAATCCGGTCTGTTCTAACTGTGGTAGCCCCACTTCCCGATATCCATAGGCACCAAGCACCACGCGCGCTTCATCCTCGATGGCACGATAGGTCTCTTTTTGTGCGGGCAGGAGGTCCTGCATGCCACGAACTGCTTGAATTTTCATGCTTATATCGGTTTATTCCGGGCTAGTCAGCCACGGTTAGTTTAGCGGTGTTGTCGCTGCCTACGTAGGAGGCAAGATCAAATGGCCGGCCATTGTAAATCATCTCAACGCCGGTTGCCTTACCCAATAACACCTTAAATGGCGTGGTTCCATAAACGGTAAGCACGTCACCGGCACGGTTCAGGTCGCTGTAAACTCGACCATGCTCGCTATCTTCGATTTCTACCCAGCATTCTTCTTTGAATGATAATACCAATTGATCGAAGCCACCGGCGTCAACCGAAACGTAGTTTCGCTCGCCGTCACTGGTCCGCTCGAACTTAACGGGTTCTTCGCGGGGTTCGCCGCGCCCAGACTCGGCGCTGCTGATAGACTCGGGGCTGCTACTAGACGAAGTACTTTTTTTTTTGCCGCTGGCGCTGCGGCAATGCCCGCATCTTCTAACGAAACACTCACGCCCCTGGGAGCGGAGCTTTGCTCGTTTCCGGCAACGGTTAACGCTGATCCATCATTGATGCTAAAACCCCCATCAACATCGGGAGTCATCGATTCAGGACCCAATTCTCCAACATTCTCACTATCAATCTGATTCCCCAGAGCGTCAGCGGACTCGTCCGCCGACAGGGCATCAGTTGTTGCCAAACCTGTCACTGATAACTCGGCAAGTTCCAGCGCTAAAGCGCCGGGAGGATTAGATTCCTGCAACGGCGAAGTTGATTCACCCACGGTGCTATCGTCGCCTGACACAAGAAACCATATCAGAACGATCACACCAATAAGACCCACCAAACCGATGATACCGGTCTGCAGTACCGGTCCTGTAATGCTCCCGATACCAACGTCCTCCTCGGTAACACCGCGAATTTCGGGCAAAGGCTCATCGGCTTCTACGGAGGCTTCATAAAGCGCCACCACCTCGTCACCTGACAATTCAACCACACGCGCATAAGTACGAAGATAGCCTTTCACAAAAGCCGGCTTGGGAAGCTTGTCAAACTCCCCGTCGTCTATATTTTTGATATACGTGGTAGTCAGAAATAGTCTATCGGCCACTTCTTTTTGAGAAAGGCCCAGTTTTTCTCGAGCCGCGCGCAGCAATTCCGAGGGGCCGATTGACTCGGGTGTGTTTTCGGTAGGTGGTTCTGTGATTTTATCTTCTGTCACTTACAAAGACTCTTTGTACTGGAGATATTCTTCACTGGCAGGGAAAATCCCTTCCAGGGCCTGAGCGCAACTCGCCTCTTCGTTATAATCACGAAAGACTCTCGCTAGTTTGACACAAAGCCATAGACGTTTAGCAGAGTTTGGGGCGACTTTGGAATGACGCGAATGTAGTGAACGAGACTCCACATACTGCTGTTGGTCAAATCGAATGTCAGCAAGCTCCAGCAAGGCTCTCGGCTGGGTTGGGTTAAGCTGCACCGCTCGAGTGAAAGCATAGTCTGCGCTACTCACCTCGTCGAGCCGGACATAGGAGACCCCTAAATTCTCGAAGACCGTAGAACGATTGGGATAAAATCTGTTTTCGGATGCTTCTTTCAACTGCACAACGGCTTCTTCATAACGCTTCTCGGCAAACAGGAACGCGCCGTAGCTGTTGCGCGCCTGCGCCGAGCTCGGATCAAACCGAATCGCGGAGCTAAAGTATTCTTCTGCGAGATCAGGCTCACCTTCCAACTGGAAGAGCAAACCAAACGTCGCATGAACCGTCGCGTTTTTAGGATCAATTTCCAGCGCCCGATTCAGTATTTCCTTGGCTCGTCGATAATCCCGGTTTCTAAGGTAACCAATCCCCAGATCGAGTTGTCGCTGCAACATCTCACTCGCTTCGGCCTGAGGTTTATCCTGTCGATTCTGGGGGTCAGACACACAAGCCGCCAGCATCAGGACAAGTCCACAGAGCAAAAATCTCAAGTGATTTCTCCGGCAGCAATTCTCCGGTAACGCGCCTGCCTGCTAGTCTTGTCTGCAACCTGGCCCACTAGCTGGCCACACGCCGCTTGAATATCATCCCCGCGCGTCGTTCTCACGGTGACAGAATAACCGTCTTTCACCAACCGTTCCTGAAACTTCCTGACTGCGGTCATCTTCGGTCTCTGATAGGTCGTACCAGGAAAAGGGTTAAAAGGTATGAGATTAATCTTACACGGAAAACTCTTAAGCAGGTGGGCCAGCTGCTCTGAATGCTCAGGCTGATCGTTCACACCGTCCATAAGCGTGTATTCAACGGTAATGTTGCGTTTATCACCCAGGTTTCGGCAGTAACGGGTGCACACATCGAGCAGTGCTTCGATAGGATACTTGCGGTTAACGGGAACCAATTCGTTTCGAAGTTCGTTGTTGGGTGCATGCAAAGAAATAGCGAGAGAACAATCCGTGGTCTCAATCATCTTTTCGATCCCAGGGATAACGCCCGAGGTCGACACTGTGACTTTCCGTTTGGATATACCGTAGCCCAAGTCATCCATCATGAGCTGGACTGCGGGCAACACATTATCAAAATTCAGGAGGGGCTCGCCCATGCCCATCATCACCACATTAGTGACCGTGCGGTTTCTTTCGGGATAAACCTCTGCAAGCCGTCTTAGTGCGATCCGTAATTGACCAATAATTTCCGCAGTGGTGAGGTTGCTGTTGAATCCCTGCTTACCGGTCGAGCAAAATGTACAATCCAGAGCACAACCTACTTGGGACGATACACAAAGCGTACCGCGATTATCTTCTGGTATAAAAACGGTTTCGATCAGGCTGCCGGATGCTGCACGAATCAGCCATTTCCGCGTACCGTCTGTCGAGACGAATTCTTCATGGACTTCAGGGTCTACAATTTCACCGTTCGCGACCAAAAACTCGCGTAGTGACTTGCTGATGTCCGTCATTTCCGAAAAGTCGCTCACAAAACGATGATGAATCCATTTCATGATCTGCTGGGCGTGAAAAGGTTTCGCGCCCTGAGCGACGAGCAGGTCCTTCCAATCCGACTGCGTGAAGCCGAGATAGTTTTGTAAGCCGCTCGCCGATGTCATAACTATCGCTCGCAG
>JBLIIB010000193.1:0-8591 GCA_047634795.1 Candidatus Azotimanducaceae bacterium | reverse complement strand
ACCCAATCGAGTAATCCGGTTACCTATTCGCGTCAGATTCTGTTCCCACTCTTCTTCGTCGGCTTCTTCGGGCAGGTTTTCAAGCACAATTTCCAGTTCTTGTTTATCTTGCTCCAATTGCTCTTGGATCGTTGAGCGCCTAACTTCGAGTCCTTGCTTATTCAGTCGAACATTTTCGGCACTACTCCTGATGACATCAATCTGCTCATCGACCAAGGTACGGTTTTTTTCCAATTCTCGAATACTGTGCTCAGTTGATTCCGATTGTTTCCGGACCTGTGCGAGTTCTGTTTCAACCAGCAGCCGCAGCCCAAGCTGAGTTTCGAGCTCGGTCTTTAACTGGCCCTGTGGCTCTTCACTGGTTCGAATGTTGTCTTCAAGGCCGACCTTGCGGCTGGCGAGGATTTGCTCCTGTTCTTTCAGGCGAGCCATCGCCTGGTCGGTGCTGCTGATTTTCGAATTAAGAGACTGAATGCGAAGCGCAAGCTCATGCGCTGCATTGCTATCGGATTTTGCCTTTTCTCGTGCGAGCCTTAGCTGATCCGTCATCTGGTCGCGCTGCGCAATCATCGCCTCACGCCTTTGTGTATCCGACGCCATGGCATCCATCGCAGCCTGCAACTCACTACGCGCAGCCTTGAGGGTTGTCTCGTCTGTTTCAAGCTGCACCTGCGTTTCTTGGACTTCGCCGTTCGCACGCTGCAGATCGTTTTTAATCTGCTCCGCCTTCACGCGCTTGGCACCCAATTGCGCTCTCGTTTCACCGAAAGATCGCTGCTGTTCTGACAACCGTTTCTGTTGCTCGTCACGCTCCGTTTCTGCCTGCTGCAATGCCGCCATGCCGCCTTCGAGTTCAGCGGTCAATCGCTCTACTTCGCGGCGGGTTGAGACAATCGAATCTGAAAGCGAATTCATTTCTTGCTGACGCTTTAAAATACCCGCTTGGGCATCTTTATCTTTGCTGACTCGGAGCCAGTTAGCGCCGAGCCAAATACCGTCGGAAGTCACCACGGACTGCCCTTCGGCAAGCGATCTTCGCATCGTCATGGCTGAAGCAAGGTCAGGTGCAATAAGCACATCGGCCAGCAAGTGAGAAACAGACACATCGCCCTGAACTTTTTCAGCGAGAGAGTTAGCCCTTGCGCCCGCGCCTGTTTCTTCAAGGGAAATGAAATTCAGATGCCCTTCCGCGAAGTCTCCGAGGAATGCCGGCAACGCATCCAGGTCATCGACGCAAACCGCCTGCAGATAATCGCCCAGCACGGTTTCTACCGCGATATCCCAGCCAGTTTCTACCTGAAGATGCTCGCCCAGTCGTCGTTGATCGCCAAGGCCATGCCGATCCAGCCAAGAGACCTCAGCGTCATCCTGCTGACCCAGTGCCGCCTGCTGAAGTGCCTCTAGCGATGAATGGCGCCCTGTGAAGGACTGCAGCGAGCTCTTCTGCTCGTCAAGAGAACGGGTGAATTGCTGATTTTGCTCACGCTGGCTTTCAATCGTTCTCGTCAATCCGCCAAGTTCACTTGCGATTCTATCTAGCTGGGCTTCCTGGGTTTCCAGCATCGCTTCTAACGGACCAATTTCGGACTCGACCGTGTCTTCTGATAGCCGTGAGATGTCTGCTCGAAGCACAGTAACCCGAGCGTTTGCGCGTTCGATGGTTTGTTCCAGATAATCGATCCGAGACTGCTGAACTTCGCCGGCTTGGCGCGTTTCGGCTGCCGTGTGGTTGAAACTATCCCAACTCGATTGCCACTGCTGCATGCCCTGCTCGGCTGCGACAAGGTGTTCGGCGGAAACCCGCTCCAGAGACTGGATTTCATTTTGGCGTGGTGAAGTAGACTCCAGTTCCGAACGAAAACCGGTAAGCTGCGACTCATCCGCGTTCAGGTCAACCTGAACCTTGGCCAGGTTCTCCTGAACCTCGGTCAGATCTGTTCGGAGTGAACGAGTTCGCTCGTTCTGAAACTGGATACTGTCCTCGATTCGCGCAATCTCGGTACCGTGGTCGTAATAGCGTTTTTGCACTTCGTTAAGCTTGTCGGACAATTCAACCAGCGCATCTCTGCGAGATTCTATATCCGAGTCAATTCTGCGCTGGTCTGCCACCCGCGCGTCCTGCTCGATGGTTAGTCGATTGAGTTCATCATCCTGTTGTTTTACCTGGCCGCTCAATCCGCGCCATCGCAAACCCGCAAGGCCCGCTTTAAGCTCGCGTTCCTCTTTCTTCAATTCCGTATAACGTTCAGCAGCCTTGGCCTGACGCTCAAGATGTGACAGTTGTCGTTCGAGCTCTTCGCGCAGGTCGTTGAGCCTGTCAAGGTTGTCTTTGGTATGACCAATACGACGTTCCGTTTCCCTGCGACGCTCTTTGTATTTGGAAATACCTGCTGCTTCTTCGAGATAATTACGAAGTTCCTCAGGCTTGGCTTCAATCAGATCGCTGATCATGCCCTGCTCGATGATGGAATAGCTACGCGGCCCTAGGCCAGTGCCCAAAAAGAGGTCCGTGATGTCTTTACGTCGACATTTATGATTGTTTAGGAAGTAGTTGGATTGTCCATCTCGCGTCACCAGTCGTTTGACCGATATTTCGCTGTACGCAGCATATTCTCCGGTGAGGCGCCCTTCCGCATTATCGAACAACAGCTCAATAGTGGCCTGTCCAACGGGCTTACGCGTGTTTGACCCATTAAAGATGACGTCCGTCATCGATTCGCCGCGCAGGGTTTTCGCAGAAGATTCACCCATCACCCAGCGAATAGCGTCGATGATATTTGACTTACCACACCCGTTCGGGCCAACAACGGCACAGAGATTTGAGGGGAATGGGACTGTTGTAGGGTCTACAAAGGATTTGAAACCGGCGAGCTTAATAGCCTGCAATCGCATAGGATGACTTTTCTCTTATTAACTACTGGGTAACGCGCTAGCTACCGCCTCAACTGTCAGTACTGGCTTATCCTTTTGAATCCTTTTGAACCCTTTTAAATGACAGGAATCATGGAATCATGAAATCAGCTTTTTACGCTTGAATCTTGTTTGAGTCTCTCGTCATAGGTGCCGGTGGTCAATCTGCCTCCGAAAAATACTGACCGCCAGTCTGATGTTCAGCTGACAGAGAAAACTCAATTGCTACAAGCGTCGTACTCGTCCCTAAGCGTCTAACGCCTGATGAATTGCTGTACTTGTTTTACGTTTATTGGTTAACTTTTAACACTTCAATTCTTTCATTCAACACAGCTTCGATGTTGCTGTGATAATAACTGCAGGCCAGATGACTTTGACTTCACTCTTTTTTGCCAGGTCACTCTTGTTTCTTGCCAAGCTATTCTTGTCTCTTACCCCATCAATCCTCTTTCTTACGCAATCAGGGCTGTTTACTACCACGTTTGCATCCACTTACCCGCAAACACAGCACCGACGCCTCTGGCACAATCTGCCAGTTTATAAAAATTCCGCCCCGGACAGTAGTGATTCTACAGGTTTTCGGACAAAAAAAAGGGATTCGCGCGGACGGATATCAGGCGGGGGGATCTGACTATGGAAGCTCTTCTTGCGATCGTTATCTGCGCTGCGCTGCTATTGCTTATTTTTCGCTTTGCGCCTCGTCCAAAATTAAACCCCGAACCACCCATGAGCCATGTGCCCATTGATCTAATCGGCGAACCACTCTCGGACTGGTTAGATCAAAGAGAAGGCTCGATCCCCCACATCATAGAGGGCGCAGGCGCTCAAATTCAGTGGGCGAATCAGCCAGAACGGACTGAGCTTTGCGTGCTCTACATCCACGGCTTTTCCGCCACCCGACAAGAGGTTGCGCCAGTCAGCGAAAGGATAGCTGCGGAATTCGGCGCAAACGTCGTTTACGCGCGCCTCGCTGGTCACGGACTATCCGATCATGCCATGGAGGCATCCGCTGAAGATTGGCTGCACTGTGTCGTCGATGCCTGGGAAATCGCCACACGCATAGGAAAGCGCGTCGTTATTGTCGCCTGCTCAACCGGCGCGCCGCTTTCACTTTGGCTCAACCATCACGTCGCAGACAGAAACCAAATCCATAGTCTCATTTTTATGTCGCCCAACATTAAGATCAAAAACAATTTTTCGTTCCTATTAACCTGGCCCTGGGCGCCGAAGTGGGTTCCTTACCTCCTGGGAGAACAGCATGAATGGGAACCACAGAACGAGCTGACACGTAAATTCTGGACCTGGCGATATAGCACACTGGCCATTATCGAAATGCAAAAAATGGTCGACTGGGTCTCACAAACGCGCCTGAACGCTGCCGACCTTCCCCTGGCGACGCTCTATATGAAAGGAGACCCGACCATTAGTGTTGATGCGGCCGTTGACTTCCATAAAGCCTGGCAGGCGAGCGTGAAATCGTTACATCAGGTGGAAATCGATGCAGACAACCCGCAACATGTCTTTGCTGGCGCCATTGCAGCACCACACCGGACCGACTGGTGTGTTGACACATGCATAGCGTTCGTTCGCCGGGTCAACGAAACATCAGGCGTATAGCGTCTACAAAAAAAGGTTAGCCCAATTTAGACAGCCTATTAATCACCCTATTAGACATCCTATTAGACCCTGCGGCCTCGCCGCGATACTTCAATCTCACAGAGCAATCTCACGGAGCAATCAATGATCCCAACACACCCTTTTGGCAAGACAGGCCACGACAGTTCAAGAATCCTATTCGGCGCCGCTGCGCTGGGCGGCATGAAACAGGATCGTGCCGACAAGACAATCGACATGGTGCGAGAAGCAGGTATCAATCATTTTGATACCGCAGCGAGCTACGGGGATTCGGAACTCCGCCTGGCTGACTTTTTAAAAGATCACAGAAGTGACATCTTTCTCGCGTCCAAAACGGGAGACCGAAACGGCGTGGAAGCCCGCGCCAGTATCGAACGTTCGCTTGAGCGCATGCAAATCGAGCAACTTGATCTGATTCAATTTCACAATCTCGCCCAGGACCCGGATTGGGATACCGTCATGGGACCAGGCGGAGCACTAGAAGCTGCGTTAAAAGCCAAGGAAGAAGGTCTCGTCAAACACATCGGCGTCACCGGCCACGGCACGCGCATTGCTGAGATGCATCTTAAAAGTCTGGATCGTTTCGATTTTGCTTCCATTCTGCTCCCATACAATCATCTGATGTTGCAGGAAGATCGCTACCGGGAAGAATTCGAAACGCTCTACCGGCAATGTGTCGAAAAAGGCGTCGCCATACAAACCATAAAATCAATCGCCAAACGCCGATGGCAAGAAGACGATGCCTCTCCAAAATTCAGCTGGTACGAACCTTATCGCGAAGATGACGTTATCGAACGGGCAGTGCATTTCGTGTTAAAACGCGATCACCTGTTCTTGAACACCACCAGTGATGCGACCCTGCTGGTTAAGATAATCGCTGCAGCTCAATCCTTCAGTGAGGGTGTGTCAGCGGATCTGGAAGCTCGTGTTGCAGAAGATAACGCCGACGGTGAGACGCTGTTTGTTCGCGGTGTTTCCGACGACGTGGTGCTTTAAACAAGCCTGATCGGCGCTCCGGGCTAAAGCTCGCGAGGGCTGAAATTGTTGAGAATTCGAATCGCAGCACAGGCAGCGCCAAAGCCATTGTCGATATTCGTGACCGTGACACCGGCAGCACAGCTCACCAACAAAGCGCGCAGCGCTGTTTCACCACCGTTCACCATGCCGTAGCCAACAGAGGTTGGCACGGCGATCAGCGCGCTGCCGACAAGCCCGCCCAAGACGGTGGGTAATGCAGCATCCATACCCGCAACGCAGATGATGATTCCGCAATGTCTTAGCTCTTCAAGTCGTTCTGTGATTCGCCACAGTCCGGCCACCCCGACATCATGGACTTCCAGTGGCTCGAAGCCATAGAACTCAAGCGTTCGACAGGCCTCTTTGGCAACCGAAAGGTCTGAACTGCCACCCGTCACGACCGCAATCCGCTGCGTTTTCTTGTCCTGCCCAGGAAGATGAAAAGCCGTTGTAGAAACTGCATCAAAATTTAATACTGACTGGTACTCTGGGGAGAGTGCCGCAAACTGCGTCTCAGACAATCGTGTGAATAACATGGGCCGCGATTCTGACGTGACAATGCTGCAGATTGTTTCAAGTTGAGCCCGACTCTTCCCTTCACAAAAAACCGCCTCGGCGAGGCCCGTTCGGTTCTCACGATCAAAGTCGAGATTCACTTCTTTAACATCTGTCATATTCGCTTCTTGTCTTAATGAGTTAGCGTCGGAGTAAGTTAGGTTTAAACCCAGTTAGGTTCAAACTAAATCCGGTTCAAAAAAGCAGGTTCAGGAATCAATGAGACGTATCGGGTTAACGAACTTCTTGGGTGTGAATCAGAAACGCGCTGCCTTTTTCGTAGGGCTCAAACACCACACTATCCACCTGACGCTCGTATCCTGCTGAGACAAAAATATTTCGTACCATGCCGATATCTGCAGCAAACATCCCATTCTGGAAATCGAGCATTTCACTAGATTCCAACTGAATCGCCACCTCACCTTCCCGAATTCGACATCGAATACCGTCGAGAGACATTCGATCAGAGAGGCGTTCAAACAAAACCTGTTCGACTTCATTAATTAGAGGCAGAAGATTGGCATCAATGGCAATCCCGGTTGTCACCCGACTGGACAGGCAGGGCGCCGCAGGCAAATCCTTCAGATCGCCCAATCCCAACTCACCCGCAATACGTCGCAACGTCGACTTATCAATACCCACTTCCACATAGGGATGACAGACTTGATGCTCATCCGCTGCAATCAACCCCGGCCTATAATCGCCAAGATCATCAAGATTGGTACCTGAGGCAACGTTAAGTGTCGTATTTTCGACGACACGATCATACAAATTGGTTTTGCAGAAGTAACATCGATTGACTGGGTTCGCCAGATACTCTGGGTCGGACATCTCTCCTGCATCAATAATCTTGAGTTGCCAGCCCCATTTTTCAGCATGAAACTTCACTCGATCTGTGGCCTGGCCGGGCACTGCCGGAGAGATCGCATGGTACATTTCTGTCTGCGGGTTGGCGCGATGGGCAACCGCTGCCAACGTCATACTATCAACGCCGCCACTGACGGCAACGGCCATCGCGGGTCGTTCATGAAAATACTGACTGAGTCGTTCAAGCGGCGTCATATTTGGTCTTCCACTTCTCGTATAGCAAGCTGCTCTGCCTGACGTCGAATGTCCAATTGTTCCGCGTGGCTCACATCAAGCTGCAATAAATCGTCCATTTCAACCTTAGCGGTAAATCCTTCGGGACGCCTAGCAACTTTGACGCGAAAGGATCGCTCACCGACAAACACGACCACTTCCTCGCGGCGCAATATACTTCTGGTGACCGCCTCACGCCGAATGCCCAGGGTAGTTGTGAGCTGAAAACAAAGTCGAGTGATTTTTTTGGCCGCATCAACGTTGACCAATAGCGTAACAGACACACCCTGACGCCCTTTTTTGCCCCAAAATGGGTGTTGTATCGCATCCAACACACCGGGTTCATCGCGGAGCTGAGAGAGTGCACCCGCGATACTCTCCGGCGTCTGATCATCTAACTCAAAGGCGAGTTTCACCACCCGGTCTTCATCCCATTCGGTACTTACATCTGCAGTTTCAAAGACGCCAATTCTTACGGTGTTAGACAACCCGGGAAACACTTTTTGACCGAACCCATAGCCCGTGCGTAGCATTTTTAACCCATCAGGTATTGACCCTGCGGGGGCCAAATATTTGAGTATCGCTGCACCTGTTGGCGTCACTCGCTCGCCTTCAATACCATCATCAACAATACGAAAACCTTCCAACAAACGCGCTGTTGCAGGCGCTGGCACGGGCAAACGCCCATGAGCAGTCTGGACGAATCCACGTCCAATCGGAATCGCCGACACACTGAACGAACTGGCGCCGCATTGATGGATCAAAAAAGAAGCCAGTACGACGTCAGCGATCGAATCCCAGGCACCTACTTCGTGAAATGCAACTTCGGACACAGACTTCCCATGTATTTCAGCCTCAACCTCGGCGATCGAGTGGAACATGGACAGCGCAATGCCAAGCACCGGTGCATCCAAATTAGAGTCATTCAGTGTTTTCTTGATTTCGGAATAGTGGCGGTGATGATGGACCTCAGCTTCGGTGTGTGACGCTGCTACCGAAAAGCGGCTACCCGTCAAAACGCCATCGTTGTGAGGGTTAAGGTCAAGATCAACAAGATCAGGAAAACCCGCATCCCGGATAACGTCATCAAGTTTGGATGAAAACTCAGGAAAGGTGTCGAGCATCGCGCCGATGAACATATCGCCGGACAAACCGCCCACCAGATCCAGGTGTAAGTGCAGTGCCATCTAATATCGTGCCATTGAGAGTAGTGCCATTGAAAATAAAGCCATTGAAAATAGTGCCGCGTAAAGTATTAACTCAGCATCGTGTGTGTCGGACCACACAAATCAGCAACCGGAATCTCATAGGTACAAGCATCCTGACAGGGAGTCCCGTCGCAACTCAAGCAGGGGCTCGCGTTCATCTCAAGTTTGGCGTATTCCTGCTTCGCA
>JBLIIB010000192.1:0-8650 GCA_047634795.1 Candidatus Azotimanducaceae bacterium | reverse complement strand
GGATAGAGCAAGTAGAAAAATACGGGCCGTATGTACTACATGGCGATTCAGATTTAATGGAACAATTGGACATATTGCTCAAGGGATTTATTGCCCAGCGCCGAATGAAGATCGATGTCGAAGACTATCAACCTTGTTGGAAATTAGGATAAATAATGAACCGAGTATTACCCTGCCTTTTCGGGGCCATCGCGATGTTAAGTGTGTCGTTGAATGTATGGGCTAAACCTAAGCCCATCTACGTGAAGGTGGTTGTCGTCTCCATGTTTGAGCATGGGGAAATCACCGGTGATCGTCCGGGTGAGTTTCAATTGTGGGCAGAGCGGTTGCCGCTTGATCAACGTATCGATTTCCCCGCGGGTGAGTTTGACCTGATGCTGAATGACGATGGTGTGCTCGGTATTTGTACCGGTGGCGGTATACCTAATGCAACGGCCTCGATCATGGCGCTGGGTATGGATGATCGATTTGATTTGTCAGAAGCTTATTGGGTGATCGCCGGCATCGCAGGTGGTGATCCTGCTGACATGTCCCTTGGTTCGGCCGCCTGGGCGAAGTTTGTGATCGACGGTGATTTGCTGTTTGAAATCGATGCGAGAGAAATTCCTGAAGACTGGCCCTACGGGATGATCCCACTGGGCGGCGATCACCCCGCGGTAACCGAGGCTGATCTGCTCACAGGTTGGACCGTAGATACCGTGAAGTTTGAATTGAGTCCCACTTTGGTCGATTGGGCATACGGGCTGACTAAAGATATCAAGATACCCGTCGATGAAAGCGTTGCGAAATTTCGTCAGCAATTCACGACGAGTCCTAACGCCATGCGATCGCCATTTGTCACTATAGGGGATACGCTTTCCGCGAGTACTTATTGGCACGGCGAGAAACTGAACCTTTGGGCAAACGACTGGGTTAAGTTGTATTCTGGACAACAAGGCAATTTCATGACGAGCAACATGGAAGACAGCGGCACGTTAACCGCGCTTCATCGTTTGGGCCGCATTGATCTCGTTGATCCTGAGCGAATTTTGGTGCTCCGTACGGCGAGTAATTTTACGGTACCTCCACCCGGGAAACCTGCCATTTGGAGTGCAACCGCAGAGTATCCGGATCGCGGGCTCGGTGCAATTGAGGCTGCCTATCGTGTGGGGAGCGTCGTTGTGAATGAGCTGGTAGAAAACTGGGACCAGCATAGGCTTGCGCCCCCCGGCCAACCTTTGCCGAAATAAGCAGTTTATGTTTATACGTAGATGTTCGCTGCAGACCCGTCAAATTCATACAAAATAGATTTGAGGGGTCTGGTCACTTAGTTTAGATCAATGAGTTCAAGAGAATGAACTTGGCTCAATGACCTCGAATTAATTGAATCGGGTTAACGGAATCGGCCGGCGAGTTTTGATGCTGCCTTGCGTTGTTCGGCGGCGACGCGTTCCAAATCAACCTCAACAAGTTTACCGTCACGAACTTTCCAGCTGCCGGCAATCATAACGCCATCTGCCTGATGAGCTCCGCATAAAATCAACGCCGCGATGGGATCTCCAGCGCCGGCAAATCTGATTTCTTCCAAATTAAATAGCGCAATGTCAGCCTGTTTTCCTGGTGCAATTTGTCCAATGTCATCGCGGCGGAAGAGGGCCGCACCGCCTCGGGTAGCCAGGCTCAACGCATCGGTGTGGCTAAAAGACGCGGCGCCATTTTTTAATCGCTGAATGAGAAATGCCTGGCGCATCTCCTGTGCAATATTGGACCAATCATTGGAAGCTGACCCATCAACACCAAGCCCTACAGGGCAACCCGCTGCCTGCAAAGCGGCTACGGGACTGGTTCCCGAAGCGAGCATCATGTTCGATGAGGGGCAGTGGCTGACCGCGACGCCGGCTTTCCCTAGCCGGGATATTTCTTCTTGCGTGAAATGGATTCCGTGGGCTAGCCAGACATCATTGTCCATCCAGCCAACGTGCTCTAGATAGTCCACGGGGCGCATGCCGAACTTATCCAAACAGAAACTGTTTTCATCTTCCGTTTCTGCGAGGTGAGTGTGCAGTAGCACCTTGTTTTCTCGCGCCAGTGTTGCGCTGTCTTTCATAAGCTGGGTTGTCACCGAAAATGGCGAGCAGGGCGCTAGGGCGATTTGTAGCATGCTACCGCCGCCTGGATCATGGTACCGATCAATCAGTCTTTGGCTGTCTTTGAGAATATCTTCCGGTGTCTGAACAACCCTGTCCGGTGGGAGTCCGCCGTCGCTCTTCCCAAGACTCATGGAGCCGCGCGTAAGAATAGCGCGCATGCCGAGCTCCTTGGCTACGTCTGCTTGCACATCAATAGCGTCCCCGGTTGAGGACGAGAACACGTAGTGATGGTCAGCGGTTGTAGTACAACCGGACAATAGTAATTCACACATTGCGGTTCTGCTTGATGCGCGTATAGCGTCTTCATCCAGGTTGGCCCATACGGGATAAAGACTGACCAGCCACTCGAACAGTTCTTTGTTGAGTGCCGCGGGAAACGCGCGCGTCAGAGTCTGGTAGAAATGATGGTGGCAGTTAATCAAACCCGGGGTCAGCACGCAGTTTGATGCATCATAGACTTCGTCGATCTCTAGTTTGGGTTCCCCGGTGACCAATTCCTGAATGATGTTGTTTTCAACGACGATGCCATTTGGTGCCTTGAGTTCGTTACCTGTCCATACAGCGGTCGCGTTTTTTATCCAGGTTCTCATGGGTGGCTCTCCGGTGGTGTGAGTCCGCATCCCATTAGTAGGGTGCGACTCGCAAAGTCTGAGATGTCTTTTTGTGTGTTTTGATCGTATTGGGATTTCCCCAGAATGCTTAGCACCTGTACCTGGAAATCGGCGTAATGTTGGGTGGTCGCCCAGATCATAAATATCAGTAGCACCGGGTCGGTCGCAGGCATCTTGCCGAGATCCATCCATGATTGGATGATGGCAGCGCGCTGCTTTACCCACGGTCGCATGGTCTGTTTCAGATAATCAGACAGATAAGGTGCGCCCTGAATGATTTCATTGGCAAAGAGCCTCGACGCTGTCGGGTCTTTGAAAGACAATCGAATTTTTTGCCTTATGAACTGATCGAGCGCGACAGCAGGGTCGTCATCGACACTTACATCGTCGAAAAAATTGTTCCAACTATCCAGGATGTCATCCAGTACAGCGAAATACAGGCTGTTCTTGTTTTTAAAATGGTAGTGAATGTTGGCTTTTGGTAAATCCGCCCGGTCGGCAATCGCCTGCATTCTTGCCCCGTTTAGACCGTGCAGGGCGAATTCCTCTTTCGCTGCGTCTAGTACTCGCGCGAAGTGTTTGTCCCGAGCCTTACTGGTCACGAGGTTGTTTTGTCATGTGCAAAGTACATGGGAGGCTCGTTAAAGGAAAAATGGATGCTTTGATGATCATTATCGGGTGCGAACTTTTAGCAATTGGGTTAAATTATCATCAAAACCTGTCCAAATGGTCAAGAATTGAAATTACTAATTAATGGCGATCTCGTTGAGCTCGACCCTCCAGCGGATGAAACGCTACTGAACACTGTACGCAATCTGGGCCTAAAAGGCACAAAAGAAGGATGTGCTTCAGGGGATTGTGGTGCTTGTACGGTGCTGATTGGCGAACGAACTGATGACGATGTTAACTATCGCATCGTCAATGCGTGTATTGCGCCAACGGGACAGTATGAAGGGATGCATGTTGTCACCGTCGAAGGTTTGGCGTCTGTGTCGGTGCCCCCTACCGTTGATGGACCCGCCAAGGAACTGCACCCGGCCCAGGAAGAAATGATTCGATACCACGGTTCACAATGTGGTTACTGTACGCCCGGTTTTGTAATGTCGCTCGCCGCACTGGTAGAACAAGGGGCGCCCGCAGACCGAAAGACTGTGCTTGAGGGAATTTCGGGCAACCTGTGTCGTTGCACGGGTTATCGCCCGATTGTTGAAGCGGGTATTGCTGCATTGCAAAGCCAACATACGACCCTGCTCGCAATGCCCAGTGCATTTGATGCGCTTGCTCAAAGTGCTGGCTCAGCGATGGCTCGTCCAAGGTCTGAGGCGGAACTTCAAGCCGAACTCTCCCGAGATGCTAATCGACCGCTGATAGCAGGCGGTACGGACTACATGCTGGAAGTGACGCAGCGATTCGCTTCGGTCCCGTTTATGATCGATGTTTCTGCGATCCCATCGCTCAAGATGATTACCGAAGCGGACGATTGCGTGGTCTTCGGTGCGGCATTGCCTTACTCAGTATTAGAAGCCTGGGCACATGATGTTTCAAAACCGCTTCACGATCTGCTACTTAGACTCGGTTCAAGACAGATTAGGAATAGTGGCACCATCGGCGGGAATCTTGCTAACGGCTCACCGATTGCTGATATGCCGCCCATATTGATCGCGTGGGATGCGCAAATTGAATTGGTTAACTCAATGGGTGAAACCAGACGGGTTGCGGTAGAAGATTTCTATGAAGGGTACAGACAAACGAAGCTTGTGCAGGGTGAATATGTTGCCCGCATACACGTGCCAAAAACAGCCTTAGGTCAGTTCCACCGGTTTTATAAGTCATCAAAACGCATCGAAGATGATATTTCGTCTGTCATGGGTGCTTTCCGATTTGAACTGAAAGACAACCGAGTTTCTGAGGCGCGAGTCGCCTATGGCGGCATGGCGGCAACACCCGTGCGTCTTAAAGCCATCGAATCCGCCCTGATCGATAAAGAAATCACGCCGACGCTTATTAAGTCAGTGGCAAATCAAATCAGGAAGGAGATGACTCCCATGTCGGACGTTAGAGCCTCGGCGGGCTATCGAGAGGATATGGCGGCTGTGATGCTCGAACGGGCGTTGCATGCCAGTCTTGGCAATGATCTGTCCTTAGTGACGGAGGTGAATCTAGATGCGTAAGCTCAAATTGCCGGCACTGGTTGATCGAGTGAAAATAGAAGCGGGTGACATGACTCCTCATGAATCAGCGCTCAAACATGTCACGGGTGAGGCGCTTTACGTCGATGATATTGAAACACCTCGAGACTCGCTTCACGTCGCGACGGGTCAATCGCCTGTGGCTTGCGGCAAAATCACACACCTGTCACTAGCGGCCGTAAAAAATGCACCCGGTGTCATCGATGTGATTACGATTGATGATGTGCCGGGAGACCCTGATATAAGCCCGGTGTTTTCCGGGGATATGGTGTTGGCAAATCGAGAAGTAGTCTTCGTTGGACAACCCGTTTTTGCCGTGGCGGCAACCTCTTTTGAGGCGGCAAAACGTGCCGTGAAATTAGCAGAAATTGAGATCGCAGAAGAAAAACCGATACTTACTGTAAAAGAAGCAATGGCCGCTGAGTCTTTTGTGCTGCCTACAAGAGCCTTCACTTCGGGCGATGCGAAGGCCGCGATTACGGGTGCCAAGCATCAGCTGCAGGCCGAGCATTATGTCCGGGGGCAGGAGCACTTTTATCTGGAGGGGCAGGTGTGCCTGGCGACGCCAACTGAAGATGGCGGAGTTCATGTCATCTCTTCTTCACAACATCCATCAGAAGTTCAAAACCTGGTGGCCTCGGTCCTGGGCATCGGCGCTAATAAGGTGTTCGCAGAAGTTCGAAGAATGGGCGGCGGATTCGGCGGCAAGGAATCTCAGGCGGCAGCGCTAGCGTGTATTGCGAGTCTGTTTGCAAAAAGGACCGGTAAAACCGTGAAATATCGGATGCCCCGTCAGGACGATATGGTCCAGACCGGGAAGCGCCACGATTTCTGGAACCGCTACCATGTAGGCTTTGATGAAGAAGGCGTGATCGAGGGCGTGCAGATGGATCTTGCCGGCCTTTGTGGATGCACCGCAGATCTCTCGGAAGGTATTGTTGATCGCGCGATGTTTCATGCGGATAACGCCTACCATTACCCGGCAGTTCGGATAAATGGTTATCGCTGCAAAACCAATACCGTTTCAAATACAGCGTTTCGAGGCTTCGGTGGTCCGAAGGGGATGATCGCGGCAGAAGCCATGCTGGATGACATTGCGAGAGCGGTGGGTAAGGACCCTTTTGAAGTCAGGTTGAAAAACCTTTACGCGCCGGGGCGAGATGAAACGCCCTATGGTCAGAAAGTTGAACAACACATGTTGCATGGCATGATGGAAAAGCTCGCGACCGATGCTGATTACTGGCAGCGTCGAGCAGATATTCTGGCGTTCAATGAGAAGAGTCAGAACCTGCGCAAGGGCTTGGCGCTCACGCCGGTTAAGTTTGGCATTTCCTTTACCTCTAATCATTTGAATCAAGCCGGCGCGCTAATACACATCTACACCGATGGCACTATTTCTGTGAATCATGGTGGCACTGAGATGGGCCAGGGTTTATATACCAAAATTGCTCAGGTTGTTGCCACGGCTTTAGGTGTCAGTTTTGAGCGAATTCTGGTCACCGCAACAAGGACCGACAAGGTACCGAATACCTCACCGACAGCGGCGAGTGCCGGGACTGATCTTAACGGCATGGCTGCAAGCAATGCGGCGGAGAAACTCAAAGCGCGACTTGTAGGTTTTGTTGCGGCCGAGGAAGGCGTTCTGCCAGCAGCAGTATCTCTGCAAGACGATCAGTTTGAATGGCCGGGAGGTTCACGCCCATTCGAAGAAGTGGTACAGGCGGCCTACTTAGCACGCGTCCAATTGTCAGCGACAGGGTTTTACAAAACGCCCAAGATTCACTTCGATAAAGAGACAGGAAAAGGGCACCCGTTCTTTTATTTTGCCAATGGCGCAGCAGTGTCCGAAGTCATCGTTGACGGTCTGACCGGCGAGTATCGTGTGGCGCGTGTGGACATATTGCATGACGTTGGACAGTCGATCAATCCGGCGATAGATATTGGTCAGATCGAGGGCGGCTTCATTCAGGGGATGGGCTGGCTGACCACTGAAGAATTGTTATGGGATGACACGGGCAGATTGATATCAAATAGCCCTGCGAATTATAAAATTCCTACGGCCTATGATGTCCCTTCAGAATTTAATGTGTGGCTATTTGATGAGCCTAATCTTGAAGAGACAGTTTATCGCTCGAAGGCCGTCGGTGAACCCCCGTTAATGTTGGCGTTGTCGGTTTGGTGCGCGTTACGGGATGCGGCGGCAAGTTTTGCAGACTATCAAATCAGCCCGCCTATGGATGCGCCCGCGACACCAGAACAGGTATACCGGGCGATCCAGGCTGCCCGTGCTTATAAGGAGCAGGCATGAGCGGAAACAACAGCCATGAGCGGAAACAACAGCCATGAGCGGAAACAACAGTCATGAACCAGGGTCAACAGCCATGAACGAAGAACAACAGCCATGAACTGGCAACAGGCGATTAGCCATTGTCATCATGCCGCGGATCCCTTTGCGGTGGCGACGGTTATTGCAACAACCGGTTCCACGCCGCGAGTCGGTGCGGCGAAAATGGTGGTTACAGGTGTTGAAACCTTCGACACAATCGGCGGCGGGCAATTCGAGTTTAAGGTGATCAAAGCTGCCAGAGACATGCTGGCATCACGCGTGCCTGCCCAGCGAGTTGATCATTATCCGCTAGCCACAAAAGCGGGTCAGTGTTGTGGCGGCAGCGTTTCAGTCTTAATAGAATCGTTTCCGGTTACCGCGCAACGATTGGCAGTTTTTGGCGCGGGTCATGTTGCCAGTGCGTTGATGCAAATACTGGCTCAATGTGACACCCGAATAGAATGGATTGATAACCGAGATGACATGTTTCCGGAAACAGTCTCGGGGAATGTAAGAGCGCTTCAGATCAAAAGTCCCGTCGACTATATTGAATCTCTCAGTGATCAGCATCGCTGTATCATTGTGACGCATGATCACTCGCTTGATTACGAATTGACCCACGCGATATTGAATCAAACAGAAATAGATTACGTTGGCTTAATAGGGTCAGATACCAAGGCAAAACGCTTTTTTCATCGATTGAACAAGGATGGGGTGCCTGAAGTTGATCAGAGTCGCGTGCGCTGCCCCATTGGTTTGCCTTCGGTGACCGGGAAACTACCGATGGAAATTGCTATCTCCATTGCGGCGGAGGTGCTCTCCCTGGATCCGGTCAAAGCCAGCAGCATCAAACCCGATTTATCCTGGAAGGAAATAAGAGCGGCATTTCCACCTAACCCTATTAATGGCGCGCAATCCTCATGAACAGCTCTTATGACGCTCTCTATGAATATTAAGGCCTTCAATTCGCTGTCCCAGCTTGAAAGGGAAACAGCGCTCATGTCCTGTTGTTTCTGCATCGATTGGGCTGGAAATGTGGCGAATAAAGCGCCTTTTGAAAGTTTGAAACGACTGCTTTCGACTTGTCATGATCACTGGTCCAATGCTTCCGAGGAGGCAGTGCTAGAAGCCTTTACCGGTCACCCGCAGATAGGTGATCTTGATGCACTTCGCAATAAATACGCGGACACAGCATCAGCCGAGCAGGGACAGGTGGTGGCAGCGAGCGAATGGGTTTTGGTGAGACTTAAGGAGGAAAACGATGAGTATTTCCGTCGTTTTGGTTTCATTTTTATTGTTTGTGCCACGGGTAAGAGCGCCGCCGAGATGCTCGACCTGCTTGAAGCGCGTATCGTCAATTCTAGAGAACAAGAAATAGCTAATGGTGCCCGTGAG
>JBLIIB010000191.1:0-8668 GCA_047634795.1 Candidatus Azotimanducaceae bacterium | reverse complement strand
GTAGATAGCCTTAGTGCGGGGGGGTGTAGATAGCCTTAGTGCGGGGGGTTGTAGATAGCCTTAGTGCGGGGGTTGAAAATGGCCTTGGTGCTTAAGCAGAAATAGCCTTAGTGCACATCCATTATATTGTAAGTACCAGCCTCCTCACCGAGAATCATGCGAGTGATTTCCTCTGGATCTTTGGGACGGCTGAACAAATACCCTTGAACGAAGTCGCAATCATGTGCATCCAAAAACTGCAGTTGCTCCTTGGTCTCGACGCCCTCACAAATCACTTTTAGTCCCATGGCATGGGCCATTCTGATCATGACGCGGACCATCTCCTCGTCGTTGTCTGAGTCACCGATACCCCGAGTGAAGCTTTGGTCGATCTTGAGGATATCGAGGGGCAACCTTCTGAGATAGTCCAGAGATGAATACCCGGTTCCAAAATCGTCAATGGAAATACTGACGCCCAAGGCTTTGAGCGCAACAAGTTCTTCCAGGCACTTTTCCGGGTCATCCATCACGCCGGTTTCCGTGAGTTCAAGTTCCACTTTATGAACGGGAATGTTGTATGTCTTGAGCGTTGCGCTGAACTGCTTTCGAAATTCGTCGTCTTTTAATTGTTTAGACGAAATGTTGACCGCAATCGACGGGCTTTCACCGAAACTCTTGGACCATGATTGTGCTTGTTGGGAAACGGCTTCCAGAACCCAGGCCCCGATACTCTTGATCTGCCCCGATTCTTCGGCGATGGGAATAAAGATATCGGGTCTGATGGGTTCCGACTCGCTGGGATGCCATCGTATCAGCGCCTCGGACGACGCGATGCGCCTGGCCTTGATATCCACAATCGGCTGATACACCATTTTAAATTCGTTATTGCTGATAGCGTCGCGGAGTAACATTTGAATGCGTTTCTTTTCTTCAGCCTTTTGTTGCATGGCAGGTTCAAAGAAACAGTATTGATTTCGTCCTTGAGCTTTGGCGTTGTCGACCGCAGATACGGCGGCAGCCATCAGCAGGTCTGGTGCGGCGGTGTCGTTGTCTGTTGCGGCAATTCCTATGCTGGTTGAGACGGACTTGATGCTGCCATCTCCAACAGTGATCGGCGCAGCAATATCCTGTATGAGTTTCTCTGCAACCAAAGCTGCGTTTTCGGCGATATCCAAGTCGATCAGCATAATGGCGAATTGATCTCCACCTAACCTTGCGACCATATCGCCAGGTCTGACTGCTGCGGTTAACCTGCTGGCTATTTCTTTGAGGATATCGTCCCCCACTTGTTGGCCAACCTGCGCATTGATGACCGTAAAGTGGTCGAGGTCGACGATTATAATGGCGGCGACGCGCTCTGAACGTTTAACCCGGGATAGTGCGCTTTTTAGAATGTCATTGAAGTGAGCGCGGTTTGGTAGGTCGGTTAGTGCATCATGGTTAGCTAAGTATTGTAGCCGCTCTTCTTTCCGTCTTTCTTCGGTGACGTTTTTGAATAGTATGACGGCACCCGTTGGGCCGCCGGATTTGTTAGTCGTTCCTGCCGCCTTCATATCAACGATGAAGTTTTCACCGATGTTAGTGGTCCACCGATCTGGTTCATAGTCAATGTTGGGATCCACTTCGAGCAGGGCAAAAATCGGAGAGGGATCTCGTGCTCCTGGAGCGTGGACCATGAAGTTTCGGATGTTCCTGTTGATCAGGTTTTCATGAGAGACTTTAAGCAGTTCACAGGCTCCAGGATTCGCAAAAATAATATCTCCGAGTCTGTCCAAGCCCAGAACGCCTTCGCTGGTTGCTTTCAATAGAACGTTGAATCGATCGTACTGTTCTTCAAGTTCTATTCTGGATTTTTCAGCGAAATCTCGCATCTTCTCCAGTGTTGAGAGGCTAACGACTTTCATCTCCTGCTTTTTAAGCTGGTCTGCCACGTATTGTAGTAGTGCATTTACCGCAAATGCTGCGGTACCAAGCAGAGCAACTTCAAAGAAATGCTGCAGGCTATCGTTAACGCCTAGGAAGCGCGTATAGGTCGCCGATGCGAAACAAAGCAGAAGCGCGGTAGATGGGAATAAATAGGAAATCTGGCCGTGGATCATGACGCCGCCAAATGCAGCGGCGAAAATCAGTAAGCGGTCTAATCCACTTTCCACGCCGCCGCTGGTGAGCATAAGGGTAGTGAGGAAAATAAGATCAGCCGTCGTGATACCGACAATCATAGGTGTGGTTATTCGTTGCGGATTTTGGACCAGCAGGCAGTAAAAACCCGTGCCTACGTTGAATATGACATAGGCCAAGACTATAGTTTGAAAAAATTCCGGCTCCAATGCGCCGACAAACGTTTGCGCAGGGATTTCGTAAAACAGGATCATCAACAGAAAAGAAAGGATGATCCTGTAGTAGTTGTAGACTCTCAGTACGCCGGCTCTCTGAGAGAGTGTCTTAGCATCTCTTTCTGCCAGTTGCTCTTTCAGAATTAGCTCTTCGGTCTGCTCCTCCAATGGAACCACAATTGCTCCTTGCACATAATGACTCAGTGATAATAATCAAATGTCACTTTGCAGGCTATGCTTCTACCGATTCCAACCTTGAATGAATGGTGAGACATAGCCACGAAGCGTCGCTAACAACATCATCTCGTGAAACCGGTCCGTTCCGAGCTTATTTGCCGCCGTCTGTCGATGAAGTGGTTCCTAACATCGGGTTTTGGCGCGCGTGTCCCGAGGAGGGCAGCGTAGAGGGAGTCGTGATGCAATTTATCAAAGCGGAGCGCCGTTAAACTGCCATATTGGCTTTGATGGCCTTGTGAGATTGATAGTCCACCAGATTGAGATCTGACAACTGAAAATCATCGATGGTTTTTTGATGACGATTCGTGATCTCTAGCCGCGGCGCAACCATAGGTGGGCGGGATAGTTGCTCTTTCACCTGCTCAATCGCATCCAGATAGATATGTGCATCGCCCATGGTGTGGATAAACTCATGTGCTTTAAGACCAGTCAGGTGAGCGATCATGTGCAGCAATAGCGAGTATGAGGCAATGTTGAACGGCACGCCGAGGAACATATCGGCTGAGCGTTGATACATATGCAAAGACAACTTTCCTTGTGCGACGTAAAATTGGAAAAAGTTATGGCAGGGTGGTAGTGCCACCTCATCACTTCCTACTTCACCGGGGTTCCATGCATTGACGATGATTCGACGACTATTCGGGTTTCCCGTCAGAGTATCGATCGCTTCTTGTAATTGATCTATCCTACGGCCGTTGACGGTTTCCCATCGTCTCCACTGCGAACCATAGACTCTGCCCATGTCGCCGTCGTGACTTTCACTATCTAGTCCAATTCGTTTGGCGTAGTCCTGATAGTTTCTATCCCAAATCCTGTTTTGCGGGTAAATGGCTTTCAGATCATTGATATTGGTTGAGCCTGATATAAACCACAGTAGTTCCGATGCCATGGTTTTCCACGCCAACTTCTTTGTCGTCACCGCGGGGAACCCATCTGCCATGTTGTACCTGGCATGCAATCCAAACGTCGATAGCGTACCCACGCCCGTGCGATCACTGCGCTCGACGCCATTATCGAGTACTGTCTTTAGTTGGTCCAGATAGGTTTGCATCTATGCTAGCCGCACTTACTATCGCCGCAATTCAGACAGGTCATACAACCATCCATCATTACTGTCGCCTTAACATGGCACATTTTGCAGAGTTGGGCGCCGGCAGGATAATCTCCGGGCTCGGCAATATCTGAATTTGCAGCGTCTTCCATTGCTGCTCGTTTCTCAGCGATCAAGGCCTGATGAGGTTCGCTGAGTTCCTCTTCTTTGATGAGCCCAATCTTTTTCATGTGAGTTTCCAGCACTTCACCAATTTCAGCGACCAGCGACGGCATAAAACGACCGCCTTTCCTAAAGTACCCGCCCTGTGGGTCAAAGACCTGTTTGAGCTCCTCTGCAAGGAATACGATATCGCCGCCTTTTCTGAATACGGCGGAGATCACACGAGTGAGCGCAAGGATCCACTGAAACTGCTCCATGTTTTTGGAGTTGATGAAGACCTCGAAGGGGTATTCCTGTTCGTGTTCTGTACCACGGTTCAGCATGATGTTGTTGATCGTGATGTACATGGCATGAGCCGACAACGGTGTCTTGATTTTATAGGTATAACCCTTAAGTTCTTCGGGCCGCGCTACCTCCTCGTGCATGGTTTCTCTTACTGGAGCGGGTGGTGGCTCATCCGCTTTCTTAACGGAGTAACCGACAATTTTACTTTCAATTTTAATGGCCATTTGATGTCCTCTGATTCGAAGAGTCCGCTTCAACGCGGAGCCTTCGAATGTACTATTTTTGCTGTGATTTTTTGTCGCTGTTGTCCTACCAGGGCGTCTAACTTAGTCGGTTAGAACTTGCCGTAGTAACCTTCTTTCATGGCGTCGAACAGATTGGCAGCGGAATGCATTTCCCCGTCATATTCAATTTCTTCGTTGCCTTTGATTTCGAGAATTTGACCATCTTCCAATTCAAACTGGTAGGTCGTGTTCGCGAGATCTTCTTCTTTCACCAGGACACCCTGAAACGCCTCTGGATTAAACCTAAAAGTAGTGCAGCCTTTTAGGCCTTGTTCGTAGGCGTAGAGATAGATGTCTTTAAAGTCATCAAACGGATAGTCCGTTGGCACGTTGGCTGTTTTTGAAATGGACGAATCAATCCACCGCTGCGATGCCGCCTGAATATCTACGTGTTGGATTGGGGAAATGTCATCCGCAGTGATGAAATAGTCGGGCAGTTTTGTTGCCGGATCCTTGCTCATGGGGTCTGCTTCTGGGTTGACCATCGCTCGATAGGCGAGAAGTTCAAAGGAATAGACGTCAACTTTCTCTTTGGATTTTTTACCTTCTCGAATGACGTTCCTGGAATAGTAGTGCGCAAAGCTTGGCTCGATTCCGTTGCTGGCGTTATTAGCGAGCGACAGACTGATTGTGCCGGTTGGTGCAATTGAACTGTGGTGCGTAAAGCGGCTGCCTTTTTCGGCTAACTGTTCCACCAATTCAGGTGCCTCGCCTGCAATTTTTTGCATATAGCGTGAGTAGCGTGCGTGCAGGACCTTACCTTTTACCGTGTCCCCTACCTGGTAACCGTCATCCGCCATTTCTGGTCGTAGGCGTAGCATCGCAGCTGACACTTCAAATTCTTCTTCCATGACAGCGGCCGGGCCTTTCTCTTCTGCGAGTTCTAGTCCTATCTGCCATCCGACGAGCGCAAGCTGCTTTGTCACGTTTTCGGTGAAAGAGACAGATTTCTTGTCGCCGTAGCTCATGCCCATCATCGTGATCGTTGAGCCGAGCCCGAGATAGCCCATCCCGTGGCGGCGCTTACGTTCAATTTCTTTTTGTTGTTCAGGCAGCGGCAGGCCGTTGATTTCTACCACGTTGTCCAACATGCGTGTGAATACGGCAACCGCCTTGCTGAAGGTTTCCCAATCAAAACTCGCTTCATCCGAGAATGGCTTTTGAACAAATCGACAGAGGTTCACAGATCCCAGCAGGCAACTGCCATAAGGGGGTAGGGGTTGTTCGCCGCACGGATTGGTTGCCCGGATATCTTCGCAGAACCAGTTGTTGTTCATCTCATTGACTTTGTCGATCAGAATGAAACCCGGTTCTGCAAAATCGTAGGTGGACGCCATGATCAGGTCCCAAAGGCGGCGGGCTTTGATGGTATTAGTGATACGACAGGCAACCAGACCGTTTTCATTCGTGACATAGCGTCCTTTAACGGGGAAATCTCGCCATAGAATCTGTTTTTCGTTGCTTAAATCAATTGAATCGTCATCAAGTTCGGCCTCAGTGAGTGGAAAGCTGAGTGGCCAGTCGCCATCCTGCTTAACGGATTCCATGAATTCGCTTGTGATCAGCAGGGAGAGGTTAAATTGGCGAAGTCTTCCGTCTTCGCGCTTCGCCTTGATAAATTCCATCACATCGGGATGTCCGATGTCGAACGTAGCCATTTGCGCACCTCGCCGACCACCCGCCGACGACACGGTAAAACAGGTCTTGTCATAGATATCCATGAACGACAGAGGGCCAGATGTGTACGCGCCTGCGCCGGAGACATAGGCTCCTTTTGGTCTGAGTGTTGAAAACTCATAGCCAATACCACAACCAGCTTTTAGCGTAAGGCCGGCTTCTACATTCTTTTGGAGAATGTCTTCCATCGAATCGGCGATAATGCCTGATACGGTACAATTGATGGTAGATGTCGCTGGCTTGTGTTCTTGAGCACCCGCATTAGAGATGATGCGACCTGCGGGAATGACCCCTTGTCTCAAAGCCCAGAGGAATTTCTCGTACCACTTTTCTCTGTTTTGCTCTTCCTCTACATCGGCTAATGCCCTCGCTACGCGTTGGTAAGTCTCGTCCATGTTGTGATCGACAAGTTCACCTTTTTTGCTTTTAAGACAGTATTTGTTTTCCCAGATATCCAGGGAAGTGTCCTGAAATTTTATTTGGTTCACGTTCGAGGTTATTGCAGTCAATTCGGGCTTTTGGGCTGTAGAGTCCATTTCTCTCCTTCGGGCGTTGCGTTTAATGATCGACCTGTTGGGTCGACCGGGTTCCAATCTTGGGTAATTCGATTCGGTTTGTTGTTCTTATTTTTGTGTGCCGAGCTCTTTTTGTTCGTGTCTTGTTGAGTACGTTTCCCGCTGTTTTTCTTATTGTTTTAGCTGTCCTAAATAAATACCTGTTTGTGTACCCGTCACAGATGAGATGGCTCCAATCTCTAACTCAACCGCCCCAAAGCGGTGCGTGCGGCCATGGCCATGACTTATCCCCGATGTTTAACTGACTTACTCACATCTTTTGCACAGTCTTAAACACAGCTTATCCAGAGCCTTATTCACAGAGTTATCCACAATCGGAAACTAAAATTTACTCGATCCGGCGTCACTTTTGTCGTGCGATCCGCAGGTTTGGTTTAGTGTGCGGTAATGTCTCACTATCTGCAGCGCCAAATTTGTGACGTTCCGAGGTTTTTGCTCAACAATAACTACATATTGTGCCTCAGGACCTTTCTAAACACAATATCTTGGAGGTGAATCCGGCGAGTGAAAGTGAAAAAAAGTGGATAAGTGGGGTCAGGTCTTGCGTTTTACGTTCTTTTTTGAAGTCATTTTGGTTGCATTTGAATCTGAAAATCTTGAGTTCTGGTCGGAAGAGCACTCGAATTCACGTTACAATTTGCGCGCACAATAACTACGCTAACAATAATAAGGAGGTGAATGTGTCAAAACTCAAAAACAGAACCGTCATAGTGACGGGCGGCGGCAGTGGGCTGGGTGAGGCCTCAAGTGAACTGTTGGCGCAGGAGGGGGCGAACGTTGTTGTTACTGACATCAATTTTGAGGCGGCGGAGCGAACCGCGCGCTCAATAGGTCAAAGGGGCGGCAATTCTATTGCGATAAAACAGGATGTCACTGACCAATCCGTATGGGATCAGGTTATCGCAACAACGATAAAAGAATATGGTTCTCTTGATGTGTTGGTTAATAACGCGGGTATAGCGGGCGCGGGTACCGGTCTAATGGAAGATGTCGCTTTTGAGGACTGGCGAACGGTGATGAGCATCAATCTTGATTCTGTTTTTCTGGGATGTCAGGCGGCTGTGAATGAGATGAAAGAGAACGGTGGCGGCTCAATCGTCAACATTTCTTCGATTATGGGTATTGTGGGTGGGGCCGGTGCGGCTTACAACGCTTCTAAAGGTGGCGTACGTTTGTTGAGTAAATCCGTTGCGGTGCACTGTGGTAACAGGGGTTACAACATTCGCTGTAATTCGATTCATCCCGGTTATATCTGGACGCCGATGGTCAGGGGCGTCGTTGATTTTGTTGAAGATATCAATACGGAAGAAGAACTCATGGCGATGCTGGTAGAAAAGCACCCGATTGGTAGATTAGGGGTGCCGGAGGATGTCGCGAAGGGCGTGGTGTTTCTGGCGTCAGATGATTCGAGTTTTATGACAGGGAGCGAGCTTGTTATTGATGGGGGTTACACCGCGGTATAAATTGCTGTGAGTGTTGAGTGGGCGCGCTCATTCGTCGACCTAGCCAAAAATCTTCAAGTTTTTCAGCCGGTCTTCGATGCGCAAGAGATCTCTGAACACTACATTACTCTTCGTGTCTTCCAGGCAGAATCTTGTTCCATGGCACCAGTCACCACTGGTGGTCGCTTCACAAGTGACAACAACCGCTTTTAGATCTTGAAGCGAAATATCTTCAACCGCTATGTCCATTAGGAGTTTTTCACCAGGCTGAAGTTTCATGGGTGAGTCAAACTGGAGTCCAGTACGAGAGAAGTTCAGGCACTCAGCCGACGGGCTTACGCGAAACATTCCGCGAATACCGGGACGGGCGACGCAAAGTGTTAGCGACTGGATTGCAAAACGTTCGTAGCGGCGTTTCTCGTCACTCATTTTACTGCTCTTGTCTTAAACTATTTGCCCTATCAGAACAGGGTTGATGCTTCTATTACAGCCCGAGGCGGTCCAACTCCTTTTACAAGTTATGGGGAGTTATAAACCGAGGTGCACGGCAGGTCTAAGAAGCGCTGAAATCCGAAGCGCTGTCATTCGAGCACGAATTTTCGAGCATTTCAACAGACTTGAGTTTTGCGGCAACGCTAGGCAT
>JBLIIB010000190.1:0-8684 GCA_047634795.1 Candidatus Azotimanducaceae bacterium | reverse complement strand
GAACGCCGGTCCCCGACGCATAATGTCTTTTACCATGCCCTTGTGATCGGGCGTAATCCAAAGGCCTCGTCCACCACGAAATTCGTGACTAAAACGTTGCGTCGCCTGCCCCACTGTAGGCGTGTAGATAATAGGCATGAGATCCTGAAGATTGGCGCAAAGCACTGCGAAAAATAGCTGCTCATTTCGATTCTGAAGTGTTGCGAGATGCGCATACTTTTCCATGGGGTCGTCTAGTCGCATGATCGCGGCGCTTGTTCTTTGCACCTGCTTTTCCAGTGTGTTGGTCTCGTGGGGCAGTAGCCCATGTAAATGAAAGTCTCCTCTTTCCTGCAAAGAAAAGGCGGTGCCCTTGTTGAGTAAAGGATGACGGATCAGATCGATCCCACGAAGAGGTACCTCGAGCACGCGCTTGCCATCTGCATCTATATATTCTTTGAGTGGTCTCATTTCAATGTACCTGTGGGGTGAGGGCGCAGAATCTAGCGGCGGCACCGGATGAAGCGGCGGCACCGGATGAAGCGGCGGCACCGGATAAAGCGGCGGCGCCGGATAAAGCGGCGGCACCGGATAAAGCGGCGGCACCGGATAAAGCGGCGGCACCGGATAAAGCGGCGGCACCGGGTAAAGCGGCGGCACCGGATAAAGGGCCAGCACCATGTAGAGGGCCGGCAACCGCAAAGGTCAAGATTCTAGCATGGGGAAACGGCACTGATACAATTGATTTAGCTCTACCCCGCTAGATCAACAGGCGTTTTTTTGGTTATGCTGGATTCGTTCAGCTACCGATGTGTTCGGTGTTGTGCCAGATACGCTGGAACCGTGTAATTGAGTCGATAGATTCTGTCCTCTGACCCCAAAATCGCAACATCGACAATTTGCGGACGGAATCTGGCGTGTTTTAGGTGTTTTTTTGGTGTCACGCTCTTGCGCTGACGGAATATCACTTTCACAATCTTGATATCTTCAACGGTGCCGCTTTCATTGACATCAAAACTCAGGCGCACGCAATATCCGCGCTTGTTTAGATTGCTTCAGTGATAGCTCGACAATCCCCTGAGCGACATGTGATTTAGCCGGCGCATGCCTAAAGGACAGATGGTTTTCCTCGGCCACGAGTATCCCTCTCTTTATCCAATCCAGTCCGTCAACGTGGTCGCTTAAAGACGACTGAAGCACCCCAGGGTTTAACAAAGCCATCGCATAATTTTTCAGGGCACGAGACGAGACGTCATCAATATCTGCATCAACGCTCATTGTAATCTCTTGCAGCAGGGCATCAGACTTGCCCAATGCATCCTCACACTCGCGCACTTCTGTATGAATACTGACTTCGCGGACGCGAGCAAGTGCGCTACCAACAAACCCTTTCAGATAAAGATAGTCAGGCGGAGATGACGTGGGAAACGCCAAGGGCGACAACCCTGCGAACACAAGACAAACAAAATACTTAACCATTCACTATTGAATTCCTCTTGTACTAATCGGGAGTCAATATTGTAGTTTGAAGAAAATACTCGCTGGCCTGATTGGCACATTAAAAAAGCCTACGACCCATCAGGGCGCCTGCTATAGGGCATCACTTAGGCGAACCGAAACAAGCAGCTTAGGCAGGTTATGCAACCTAAAGGTACCTTCCAGCGCAATGAGACAACCCGGTCATTAGGACCCACCAAGCTCCTTCGCCGCCTCAATTCGAAGCTCACCGGTCAATGTTCTATGAACGGGACAACGGTCCGCGATTTCCAGCAACCTTTGTCGTTCGGCATCCGACAGGTCGCCGTCGAGTCGTATAAGGCGCGAGATCACCTCCAGTTTGCCCGCCCCCTCTGCACAGTCTTCAGCGTGAACGCGTTCGTGTTTCAAACGAACCTCAACATGTTTAAGGGGCAGATTTTTACGGTTTGCATACATCCTCAATGTCATCGACGTACAGGCTCCAAGAGCGGCCAACAGGTGCTCGTATGGATCAGGCCCCAGTTCATGCCCCCCAAATGAAACAGGCTCATCTGCCAACCACGAATGCTGATCGGACTTCACGCGCCTCGTAAAATGCTGATTGTGTTCACTCACCCAGACTTCACCCGCAGAAACCTCTGTCTGCTGAGATTCCGCAGTGTTCGGCAAGTCGACATAGCGGGATACCCAGGCAGCGATCACTGAAGCCGCATATTCAGAATCTCGTTTATTCGTCAGAAGATGGTCAGCATCATCGAGTGAAACAAAACTTTTGGGATGTTTAGCGCCTAGATAAAGCCGCTCAGCTTCATGCACGGAAACAACGCGATCAACGGGCGAATGCATCACTAGCAAAGATTTTCGCATCGTGGAGAGAATACCGTCGATATTGGCCTCTCGAACGTCATCGAGAAATTGTTTTTTAATCACAAATACACGCCCACCCAGGTCCACTTCAGCCTGGCCTCCAGCTTCAATCTCCCGTTGCTGATCCGGAAATTGCTTGAGCACATGCGAAGGCGCGGACGGAGACCCAATGGTAACTATAGCCCGCACCTCAGGAATCGACTTCGATGCTGCAACTACAGCAGTCCCGCCCAGGCTATGTCCGATCAAAATGCTCGGCGGTGAAAACTAATCACGCAGGTAATCAGCCGCTCGCACCAGATCTCTCACGTTGGAGGTGAAGTTGGTGTTGCCGAAATCGCCATCACTGTTGCCCAGGCCCGTAAAATCGAACCGCAAGACTGCCAGCCCCTTCGCAACCAACGCACGGCTGATTCTGCTAGCAGCCGCTATGTCTTTGCCGCAAGAAAAACAGTGCGCGAACACTACGGTTTGTGTCGCTTTTTGTTTCGGATATTCAAGCAAGCCAGCGAGTAATTCACCACTAGCGCCTTGAAACTCGACCTTTGTCTTCGGCATCGCCGTTCTACTCCTCTGCACGTAGCTTGTGTGACGCTCGAGTCCTTCTGGCGTTACAAAGTGTAACAAGCGTATTTGAGCTTCCATACTGACGAAAAACCGGCAACACGTCGATTTTCTTCAACCTAGGTTCTCGGACTCTGTTGTGGGACCAAGGGGTAAGACCAAGTTGTCGGACCAAGCCCTCTAGCTATATGCAGGGAAGAAACGATAAATTTTTAACAGAGAGACTAATAAACGGAGTGACTAATAACGGAGCTCTAAAGCAAGTTAATGTAAGAGTCTTAAAGGGGACAGCGCCAGGACGGCAATATTAGATTGAAATTACAGGACCTGAGAATCAGGCCCTGTAATAACACTTTCGAAGTACGTCACTTAACTGGAGGTCACTTAGCTGAAGTTGCCTTAGCTGAAGGTGCCCTCATTGAAAGTAGCCTAGATAAATACCTGGCTAAAAGTGACCTAGTTAAAACGTGCTCTGAGCGTCAGACCAAAAGTTCTTGGCTGGTTAGGGTAACCGCTAAAGCTACCTGGCTGAGCCACTGAAGGGAATGCTGTGATAAGAAATTCATCCTCATTCAAATTGCGGCCCCACAGCGTCAGATCGTAGTTGCCTCGTGCAACACCGACACTCGCGTTAAAAATATTAGACTTTCGAGTACTACTACCCACGGTTGCCAGTATGGCGGTTGCAACGGGGTCGTCCAGGATCTGAACTTCGCTTTCGTACTGATAGTCGGCGCGAATGAAACCCGTGTATTCGCCGCGTTCCCAATCCCAGTTACCTGAAATAGAGATGCTCTCTTCAGCGACACCTGCAACTTTTGCACCCGATATGTCACCAAAAGCTGATAGTGGGAAAGACTCATAGACGGGATCAAGGAACGTACCGGCAAAGGTTACCGTCAGATTGTCCGTCACGAAGTAAGTCGTCTCAATCTCGAGGCCCTGCACGTTTGTTTCACCAGCGTTAGTCAAAGAGAATGCAGCACCGGTGAAGGCATTGCTCTGAAAATCATCCAATGTCTGATCGAAGATCGTGACGTTGAAGGAAAATTTCTCGTACTGGCCCTTCAAGCCAAGTTCGAAAACTTCTGCTTCCTCAGGACCGGCAAAACGTGTGCTTGGCACCAGATTGTTAGGCAAAGGCAAACCCGCAGCGGTTATGCCAGCAATTTCTGCAGGCGTTGGACGAGAGTCGCGAGACAAGTTCCATGAAGTAGACTTGAAGCCGGTCGCCCAACTGGCATAAGCATTCAGGTTGTCACCCATGTCGTAGGCCAGTCGAACCGTGTAGTCGGTGTTGCTGTCGTCAGACTTACCGTCTTGCGCGACGTTTGGAAAATTCACAAGTTCAGGCAAGAACTGAAAAGCCGACAAGCCCGCAAAAGGAGACCCTCCAAAGGGGAGCTTGGAGAAAACGTCGGTATTAATTTGCGACAAAGTAACTTCTTTCTCGTCCTTGGTGTAGTTCATACCCAAGGTCAGCACCAGGCGATCAGTCATTTCCCAGTCAACTGTGCCAAAAAGCGAATAAGCCTGATTGTCCTGAGAGGCCTCTTCCGTCACACCCGTCCCTTCCGCGTGAAAGGTGCCCGGTGGAAGACCAAAAAGCCCCTCAACAAAAGGAGTAACTCCCGGTCCACCTGCTAGAAAATCAGCGTAGGTCCTGAACTGGGGCCCGAAGGATAAGCCATTTGACGTATCAACTTCCTCATCAAAATAGTACAGGCCAGCCAACCAGTGGACCGAACCATCGCCGTTTGAACTGATTCTGATTTCCTGTGTGAAGGTATCAAAATTTCCGCGAATGTTATCTTGCGGTGCGATGATATCAGCGCCAGAAAAATCCACGTCGTCGCTTAGGTTCGCTCTATCAAGTTCCCGATAAGCCGTGATCGAAGTAATTGAGAAATTCTCAAACTCGAAATCGGCATGTAATGAGATACCGCCGTTATCAACAGACTCCCGTGGGTCGTTGTTGTAAAAGACGTCGTAGGAGAATGGGTTTTCATTATCCAGTGCACCACCCAGCAGAGGAATCAAACCGGCCGTTGGACCACTGACAAGGTTAGCCGCGGTACAACACACTTCATCCAACTCGCTATAGTCGATGCTCACCTTAAAGCGCATGTTGTTGTTTGGCTCAAACAAAAGCTGACCGTTCAATGCCCATCGATCTCTGTCGTTAACTTCTGTTCCGAGGGTAAGGTTATCGGTAAAACCATCGCGCTGGTTGACGGTGCCGCCAATACTAAAAGCCGCCCTATCGGAGAGTGGGCCGGTCACATAGCCTTTAGTCTGCACCGCACCATAATTACCTGCGGTGACTTCAATGTTGCTGTTCCAATCAAATTCAGGGCCTTTGGTCACGACACTAATGACACCGGCCGATGCGTTTTTGCCGAACAATGTGCTTTGTGGGCCGCGCAGTACTTCAATGCGTTCTACGTTCGTCAGGTCGGCAATTTGACCCGCTGATCGCGAACGGTACACGCCGTCGATAAAAACACCCACAGAAGGTTCAATACCTGCATTGTTGGCACCATTACCAAATCCGCGAATCACGAAGTTAACCTGAGTCGCAGACTGGAACTGAGGCACACGAAGTGACGGTACAACGGATTGAAGATCAAGAATGTCCAGAATTCGGGCACGTTCGAGCGTTTCGCCGGACGTGACAGTCACGGCGACGGGTACTTCCTGCAGCGTTTGCTCACGTTTGGTCGCCGTAACGACAATCTCTTCCATGGCACGGTTCGATGCATAGGACGGGATGGTCACAGTGGCAACAAGAGCCAGCAACACGCCCATCATTAGCTTGGATTTTTTAAACATTTTATCCCCCAGTTTTTCTTGTTTCACCCCTGAAAATAAATCTCTGGGGCCCTTCGGCGGGGACTCTAAGATGATCCCAACCAACATTCAATCATTCAAGCGTTAGACAACGAGTAAATCACCTGTTAGTGCCTAACTTCGGACCATTGGTTCAGCGGAAGAACGCATAAATACTTGATCCGACTGCTGCGCACACGTAAAAACCCGCAAATGCACCGCTAAGGGGCGCCCACAGAGACTTCAACGTAAGCGATCTTATCGCTGCACCGGCCATATTGATGTGATGGCCAAATAGGCTTGTGTGGCAGTGTTTAGTTGGCTGAGGCTATGGGCCTCCAAGATATCGGAGGCTAATCGACCTTCTTAATCAAACCGAACATCGGCTCGGTCACGTAAGATGGCGGCACGTTGGAAGCCCGCTGCTATTGGGGGGTCATCATAGATAACGAGTCATCGCTGCCGCATGTTCGCCGACGCCCTCAGCACTTACCCACCGTTAGTCTCACATTGGGACAATCAACTTCGCCATGACATTGGCGAACGCAATTTAAGCAATGGTAACATTTGACCGACCGACACCTACGCCCTACCCACTGCAGCGGTATCTATGAACGCCGCTCACCGCTGGACTATCATTGTCGGTTCATCATTGGCGGATCATAATTAGCAGCCTATAATTGGCAGAAAAAAAGGAAACGAGATGGCTGAAGATTTTGCTCTATTGGAAACCATGTACACCTGCCGTGCGATGCGGCGAATTGATGACCGCGACGTTCCTGAAGATATGTTGGTTAAACTGATTGAGGCTGCCCATCAGGCACCTTCCGGCTCAAATACTCAAAACGCAAGGTGGATCGTAGTACGAAATCCACAGATCAAACAAAAACTGGCCGACCTAAACCGCAAGCACGCAGCACCTTATATTCAGCCACAACTTGATAAACCCAGTGGTTCGACACACCAATCAGCGGGTAAACACCGACGGCTATTAGATGCAGTCGTCTGGCAAATGGATCACATGCATGAAATTCCTGCACTCATCGTAGCGTGTTTCGACTATCCCGAAAAAGTAGAAGGACTCGGTGTTTACCGCAGCGCAGGTTCAGTTTGGCCTGGCATACAGAACCTGCTTTTGGCTGCCAGAGCGATGGGGCTTGGCGCAGCGCCAACCACTTTAGCGCTCCGCGATCAGGATGCTGCGAGGGAGGTGCTAAACCTACCCGAAACATTTGCGGCACTTTGCCTTATCCCCGTCGGATTCCCACTTGGCAAATTCGGCCCTGTCTCCCGGCGACCATTGGACGAAGTCATGAGCTTCGACCAATGGAGTGACTAACTATCTAGTCACTAACTATCTAGTCACTGGGGCTCTTAGCTAAACGTCCCACGCGACTGGCAGGTGGCGAAGCCCTTGCAACACGGGAATTCGCTTCTCCACTACAACGTCCCCATTG
This sequence comes from Candidatus Azotimanducaceae bacterium, assembly GCA_047634795.1. Lineage (GTDB taxonomy): Bacteria > Pseudomonadota > Gammaproteobacteria > Pseudomonadales > Azotimanducaceae > UBA9659. The sequence goes on along the minus strand of JBLIIB010000190.1, from coordinate 1,509 downwards.
AGGCGGAGATTTTTGAGCCTGGGCAACAGGGCTTTAAGAAAGATCTCTCCCTCGAGGCGAGCCAGCGGTGCACCACGGCAAAAGTGCGTGCCGTAACCAAATGCCAAATGGCGCCTGATCTTTGAAAGGTCACGATCAAGACTAAAGGTCATGGGATCATCAAATACTTCAGGATCAACATTAGCGCCGGCCCAGAGCAACATCACTTTAGTATCCTCTTCTAAAGAGCAGCCGCTGAGTTCCAACGGTTTATCGTTAGTTCGAAATAGTCCCTGAACCGGTGCATCGAGCCTCAGTGTTTCTTCAATCGCGACAGGGATTAATTCGGGGTCACTGCACACCCGCTCATAGGCGCCGTCTTCTGTCAGAAGCCGATAGATGACGTTGGACAACATAATTGTTGTCGTTGCACTACCGGCCGTTTCCAGAAAATTCATAAACCCAAGAATTTTTTCATCGGTAAGGAGAACGCCATCAGGACCGGGCCTTGTCAAAAACTGACAGACAATATTGGTGTCATTTTGCCACTCACCAGAGGCAAGCTTCGCTTTGCATTCCGTCAAATGATCAACATACATCTGTGCGGTTCTCGCAATGCCCGCCAATCCTGGGTCGTTCGCGGGTAGATTGGCGATATTCTCTTGGCGGCTTCCGCGAGGTTCGATCATCATGCCGACACCCGTGATAATCCCATCACGGATAAAGCCGATACGGCTCGTTCCATTGGGTTCTTGCAGTGGAAATCCAAGTAGCTTGTGGATCACAAATAGCGGAAACGGCACCGAAATAGCATCATGCAAATCCATCTCGCCCTTTTCGAACACTTCATCAAGCCGCTCATTCACGAATGATTCCATGTCAGGGATTAGCGCGTTGAATACATCCTTCGAAAAACAGTCCGCAACAATACGCACTTCATTGGTGTGTTCAGGTGGGTCAACACTAACAAGGACACCGGGTGAATCAAGATAGTCCAACGCGGGCCCGTATTTACTTTTCCACACATCGTATTGCTTGAGAATATTGACAATCTCAGCGTGTGACGCCACCGCATAGTGATCACCCGACGACGAATGCCCGAACGGACAACCCGATTCATGCATGCCCTGGTAGACTTTTTTAAAGTCGCTCAAAAACGGTTCGGTATTAAAGTCTATTTCGGCCCACCCTTCGACGGGTCCCGTTTTTGATTTTGTCTCTGTCATATCAGCATACTCCTGAGTTAGAAATTTGTTGTCCTAGATCTGGACGAGTTACCTGGCTGCTCGACTTACTTTGACTGTTAGCTACAAATATTTTTGAGTTCATTCATCATTTACAAGGGATTGAATTTGTCTGCCCCAGCTTCGAACGAGGTTTTTGTCATATTTGGGGCCGAGTGAGTCAACCCCCAGCACACGCCGTAGTACGTCAAAGCCAAGTACATGAGAGATGATTAATGCCGACCGCTGTTCCGCCGCCCGGCCACCGATATGACTCGCAAGTCGAGCGATAAATTGAGTCTCAACG
>JBLIIB010000189.1:0-8686 GCA_047634795.1 Candidatus Azotimanducaceae bacterium | reverse complement strand
TCGCATCCTGTTCTTCGCTAAATTGAATCGGGCATCCAAAGTACTTCTTCAAAGACGCTTCATAGCCGCTATCTTTGAATGTAAATGTGACGCTTGAAGGCTGCCATTTGTTATCGGTCACGTTCTTTAGCATTCCGTGAAGTGACGCAAAAAACAGAATGCTTCCCTGAGGGTAGCGAGTGCTTTCCTTGGTATCCAGAGAGCGCGTAAAGCTTGTTACATTGGACCAAGTTTCTAGGGAATACTGCATCCCAATAGCCCGCGCTCGCACATGATTCCTTACACCCTCGATCGTCTGCTTAAAGGTTTGCGCAGCGCGGCCATAGAGAACGGTTTCACGGTTATAACCGATTTCCTTGCGTTTCTGAGTAAGAAGTAGGGCAAAATCAGGGCGGTCCAGCTGTCGGGCAGCGACCTCTAAAAGGTAGGCGCAATAACTGTAGGGTACTAGCTCTGTCGTACCATAGAGTATATTCCCTGGGCACCCAGTTTCTGCGAGTAACTGACTGGCATTACCGCCTAGCTCCTCATAGAGTTCGGCTGTACCTGCCAAATATGTTCCCAACACACTTGCGCTCAAAACGGTCTCCTGCATTTAGACGCGATGAAGTCTATTTTGCGCCGGTTGGTGACGTAATCTGACTAATCTTTGGCGCGTAATGACAAATTGGTCCTCGCTTTTCAAGCTACTCTAAATCCCAGTATAAGAATGTTACATAATTAAAATGTTATGGACTCACTGCTGCACCATTAGATCAATCCTCTAACGCGAGATAATACGAATGTCCAAATTGCTTGACGGTATAAAAATAGTCGACCCGACCCATGTGTTAGCCGGACCCTACTGTGCCTATGAACTGGGGTTACTCGGGGCAGACATTACTCGTATCGAAAATCCGGCTTCACTGACGAATACGAACTTCACCGATTTACCAGAAGAATCTGGTCTTGGCGTGAAGCGTTTGGCAACGAAATGATCTGGTCACGTCGCCTGGGCCCGCTAGTGACGAATAGTGAATCGCCGCAGCTTTGGCCTCTTGTTTGTGTCTAATCCAATTCAAAACTAATGGAGGATCAAAATGAAGAATAATTATAGAATTTTGTGCGCACTCATTTCATGGGCAGTACTATCTCTTCGATTTGTCGATATGTTGATAATCGGTGAGCAAAGTAGTGTTGCTGAAACATTGTTTGTCTATTTTGGGTATTTCACAGTTTGGGCTAACACCCTTATTGCGCTTGCTTTTACGGCACCACTGCTCAATCCAGATAGAAAGTTATCTAATTTTTTCATGCGCCCTGCCGTTCGTGCAGCCCTCGCATCTTATACTCTTATGACAGCCGCTGTTTATTATATGCTGATCGTGCCTTATTGGAATCCTCAAGGCTTCACTTGGGTGACCGCTACAGGCCTACATGCAGTCATGCCCGCTCTCTATATTATCGATTGGTTATTCTTTGCTGAAAAGCGACCGATGTTCTATAAACATCTTCCCTATTGGCTTATATTTCCTGCCATTTATGGAGTGACATCAATCATCCGAGGGTTATTAACCAACGTTTACCCTTATCCATTTCTGAACGTAGCTGAGCTGGGCATTGGAGATGTATTATTCAATATGTTCGGATTAGTTGCAGTTTTTGCGGTGGTTGGCCCTGTTTTTATCGCGGTAGCACATCTGATTTCTGATAGAACCGAATCCTAGCGCTAAGAGGGTTGTTGACGAGATCACATAGATTATACATGGGGCTGCACCGGACCCCCCCGTGGGGAATACAAAAGATTGTGTTACGTTCTGGGGTTCCAATACTCGACTTTATAGCCTTTGTTACAAACTTTGTAACCGGTGCAGGGCTAACCAACTGAAAGACAATAAGAACTATTATTGGTTAATATCGGTGCTAAAAAGTAGGTATTACAAGGGCGTTACAAACATGCCCATTCATTATTTAACCCATTGTTTTTACAGTATATATTGTAGATAAACTATTGAGTGGGAATAGCACGTTCTAAGTGATTTTTTTCTGCTGTGGGCTACTGACGACATCACGGGTCATTTCCGTATTGATCCAGTAGTTGACTAATCACGAAGCTCGGGCCGTCGATATCGTATTGCCTGGTCTTCACTGTACTGACGGGACCCGTGACCTTCGTAACCTCGGCTCGATAGTCTCTCGATGCTTTGATTAGCCCGGGCTCCTAGTGCGATGTTGCTGAGTGCGAGTGTCAAACCGCGATGTTTAAACCACGATGTTTAAACCACGATATTTGAACGGCATTGCTTTGAGGGCTGCGACCAACGCGAGAATGGGGTCGCTGCATTTCTTTATTCAAAGCCCGCCTATATCGGCGCGAGAATTAGTCTGTTGGGCATCTTTGTGAGCTGACCACCAATTTGATCCTCGCTCTTGTTTTAAGGAATCTCGGTAAATCCGAACATACGTTTATGGCGGTATGTTAAACTCGCGCTTCGTTGAATGGCTCAGAAAAGGGCATGTTTGATGAGTACCTTTCAGGCCTACGGCAACCTAAACCAAATCTGCAGTGACCATCATTTATTCAACGAAATGGTCGTTGGTATAGATCGTCTTTTATTTAGATCGCGATAACACCGTTGGACATCCATTTTTGCGGCAATGAATGTTTTAAAGGCATCGGTAATTTAAAGAAATCAGTATTTTGAAGTCCGAAACAGAAACAGAAACAGTGCACGAAAGCTGGATGCGCGAAGCATTGATTCTTGCCGAAACCGCGCAGCAACGCGGAGAGGTGCCTGTGGGTGCTTTGCTTGTCCGTGATGGGAAAGTGCTGGGTCGAGGTTTTAACCAACCCATCTCCCAGAGCGACCCGACCGCCCACGCGGAAATTCAGGCGATTCGAGGCGCTGCTGCGCAAGAAGGCAATTACCGGCTACCTAACAGCACGCTATATGTGACCGTTGAGCCCTGTAGCATGTGCGCAGGGGCTTTGGTTCATGCCAGAATTTCGCATCTTGTATTTGGTGCCCGAGAGCCCCGGGCAGGAGCTGTATTATCCACGCTGCAAGTATTATCCAATCCTAATCTTAATCACCGGGTGGGAGTGACAGAAGGGGTATTGGCGGACGAATGTGGTGCTTTGATTTCTTCTTTTTTTAGGGAGCGTAGAAACTAATGGTCATGCTGGTTTTTCCAGGACCTACTGCCCTGTCTCCATTCAGGGTGAGTAGATTGCGAGCGGATCTTGCAGCAGAGGGTATGGACGTCAGACGTCTTGATACCCAGTTTATGCACTTCGTCGATATGGACAAGAAACTCAACCAAAAAGAATTGGCCATACTGACCGGCCTGTTGCGCTATGGCGGAGAAGAAGTACAGCGCCGTGAACTGATGCAAACAGATCAATTACTTCGGTTGGTCGTCCCGCGTCGCGGCACTATTTCATCCTGGAGTTCCAAGGCAACCGATATTGCGCGTATCTGCGGGCTCCAAAATATTATCAGAATTGAACGTGGGATCGGATATCGCATTGATGCGGATGATCCCAAAGCGGCGGACAGGTTTATTCACGATCGGATGACAGAAGAAGTCGTGGATACGACGGAAGTGGGCTATCTCTTTGAAAATGCCGAACCCGGCGTCTTGAGTCGTATCGATATTCTCTCGGATGGGAGGGCAGCGCTCCAGAGCGCAAACATGACGCTAGGTCTCGCGCTTGCGGATGACGAGATCGACTATTTGATGGATGCCTTCGCTGTGCTGGAGCGAAATCCAACGGACGTTGAACTGATGATGTTCGCTCAGGCCAATTCTGAACACTGTCGGCATAAGACGTTCCTGGCTAGCTGGTCTATCGATGGCGAAGAAAAGCCTCACTCTTTGATGGCCATGATTCAGAACACACATGCGAGCCAAAACGGTGAGGGTGTGTTGTCTGCGTATGAGGATAATTCTGCGGTGATCGAGGGCAGTATCGCGGGGCGGTTTTTCCCTGACCCGGGATCGCGAGAATATGCCGAGCACGAGGAAGTTGTTCACATCCTCATGAAGGTTGAAACCCACAATCATCCGACGGCCATTGCGCCGTTTCCCGGTGCAGCCACCGGCGCGGGCGGTGAAATCCGCGATGAGGGTGCGACGGGTAAAGGCGCTCGACCCAAGGCGGGATTAACCGGATTTAGTGTTTCGAACCTCAACATGCCCGGTAATTTGCAGCCCTGGGAGAAACCCTACGGCAAACCGGAACGTATCGCATCGCCATTGGATATTATGCTCGAGGCACCGATTGGCGCTGCTGCTTTTAACAACGAGTTCGGCCGGCCTTGTATTGCGGGCTATTTTCGAACATTTGAGACAGAGGTGGCCGGGGAAGTTAGGGGTTACCATAAACCGATCATGCTTGCGGGCGGCCTCGGTAACATCCGAGCAGAACATGTTCTCAAAGAACCTATCGACGTGGGTGCTTCACTGATTGTGCTAGGCGGTCCGGCGATGTTGATTGGCCTCGGCGGTGGAGCCGCATCTTCTATGGCGACGGGTGACAGCGCTGAGGATCTTGATTTTGCCTCAGTACAACGTGGTAATCCTGAGCTCGAACGCCGCTGCCAGGAAGTCATCGACCAATGCTGGCAACTCGGTAGCCAGAATCCTATTGCGTTCATTCATGACGTGGGTGCCGGTGGATTATCCAACGCGCTTCCCGAACTGGTCAAAGATGGTGGTGTCGGCGGGACCTTTGATCTACGAAAGATTCCGAGTGCAGAGCCTGGAATGACGCCCCTTGAGATTTGGTGTAACGAGGCGCAGGAACGTTATGTGTTGGCGGTTGCGCCCAAAGACATCGAAAGCTTTGCGCGTATCTGTGAGCGGGAACGTTGCCCTTACGCCATCGTCGGAGAGGCGACAGAAGCAGGACATCTGACCGTCACGGATTCGACGTTGGGCGAAGCACCTGTTGATCTCCCGATGTCCGTATTGTTTGGAAAACCACCTCGCATGCACAAAGAGGCGGTGACCGCGCGGCCGAGAGGCGCGTATTTTAATAGTGATATCGATCTAGCCGATGCGCTGCTACGTGTATTACATCACCCGGCGGTGGCGTGTAAAAAATTCCTGATCACCATTGGTGACAGGTCGGTGGGGGGATTGGTCGCAAGGGATCAAATGGTGGGGCCCTGGCAAGTGCCGGTCGCTGATGTTGCGGTGACGGCCGCAGGCTTTAATAGCTATCGGGGTGAAGCGATGGCGTTAGGTGAACGAACACCTTTGGCGTTGCTGTCTTCTGCTGCTTCTGCCCGCATGGCGGTGGGTGAAGCGGTCACAAATATTGCCGCGGCAAAAATTGATCGACTTTCTGATGTAAAACTCTCGGCTAATTGGATGTCTGCGATCCAGGCAGAGGGAGAAGCAGCGAAACTTTACGAGGCCGTTGAAGCCATCGGAATGGAGCTTTGCCCGCAGCTTGGGATTCAGATTCCAGTGGGTAAGGATTCCATGTCTATGCAGACCAAATGGTATGAAGGGTCTGAAGAAAAATCGGTGACATCACCCATGTCTCTCATTATTTCTGCCTTTGCGCCGGTGAGTGATATACGAGAAACAGTCACGCCAGAATTATATGACCTTGAAGACAGCTCAATTGTACTTCTCGATCTCGCGCAGGGACACCAGCGCCTGGGCGGATCTATTCTCGCCCAGTGCTACAACACTATGGGTACAGAGGCGCCTGATCTGGATAGCCCGCCTGTTGTTAACGCTTTTTTTGAATTTATACAGAAAAACAGAGACGAGATTCTTGCTTATCACGACCGTTCGGATGGCGGCGTAGTCACTTCTTTGCTTGAAATGGCGTTTGCCTCTCGTTGTGGGTTGGATATTCTGGTGCCGACCGAAGTCCCAATAATGGACTTTCTCTTCAATGAAGAACTCGGTGCGGTTATTCAAGTGCAGTCCGAGGTTCTTGAATCGCTGATGCTTGAACTCACGACCGCTGGGGTTGATGCGATGGTGGTGGCGAGATATCGCAAGGACCAGACGGTTAAAATCAGTCAAGGGCCCAAGACGCTTCTGCAATCATCGCGAGGCGAGTTGGAGCGCCAGTGGAGCCGCTTGAGTTTTCAAATGCAGCGGTTACGGGACAATCCCAAATGCGCGCAGGAAGAATTCAACGCCATTGGTGAAGATTACGATCCCGGCCTTATCGCGGAGTATCGTTTTAATGTTAACAAGAATATCGCCGCGCCGATGATCGCAACCGGTGTTCGCCCTCTCGTTGCCATACTTCGAGAGCAGGGCGTTAACAGTCATATTGAGATGGCGGCAGCGTTTACTCGCGCCGGCTTTACGGCGGTTGATGTTCATATGAGCGAATTGTTTTCAGGCGAAACTGAACTGGCGCAATTCAAAGGGTTGGTTGCCTGCGGCGGCTTCTCTTATGGCGATGTTTTGGGTGCCGGTGAAGGTTGGGCCAAGTCGATACTTTTTCACCCGGCAACGCGTGATGCCTTTCAAACCTTTTTTGCGCGCAGCGATACGTTTACGTTGGGCGTATGTAACGGTTGTCAGATGCTGACGACGCTAAAAGAACTGATCCCCGGTACGGACGATTGGCCCATCTTTATCCGCAACGAATCAGAACAATTTGAGGCTCGCTTGTCGTTAGTGCGGGTTGATGATGGCCCTTCAATATTTTTGTCGGGCATGCACGGTGCCTTGTTGCCGGTGGTTGTGAGCCACGGCGAAGGGAGAGCCCACCTGACTCGCATTGGGATGGATGAACTCGAAAATCGCGATCAGATTTGTTTGCGCTATGCGGATCATTTCGGCGAAAGCGCGAAGCAGTATCCGCTCAATCCAAACGGCTCGCCGGGCGGTCTCACCGGAATCACCAGCCTTGATGGTCGTGTGCTTGCGATGATGCCTCATCCTGAGCGCGTGTTTAGAGCGGTTCAGCATTCCTGGCGGCCGGATGAATGGAAAGAAGATGCGCCCTGGATGCGGCTATTTAGAAACGCTCGGGTTTGGGTGGGCTAACGTTTCAGAGATAATCCAGCATAGGCCTAGGTGAGCGGTTCGCGCTTTGTGTCCACCACGATATCCTGATTTCGAATCGGAAACGATTCGGACTTGAGGTCAACGAAGTAGTGCTTCAGGGTCTCGGTGATCGCGGGGAATGCCAATTCATCCCATGGAATCTCACTCTCTGAAAAAAGGGCGGTTTCAAGGGATTCTTCTCCGGGATAAAAATCCAGGTCCTCGAGCTTTGCGCGAAAGAACATATACACCTGTGAAATATGCGGCAGGCTGAAGAGTATGTACAAACCTATAATTTCAGCTCGGGCATTGGCTTCTTCGAATGTTTCCCGCAAAGCACCCTGAGCGGTGGTTTCCCCGTTTTCCATAAAACCCGCCGGGAGAGTCCAGTACCCCTCTCGTGGTGCGATGGCGCGTTTACACAATAGGACCTTGTCCTCGTGGTATGGCAGACAACCCGCGATGATTCGCGGATTCTGATAGTGGATCGTTTCGCACTGACCACAAACATATCTAGGGCGGTTATCACCGTCTGGAATTCTTTTGGCGACACTTTCGCCGCATTGGCTACAATATTTCATTGAACTAGTATAAAGGAACTCACTTGATCGAGAAAATCAGGGCGCAATTAAATCGCCATGAACCCATTATTCTTGGATCTGAGCACGATGCTCGGCCCGAAGCTGCTGTGCTGGTGCCGCTTGTGGACTACGCCGATGGGCCGCGTGTGCTACTGACGGAACGGGCGGGAAATCTGTCAAGTCATGGCGGGGAAGTGGCTTTTCCGGGCGGCAAGGTTGATGCAAGCGACGAGTCGGTGCAATTTGCCGCCCTGCGTGAAAACGAAGAAGAGTTGGGTATCAGCCCACACCATATCGATGTGATCTGCTCTTTGCGGCCTTTCATCTCGAAATTTGGTTTGAGAGTCACGCCTTTTGTTGGGGTGCTTGCCCCGGGCATTGAGCGGTCTCCAAACCCGGATGAAATTGCGTCAGTGTTTGAAGTGCCACTGCAGTTTTTCCTGAATGAAGCCCCTTTTAGAGTTGATGAGCTTGATCGACATGGTGAATACCACCGCGTACCGGCGTTTCGTTTTGAACAATATGAGGTTTGGGGGCTGACCGCCATGATTGTGGTGGCGTTGATTGAAGCCGCAGGTCTTATCCGGCGGGAATAGAGCTGCTGGCGAAGCTCGACCGGACAGGTGAGGCTGGCTAAACTCAGCCCAATAGCGCGGTTTTTTACAGCCTTGCCACCATGCTAAGGTGCTGCGTCTAATTTGCAGGAGCGTGCTAAGTGATTTACCGACTGGGAGACCGAGAACCAGAATTTAAAGGTGACTACTGGATTGCGGATTCCGCGACAGTATTGGGAGCAGTCATCCTGGAGCAGGATGCGAGTGTCTGGTTCAACGCGGTGCTCCGTGGTGATAATGACGTGATCACTATAGGTGAAGGTTCGAACATTCAAGACGGGGCTGTGTTGCACACTGATCCCGGTCACCCGTTGACCATTGGTAAGGGCGTCACTGTGGGTCACAAGGCGATGTTGCATGGTTGTTTAATCGGCAATAATTCGCTCATTGGTATTAATGCCGTCATCCTTAACGGTGCGAAAATCGGTGAGAACTGCCTGATCGGGGCCAACGCCTTGATTCCCGAAGGTAAGGAAATCC
>JBLIIB010000188.1:0-8741 GCA_047634795.1 Candidatus Azotimanducaceae bacterium | reverse complement strand
GAATAGTGTCGCATCTCGGGTTGTTCTTTTTGATCAATCTGGTGTCATTGTTGTTGCTTTTCAGTGAGCAGTACTCGGTATTAACGCTCTACTTGAGCGTTGCCTCATTTGGTCTTCTGATTAATGTTCCGAGAATTTTTCACTCTGTGCTACTGCAGAGAGAGCGGAAATGGCGAAGAATTCGTTCCTTGGACCTGCTGTCGTTTGTCTTTTCATCCATTGTTGCAATTGCCCTTGCTCTTTCAGGGTTAGGGCTTTGGGCATTAGTCGTGCATGCTCTATTGGTACCAGTGCCGTTTGTTATAGACGGTATCAAACGCCTTTCGGAAGTAAAACCTCGCCGTTTTGATGCCGCGTTCTTGCCAACACTTCGATTCGGTTTGATTCGAAGTGCGACCGATGCCGTTGGTGCGTCCCGGTTGCTTCTAGAGAGCGGCTTTTTGTCGTTCCTGGTTGGTTTTGTGAGCTTTGGGATCTTCGGTCGAGCGATTGGCATTGCGCAATTACTGATTGGGTCGCTAACGCAACCATTGGTGTCTATTCTGCATCCTGTCCTTGCTGGTGAGTCAACGAATGCAGAAACTAAGCGAAACATCGTAGGGTTGTTGTTGAGAGTGTCGTTGTGGATCGGCGTGCCGATGACGCTGTTGGTTGTTATGTTTCCCGCTGCGCTGGTCGCACTGGCATTTGGCGAGGGTTGGGTGGGCGTGGTGGCACTTTTGCCTTTGGTTGGCGTCTTGGTGTTGGCGCAGGCGGTCCGTCAAATATTGGCGATGGTTCTTACCAGCCAGTTGATGACGGGACTTGTTTTGTTGCAGGAATCCCTCATTCTTATTGCTACCGTCGGAGCGCTCTGGGTGATGCGCGATGACCTGCCGCTTTACATCGTTTCGATGGCCTCGGTCAGCTGGTTGCTGAATGCTTGTATGTCGATTGTGATCCTGAAGCTTGAATTGATTGAGGTTAAAGATCTGTTTCGAATGATGTTGGGCGTAGTGTTGGGCGCGATGGTTGCGGTCTCTGGGGGGTGGTTGTTCGGTTACTCGCTCGTTGGCGCTGAGTTATCTTCCTCTTCTCAGATTCTCATCGCTGTCTGGGTACTGTTCTCGATGCTAGTTAGCGTTAGGCTGGTGGATGCAGCGGCGTTACGCCGTCTTGTTGGATACTTACCTGGTGCTACACTATTGCGCACTGTCTTGCGCTACTGAATCCCTGTGAATCAACCGATCAGACTTGCCGCGTTTTTGTCTCACCCCGTTCAGTATTACAGCCCGTGGTTTGCTGAGCTCGCGAGCTACGTCGAACTTAAAGTTTACTATGCACTTGGGAATCGTTCGGCTGACCAAGCGGAAGCCGGTTTTGGTGTTGAGTTCGACTGGGATATCGACCTGCTCGCTGGATATGAAGCAGAGTTTTTGCACAACGTGGCGACACCGCCCCAATTGGCTGGGTTTTCAGGCTGTGATGTACCAGAAGTACGAGCGCTTCTTCGCGCAGAATCCCCGGATGCTATTTTGATCTTTGGTTGGCACAAGAAGTTTTATTGGCAGGTGCTTGCCGCGGCCTTCTTTCTGCGTATTCCTGTCTTTGTTCGGGTTGACTCACAGCTCGAGTCACCTCGTTCAACGCTTAAACGTTTTGTAAAATACCTACCCTATCGAATGGTTCTGCCAATCGTTGCGCATTACCTGTGTCCCGGGGAGCGCGCTGAAAAATATCTTACTCACTATGGCGTGCCGTCGAGCCGAATCCATCGTGTTCCTCACATGATTGATGTCTCTAGATTTGCCGAGGGCTCACTCAATGCAAATGAAGTGAGGGCAGAGCACGGCGCGCTTGATGATCAGGTGGTTTTGCTGTTTGTAGGAAAATTGATTGAGAAAAAACACCCGAAAACCGTAATCAAAGCCCTCCGTGAACTGTCGCCGGGCGTGCGGTCACGTTTTGTCATCTGGTATGTGGGGAGTGGCGCGCTCAACGACGGAATTGAAAACGAATCCGAACTTGGTGATGTTGCAATTCGGTTACTCGGTTTCAGAAATCAATCCGAGTTACCGTCGATATACGCGGCAGCGGATTGTTTGATTTTACCCTCCGATGGAGGGGAAACCTGGGGCCTAGTCGTCAATGAAACGATGGCCTGCGGCACGCCGGCCATTGTGAGCTCCGAGGTTGGTGCCGGACCTGATCTGATCGAGTCGGGCGAAACCGGTTGGGTATTCCCCTTTGGAAATATTGCTTCATTGGCGGAACTGCTTAAAGGCCTGACGCGTGAGTCCTTATCCAGTATGGCACCCGCGTTGAAGCGCAAGACAGGCACCTTTAGCTATGAGACGGGTTCAGTCGCTTTTTTAGATGCCGTGCGGGAAGTGTTGCGATGAGTTTTGATAAATACGTAAGGCAGGGCGCCTACCACTGGCTTGAAACCGATGCTGGTTCAAATCAATACAATCCGCCGCTAGTCGCCAGATACCAAGTACTGTTGGATCAGATCGAATCTGGAACGGTTTTAGACGTAGGCGCAGGTGATGGTTATCTGTCAGCGCAATTGGCGAAAAGGTGTGAGCAGGTTATCGCACTTGAATATGAGTCTGCCGGGGCAGCTCTGGCTAAAAGTATGCTATCTGGGTCATCTAACGTCGCCGTGTTGCGCGGGGATACGTTTCAATTGCCCTTAGCCGATGCATGTCTTGATCAGGTGGTAATGGCGGATGTCATCGAGCATCTTGAGAATGCGGCATGGGCAGTAAAAGAAGTGGCTCGGGTTCTTAAACCCGGTGGCCGGTTCCTGCTAACGACACCTAAGTGGCGACCCGATCGAGTCTGGGACCGATACCACGTGAAGGAATATCGGCCAGAGGAACTCCATGAATTGTTGTCAGCGGAATTTGGCGCTTTGTCATTCAGCTACTTCTGGCCATTGAAATGGTCAAACCGCTATGCGACTCGTGTGGGTTGGCGATTGTTAAAAGTTTTAGGGCGCCTTGGATTCAACCCGTTTTTGCATGTTTCAAATCAACCCGAGGGATTCGGTCAAATGATGGTCGTGGCAACGGGACATGACCAGACAGTAGTTAGTCCCGATTCGGATTCCCTTGTTTTGGATAACCCTGTTTTGGATAACCCTGTTTTGGATAAGCCCGATTCGAATAGTGGTGTAATCCCTTGAGCGCGGTGCTTTTTCTTGCGACTGATCTACAGGATCACAAGGGCGGGATTGCCTCGGTTAATCTTGCCATCCTTAGAAGTATCAAAGGACGCAGACGCGCTCATAAAAGTATTGTTGTGCTAAGCCTGCATGATCGACCAGACGAAATTGAAGCGTTATCAGAAACCAATGTTCACGTCGTAGCCTGTAGTGGCAACCGATGGAAATTTTCACTGCTCACTCTTAGGTATGCGATAGGCGCTGAGAAAATTTTTGCAGGGCATGTCCGTCTTGCTGTCCCTTTATTGCTACTTCCGTCGCTAGATCATCTCGTGGTGTTTGGGCACGGCTCAGAAGTAACAGGCTCAGAAGCAACCAATTCAGAGGTAACACATCGAATAAGGAACAGCAGTCGATGGGTGATTGAGCGGGCAGGGCTTTTACTGACAAATTCCAAGAGAACCGCCCGTCGCATCAGGCTGGTCGCTTCACGCGCAAAACCTGTGGCTTGCCCGCTAGGGTTGACGGAAGCCAGCAGGGATAAATCCATGTCAGACGCGTTACCAAAACTATCGACGGTGTCAGGTCTCCAATCCCCATTGGGCAGTTTTGTCATACTGCTTGTGGGGCGGATGGATCCGGCAGAACGTAAAAAAGGTCACCGTGAGTTACTGGCGGCCTTTCCGATAGTTCGTCGGTCGTTTCCGGACGCTCAAGTCGTCTTTGCCGGTCCCGGTGCCGATCAGTCGGCACTTAAGGCGCAGGCCCTTGAACATGAGATTGGGCACAATGTGTTTATCGAGGGACCGTTATCCCGATCAGATCTGGAAGCGCTTTATCAACACTGTTTTGCTTATGTCATGCCTAGCCAGCAGGAAGGGTTTGGAATTGTTTATCTCGAAGCCATGAATGCTCGAAAAGCCTGTCTTGGCTGCCGCAATGACGGAGCCGAAGAGATCATCGAGCATGGCGAGACAGGCATACTCCTGGATCGTCAGGATGATATTGAAGCTTTGGCCGCAGCCATCATCTCGCTGCTTGCCGACGTGGAAAAGACGAGGAAAATGGGTGAAAGAGGATACGCGCGCCTGCAGCAGCAATTCACTGGCCAGCAATTCGATACTCGTTTTTGTGCTGCGTTGGATGGCATGGCATGAAGTTTTATCCGGCAGCTTACTATTTCCATCGACGAATAGCGGAGCGGCGGTCCTTTCTCAAGGCGCTTTACGTCTGCCAGTTTTCTGAAGAAGAAAAGGCGCATCGACAACTACTTCGATTCAATCTTTCCTGGCAGGAAAGCCTTCGGCTTTCGCCGTGGGCTGTGGCCCTTAAAGAACACTTTAATTTGCCTTCAGAATTTCCTGACTGGCGAACCTTTGACGAGGCAATGCCCGTTGTGGGCAAAGCAGAGCTGCGCGCCGTTATCGAGAAGGTGAGCTCATCGTCAGGGTTCGATTTTATGGCGACCGGTGGCACGTCCTCGTCACCTTTTCGGTTTCCCGTGCTGCCGGGCGAAAGTGCTGAAGCGAGGGGCAACATGTCATGGTATCGCGAGCGGTTTGGACTAGATTATCGGTCATCGGCTTTTTTGCTTTGGGGTCACAGTCATTTGCTGGGTTCTGGAATGTCAGGGGTATGGAACCGCGCTAAAAGGTCGGTCGGCGATAGGTTAATGGGTTACCACCGGTTCAGTGCCTATGAGCTAAGTGATGACGCACTTCGAACGGCGGGAGATAGTTTGAATAAAGACCGGCCGGACTACTTTATTGGCTATACCCGAGCTATTGAGCAGTTTGTGTTTGCCAATCGCGACCGCCGCGATCAATTTTCACATCTGCGACTGGTACAACCAACAGGGGAAGGCTACACGTCAGACGAAAGCCGTGGCGAGGTCATCGATTTTTTTTCGGGTAACGTTCAGATGGAATACGGTTCAGTTGAAACAGGCCCGATTGCCTACGAAGCTGATAGTGGATTTGACTCCCTTTGGTATTCCCACCGACTTGAGCTTGCCGCTGATGGAACGCTGGCTGTCACCAGTCTTTATCCCAGAGCTTTGCCATTGCTTCGTTACCAACTAGGGGATTGTTGTGAGGCGGTTGATCCGAATGATCGCATTGAACGGGTCGCTGGTCGGGTAAATGACTTCGTTGAGGTGGGCGGGCATCGTGTTCACTCGGAACTGATCAGTCATGCTGTGAGGGACGCGAAAGGTGTGGCGGGCTATCAGATTCTTGTCGCGCAAACAGGCGAAATGAGGCTTTTGCTAGAATGTCGCGACGACATCTCTGACGGTGACATGCAGGGGATACGCAATCGCCTGATGCGTGTTCAACCAGATTTCAAATACATGTCTGTGGAAGCTGTTAAACAGTTGGCCGTGGGTCCTTCTGGAAAGCGTCCTATGGTCATTCGAGAATGACCTTCAATTAGGTTTTTTTGATTTAAGAAATGAGTGCATCAATGCAAGTAAGTATAGACGGCGAAGTGGTTGATCCAGGGAAGTATGGCGATTTCCATCGCCATCGTTTTGAGCGCACCATCTCTGAAATTAAAAATCTTTCACCAGCCAGCGTGCTGGAAGTAGGGGGGCACCCCTGGATTATGACGGCGGAAATGATTCGTCAAGGTTTGCCATTGACCGGAACGGTCAGCGCAGAAGAAGTGTCGCAGTGGCCAGACGAACTGCCTCAAGCAACCCGAACTATGCGATATGAAGTAGACGGTTCTGAGCGTTACATCAAAAACTATTCCGCCAATATAGAGAGGGATTGGATCGTCTCGGATCAATCCGTTGACTGTGTCGTAGCTTGCGAAATGATTGAACACTTGGTCCGTTCGCCCCATAGAATGCTTTTAAACTGCAATCAGTGGCTCAATAATAATGGGCGAGTAATACTCACCACGCCAAATGGCGCGCAGTTTTCCAATCCACTAAGAACCGCCTCAAAGGCGCCCAAATTCAGGGACTCGGTTTATAAACGGCACAACCGCGAGTTCAATCTTGCGGAACTGGAAGACCTTCTTGAGGTGACAGGCTTTCGTGTTGAACGAGCCGAATACTGGCAGGTTTATCCGCGTACGGGCATGGCAAAGATTTATGATCTGATGGCGCGCATACCTAATCGATACTTCGAGCAGAAGTTCTGTCGCACACTCTTTTTGGTTGCCAGAAAGGTCGAAGATAGAAAAACAGCCAGCCGTCTCCCGCAATGTTATGCGCCGGGTGATGAATGGGACTTTATTGACACGCCCGCAGCCGGATAATAGATACCATGGCGCTCACCACTCAAATCAAATTCGCCTTAGATCGGTTGTTGGCTCAAGCGAACTTGAAGCTTGATTCGCTGACCCATCAGCGCATTGAAGATCAAAGGGTTAGTGACCTGTTGTCACGAGGCTTGCTTGATGCGGCCCTTTACGAAGACGTGCCTGCCGTTGATGAAGCGTTTCTGGTCGAGTTAGCCATTTTGTATGAGCGATACACGGTTCAAATAGAACATCTCGTCTCAGGTAAAAACGACGTCGGTTATGATCACAGTAATAATTTTTTCACGACCCCGGACCTGCAAGCTTTTTATCTGATGGTTCAATACTGCCGGCCTGCCAAAATATTGGAAGTGGGCTCAGGTAACAGCACTCGTATTGCGCGTCAGGCGATATTGGATGCGAATCTTGAATCTAGAATATGCTCCATTGATCCACAGCCCCGGGTTGACGTCGCGGCTCATAGTGATGAGTTGATAGCTTTAAGGCTCGAAGAGGTTGTCGATGAGCAGTACTTTTCCAGGCTGGATAAGGGCGACATTTTGTTTATAGATTCCAGCCATCTTGTCCATGTCGGTAACGACGTTGTACGCGTGATTTGCAGGATCCTACCGACCTTAAAGCAGGGTGTGATTGTCCATTTCCATGACATCTTTCTTCCGTACGAGTATCCGCCGGCGTTTGCTCATGAGTTTCCAGATTGGGGTGAGCAATATCTATTGCACGCTTATTTGCGTTATGTCCGGCCTCAAGTGTTGTGGCCGGGCTATCAATTACAAAAAGAGAGATCTGACTTGGTTCAGGCTTTGCCTTTTCTGGCGCAGGGGCAGGCTCAAAGCTTTTGGTTTTGCGTGGGCGAGCGGGCTTCTAGTGAGTAAACATTAGATGAAGGTATTGCATGTAGTACCTACCTACCTGCCGGCTACCCGCTATGGCGGTCCGATTGTCTCGGTTCATGGTCTTTGTCGCGCGTTGGCACTGCAGGGCGTAGAAGTCGATGTGGCGACCACCAGCGTTGATGGACCTTCCAATAGTGATGTCCCCCATAACCAGCCGGTTTGTCGGGACGCTGTGCGCGTCTGGTATTTTCCATCGGTGAGGCTCCGTCGTTTGTATTGGTCCCGCGATATGGCTGTATGGTTGAGAGACAATCTGCATCGATATGATGTGGTTCATATTCATAGTGTCTTTCTCTGGCCGACGCTGGCCGCCTGCCGATTGGCGAGGCGCTATGGCGTGCCTTACGTACTTGCGCCCAGGGGTATGCTGGTCAACGAACTCGTTGAAGCCAAAAACACATGGCTGAAGCGGCTCTGGATTGCGCTTTTTGATCAACAGCACGTGCGTCGCGCAAGTGCTTTACACGTGACTTCTGTCATCGAGCAAACGGAGCTTGTGAAGGTCGTGGATCATGATGTTGCCACCTGGGTGATACCCAATGGCGTGGATGAGGTTGAAAGTAATCAATGGCGGGGAAGCGCCAATTCAGACCGGGTTGTTTTTATAGGGCGCATTAATTGGAAGAAAGGTCTGGAAAGTCTTATTCAGGCTGTTGCCCGTGGTGCGGCTGGTCACTATATCATTGCTGGAAACGATGAAGAAGGGTTTGCGGAGGTGTTGCAGCGACTCATGCGTGAACTGGGTGTCGAAGATCGATTTGAATTCCCTGGGCCGATTCATGGTGAAGCCAAGCGGGCGCTGCTGCGAAACTCGGACGTATTTGTCATGCCCTCACTGAACGAAAATTTTGGTATCGCCGCATTAGAGGCTATGTCCGAAGGCTGCCCCACGCTTGTGTCAAGATCATGCGGTATTGTGAGCGAAGTCACTGAAGATTCAATGCGAACGACCGATACTACTCCAGAGCAGTTGGCGGACGCGATCAATGCGATGCTAGGGGACGAGGTGCTCAGGCATCAATTATCCAAGGCAGGATTCGAGCAGGCCCGTCACTTAAGCTGGCCTGCTATTGCAGCGGACATGTTGCGTCACTATGAGGGGGTTGTGGCATGACAGACGCTAATTCAGCACCTATCACAGGACCCACGACAGCACCGAATACAGTACCTATGACAGCCGTCATTTTTACTTTGAATGAGGCGGTGAACCTGCCCCATTGTCTCGCCTCGCTCAAGCGCTTTGATGAGGTGGTGATTGTGGACTCTTATAGTACTGATGAGACCCAGGCCATTGCTGCGGTGTGCGGTGCGAGCTTTTATCAAAATCCGTTCACCGGTTTTGGAGACCAGCGTAATTGGGCATTGGATAACCTGTCGTTCAAGAACGACTGGTTATTGATTCTTGATGCAGACGAATGCGTGACGCC
>JBLIIB010000187.1:0-8763 GCA_047634795.1 Candidatus Azotimanducaceae bacterium | reverse complement strand
CAGATCGACATCACTGTGAGTTGAGCGAGCCAATGCGGCTGAGGCGAGTTAGGTTTGTGCGGCTTTTCATGAAGTGGGAGGGTGAGGTTGGCATCTCAGGGTTGGATCAGTTCCCTGCTTGTAAAAAAGTCTCTAAGAAGGGCTCTAAAACGCGTCTGAAAACATCTGAATGAACCGTTGTCTGAGTCTGTCCGCTGGCATTGTCGAAAGATGCACTCTTAGCTATCTCGTCTGCCCCATCAACGACGAGCTGTTTGTTGTTTATTGTGACTATTTTTGTAGGATTTTTCTGGATATCGCTGAAGATATCTTTTCCGCGCCTTCTTCGTCAGTGGGCAGTACTAGAGGTTCGGGAACAGCAACCCCCCTTTGGCACGCAGGTCTTGCTTCCATGGCCCCAAGCCACCGTTGCAGGTTGTCCAGACCATCGAGTGAAACACCTGACCAGAAATACAGTCTGACCCAGCACCAGTTGGCAATGTCAGCGATAGAGTAGTCGTTCGCAAGCCACTCGGAATGTTCAAGCTGCCTGTCGAGCACTTCAAATAACCTGCGAGACTCGTTCTGGTACCTTGAGATAGCCGTGGGTATTTTTTCTTCCATGGCGCGGAAAAAAACATTGGCCTGGCCCATCATGGGGCCAACCCCACCCATCTGGAACATCAGCCACTGTATAACCTCAGATCTGCCCTTAACATCGGTTGGCATCAGGCGGCCGGTCTTTTCTGCGAGGTAGATCATGATTGCACCGGATTCGAATACCGCAAAGCCGTCATCAACCAGGGTTGGAATGCGGCCGTTAGGATTAATATCAAGGTAGCCTGCTTCTTTCTGTTGCTGATCCTGGAGGCTGATTTTGTGAAGCTGGTACTCGAGGCCCAGTTCTTCCAAGGTGACTGATGCCTTCCAGCCGTTTGGGGTTGAAGCGGTATAAAGTTCAAGCATGTGTTGGTATCCGATTGGGTTCCGCAATGTTAATCCGAATCACGCAAATAGAAAAAATGTATGCGAGCAGTGGTCCACGCTCTGGACAGGGTGCATGTGATTTTTCTGCCTTGTCTGCTGTGATCCCTGCGTTGTTTTGGTGTGGCCTTAGCCACTGAGCAACCCTGCGAACAGTTCTTGGCAATCCCCAGATAGATACCGAGTGTTAATGATAGCGCTGGTCGCTCATCCGGCAGTCCGCGGCCGATTGGTCTGGCTGTGCTTTTGGCTATCGTTGAACGCTCTTGTCATGAAGCCGCCTCATGCTCGCTGATGTCTTGGCTTACGCGTGCTCTAACCGGGTTCAGATCTAGTTAAGCCACCGCAGCGATAACCGCAGCTTTATCTGGTCTTAAATTTGCGGTCCGTGCGATTTTGCTTGGGTCCATTAGGACTCGGTTTGCGTAATCTTATTGGTGTAAAAAGAAACATAGTCCTTAAGTCCGATGACTTCTGGGTAGGGCGATTCATAACTCCAGCCGAAGTTTTCTAAATCATGATCACCGTCCAGACTGAAGTAAGAGGCGTGTCCTTTGAAGGGGCAATAGGTAGAATGCTCGGTTGAAATTAAGAGATCCATACGAACATCAGCACGCGGCAGATAGAAAACTTGCTGGTGTTTGGTCTCTCCGATTAAAAGGGCAGCGCTGCTATCGGCAATGAGCAGGTTTCCGTGCTTTACCGTCACCGTCTGGGTCGCTGGCGTGATCTCGACGGCATAATCAGGAATGCGCTCCAATATGCCACGCCGGCTGTCTGACATTGGAAATTGAGCCATAACCTTGAATTCCTACTCTGTGCAATGTTCGATCATCATACACTGCTGGCGGTAGGCCTTTGACTCATTGATAATGCGGTTTTCTAGTGAGGATTATCGCAGATGAGTATTGGAACCTGGGAGCCTGCCACCGGCAGTCAAGGCGAGACCCTCAATGACGCGGTCATACAATCCCTGCAAACCATCGGTCAAAGCGTTGATGATCAGGTGACATCCTTGATGCTGGATTCGGTGGACCTAGGTCAGTCCCAGTGGTTGATGAAGCTGCCGTCTGCTGAGTGGCAACGTGCCGAGTCTCTTGAAAATGAAGCATTGATAGGCTTGATTCGATTTTTCACATTGGTAGAAGGCGGCGTGCCGGGTTGGGACGCGGGTAAAGACTCGCCTGTCATACCACTGGTTAGACTATTGAAAGAACGAGAGGCGTTTGAGCCGACTTTGCGGAAGTGGATCAAAGCCAACACCGATAATCGATATCTGCCGAACGGCAGCGCGCTTTGAAACCGGGCGCGACAGGAGATTCGACAGTGACGATTTACACCGTTCAAAATCTGACACCAACCGACGGGATGAGTATAATCTGCCGCGTTGTTGGAGGATGGTCATGAGAACCGCAAAAGTAGAAAGAAATACGCTGGAAACGCAAATTACCGTATCGGTCAATCTGGACGGCACGGGCGAGCGTGAATTTAAGACAGGATTGCCATTTCTGGATCATATGCTGGATCAAGTTGCCCGCCATGGTCTGATTGATATGGACATTGATGCCGTAGGCGATCTCGAAATCGATGCTCACCATACGGTTGAAGATATTGGTATTACTCTGGGCCAGGCGTTTAATCAGGCGATTGGTGATAAAAAAGGCATCAGGCGATACGGTCATGCGTATGTGCCGCTAGATGAAGCGCTGTCGCGTGTTGTGATTGATTTCTCAGGTCGACCTGGGCTTGAGTATCAGGTGAAATTCGTTCGTCCGATGGTCGGCAATTTTGATATAGACCTGTTCCATGAGTTTTTTCAGGGTTTTGTGAATCATGCTCAAGTCACAGTGCATATCGATAATCTGAAGGGTGGAAATGCGCACCACCAGATTGAAACGATATTCAAGGCGTTCGGGCGCGCGCTGCGAATGGCTATTGAAGCAGATCCTCGTATGACCGACATTACTCCGTCTACCAAAGGAAGCTTGTAAGTGCAGATTATTCCCGCCATTGATTTTAAGGATGGCAAGGTTGTTAACCTGAAACAGGGGCAGCTCGATCAAACCACAATCTATTCTGATGATCCGGTCGGTATGGCTGATCAATGGGTTTCCCAGGGTTGTGAGCGATTGCATCTGGTTGATCTTGATGGCGCCTTTGAAGGGCAACCAAAGAATGCTGATGCTATTGGCAGAATCGCCAGCAATCACCCGGAATTAACCATTCAATTAGGCGGAGGCATTCGATCGGCTGGGGTGATTGAGTCCTACCTTAATGCCGGTGTTGATTACCTGATCATTGGCACCAAGGCTGTTCAAGAGCCAGAATTTGTCGGTGAGATGTGCCGGCGATTCCCAGGCCACATTATTGTCGGCTTAGATGGTCTGCATGGCATGGTCGCCATCAATGGGTGGAAAGAAGTGACCGACGTATCAGTGAAGAGTCTTGCATTGCTTTTTGAGAGTGACGGAATTGATGCCATCGTTTACACCGATATTGGAAAAGACGGCATGATGGGCGGCGTTAACCTGCGTGCGACCAAAGATCTGGCCGATTCGGTGAGTGTACCTATTATTGCGTCCGGTGGCGTGACCGACATCAGTGACATCGAAGCATTGCTGGATGCTGGTGAAAAGGTCTCTGGTGGAATCACAGGTGTGATTACGGGGCGTGCTATTTATGAAGGTACGCTAGATCTTCAGGAAGCCATTGCGCTCACGAAAAGTAGAGCTCGCTGATCAGCTTCTGTATCTAAGCTTACTTAAGCGGGAGGGTGAAAAATCACCTCAGTTAACCGCAGCTTGAATACCATCTCAGACACGAACCCAGTCACTGCACTAAACCCGGTCTCTAGCTTCAGTTTCTTACCCCAAGCACTAAATCAAAGCACTAAATCAAAGCACGAATCCAAAGCACGAGTCCAAAGTACGAGTCCAAAGCACGAGTCCAAAGCACTAACTCTGATAAATCTCGAGCGTTAATCTTCTCCGGCATTCAGTGTGCTTTTGGCGTTAGATTGAACAGTATATTGGTTGTCTGAATTCTGTGCCGGGGCTTTCTTGTCGGTACGGCGTCTGTTGGCTTTGGCCAGTGTTCGGGCTTCAGTTCTGAACTGCAGAAGCTCGGAGACAGAAACGATAGTGATACCTTCGGCTTCGAGCAATGGGATCGCCTGGCTTAAATAGTCGAGCGTCGAGGGATAGGGGTGTCCAATGGCGAGCGCGCTGGTGCGTTCTTTGGCCAGTTTCAGAAGCTTTCTAAATTGTTTATCAATCGCGGGTGCAGATCGATCGTTGTCGAGAAAGATGTCTCGCCTCGCAGATTCCAAATTCTCGAGTTGAGCAATTTCTAACGCGACCGAACGATGGGTTGTGCGTGAATCAACAAAGTAGAATTCGTGTTTTTTTACCACGCGCATCAGCCATGCCATCGCCTGAGGCTGTTGGGTCAGCGCACTGCCCATATGATTGTTTATACCGGTGGCATACGGTACGAGTGACACCGCCGTTTCAAAGACCTCAGCGATTTCCATTTCAGTCAAATTATGTGTCAGTGCCAGTTTTTCCATCGGCCGCCCATAAGTGTTGGCCATCGGCAGGTGGACCATGACTTCTTTGCCAGAACTATGGGCGTAGTTCGCTAATGTTTTCCCGTAGGCCGTCTGTGGGATAACCGCAAAGGTGAGCGCTGCGGGTAAATCTATCGCTCGTTTGCCGCGACTCTGATTGTGGCCGAGATCATCAATGATGATGGCAATTTGCGCGTCGGCTGTGGTGCCTGTGCTTGGCCACGTGAAGGCCATAGTCACGCAGGACAGCACCATCATCATTCTGATATGACGATGGATACTGCCTGCTGTTTTTTGGGTGGAGCGGGGGTGCGGCAACGCCTATCCCTTGGGTGTATTTGAACGGGCCAGTATATGCAGACCCTTGAGCAAATTCAGCGCTTCATTGAGTTGGTAGTCTCGGGTTGCCAATTCGCGGTTTGTTTCTCTTTTGGTTTTGGCGGCCTCGTCGCTATCTTCTTCGCTGTCTTCTTTACCTTCGTTGGCACCGGGCAGGTGTCCCGCCAGATTTTTCTCTTTGATTCTCCAGGGGTTCGATTTTTCCAGCGTCACCTTGGAGCGTTCCACCCAGATATCGGGTTCAATACCTTCGGCTTGAATCGATCGGCCGTTTGGCGTGAAGTAACGTGCGGTCGTGAGCTTGATCGCTTTTTCATTGTTGAGAGGAAGGATGGTTTGTACAGACCCCTTTCCGAAGGTGCTGGTTCCCATGACAACTGCGCGGCCGTGATCCTGTAGTGCGCCGGCGACAATTTCTGAAGCAGAAGCGGTGCCCTCATTTACCAGAACAACAATGGGGATGCCATGAACAGCGTCCGCGGTCCTTGCGCTATACCTGATTTCAGCATCTTTCAGACGACCCTCCGTATACACAATAAGACCATCGTTGATAAATACATCGGATACCTGGACTGCCGACTGGAGTACGCCGCCCGGGTTGTTTCGCAAATCAATGATGAGTCCGTCAAGGTCACCTTCGTCCTTCAATTGTATGACCGCTTTTTCGACTTCGTCGCCCGTGCCGCTCTGGAACTGCGCGATTCGGAGATATCCGAAACCGTCTTCCAGATAGCGTTGTCTGACTGAAGCGATTTTGATGATTTCGCGTGTCAGTGTGACATCAGTTGGCGTTGACTCGCCGGCTTTCACTAGCGTGATTTTTATATCGCTGCCAGCGTTGCCGCGCATAGATTCGATGGCATCAGAAAGACTCATGCCTTTGACAGGGGTGCCGTCCAACTTTACGATCAGATCGCCGCTCTGAATACCCGCTTTTGACGCTGGTGTGTCATCCATCGGTGAGACGACTTTGACAAAGCCGTCCTCCATACTTATTTCTATGCCGAGACCGCCATAGTTGCCTGAGGTGGATTCTTGAAGCTCATCGAAAGAGTCTTTGTCTAAATAGACGGAGTGAGGGTCAAGGCCTGACAACATGCCCTTAATCGCGTGTTCTAGGAGTGTTTTGTCGTCTATTTCTTCAACGTAGGCTGAGCTGATTCGGTTAAACGCTTCTGCAAAGATACGTAATTCGTTGAGGGGAAGCCTGGGTTTTAGTTCAGCTTCTAATTCAGCTTCTAACTCAGGGGCAAATATCGGTGCCAACTCAGGTACTTGTGTTACCTCAGATTCAAGGTTTTGTACCGCGTCGGGGGCTGTATCCGATGACGGAATTTGCGGGTCAGCATTCTCGGCAGAGGCCGTATAGGGAAGAATAATTCCCGCCAAGGCGATTATGATTAATGGTATTACTTTCATTTTTCCTTCCTAACTGCTTCACAGTTTCTTGATGCTCTGCGGCCTAGGCAGCTTGTTATTCACCAGACGCCTAGGCCGCTCTTTGTTCACGTGCGACACACCACTTCTGGGGGTCGCTTGGTTTGCCACCAATCCTGATTTCGAAATATAGGCCGGTTTTGTTCTGACCGCCACTGTCGCCAACGGCCGCGATCACATCTCCCGCCGTCACCCAGTCACCCGTTCCACGGTAGAGCACCTGATTGTGACCGTAAAGGCTCATATAACCTTCGCCATGACTGATTATCATGAGTAATCCGAAGCCGCGCAGCCAGTCTGAGAAGACAACACGTCCATAGTGTACAGCGTGGACGGGATCGCCCTCAGAGGCATCAATGAAGACACCCTGCCAGCGAAGCTTACCCTCGTTTCGATGGTGGCCAAATCTATGGCTGATGTTCCCCATAATGGGTAGCTGCATTTTGCCCCGCATACCTGAAAAGGGTTGGTCGCTCCCAGGTGTTGATAGGTTCGCCAGACTCTCCTGGAGTTTTTCGAGGAGCTGCTCCAGTTGGCCTCGGTCCTTTGCTAATCTGGTCAGTTCGCTCCCTGTCGATCGGATTTCTACCACCAACCCCTTCAGCGCATTGCGCTTTTCCCGTTGAGCAAGCGCAAGCTGCTGCTGATCCAGTGTTAGGCTGGATTGATTAGCTTCCAGTGCCAGCATTTGTTTACCGAGCGCCTGTGTAACCTGCTCGAGTTGTTCGATTGTCGCGTTGTACTCGCTGATTTGTTCCGCGCGAGCCCGGTTGAAGTAGTCGTAGTACGTCAGCATTCGCGACAGCGTTTCCGGGTCTTCCTGGTTGAGAAGGACTTTGAGGTATTCCTGGTGACCAATTTCGTATGCTGACCGTATTTGCTGTTCTATGTAGTACTGTTGTTCTCCTTTTGCGACGAGAAGTTCTTTTTGCTCTCGGCTCAGCGTAGAAACTTTATTCTGGTTTTTCTTCAGTTCCCGTTCAATATCGTCGATCGACTTGATCAGTTCGCTGATACCTATTTCATTTCTCTGTAAGGTTGCCTCAACTTCTGATTTCTGACCCTGTGTGCTTTCCAGCATTTCCTTGTATTTGGAAATCTCCGCATCGAGTGCTTTCAGGCGTTCTTCAACGTCCTCTTGGCTGTCCTGTTGTTTGCTTTCTTTATTGTCTTTTTGATTGTCCTCTGCGTATATCGTTGAGGGCAAAATCGCCACCGCTAACAGCAACGTTAGCCCGCGAAGGAGTTGAGCGAAGTTGAGGTAGTAAGCCCGTGAACGTGGCGTCTGCGTCATGATGAGATATCCAAAAAAAGGGGTTACGAGCCGCCGGCTGATTTTTCTAGCGCCGATTGTATCAGCGTGTGGCCGGTCATTTGATCAGGTTGTGGCAATCCCATAAGTGCCAGCAATGTGGGCGCTACATCGCTGAGTACGCCGCCTTTGGATCTAAGTTTGATGGATTGTGGGCCAACATATACCAGCGGTACTAATTCAGAGGTATGAGCCGTGTGTGGCTGGTTTGTCTCATGGTCTTTCAATTGCTCTACGTTGCCGTGATCTGCTGTGATCAGGCACTGACCATCGGTTTCGTTAAGCGCTTGAATCACTCGGCCTATACATTCGTCGAGGGTTTCAACCGCTTTAACAGCCGCGTCAAATTTTCCCGTGTGGCCAACCATATCTCCGTTGGCGTAGTTGCAAACGATCAGTTCGTACTCCCGGTTCCTGATGGCATCAACTAGTTTATCAGTGACTTCTCGCGCACTCATTTCTGGCTTCAAGTCGTAGGTTGCAACCCGCGGAGATGGGATCAATTCACGTGACTCTCCCTGAAATGGCTCTTCACGCCCCCCGGAAAAGAAGAAAGTCACATGGGCATACTTTTCGGTTTCCGCGATCCGGAGCTGCTTTTTACCCAGGGATGCAATGTATTCACCGAGACTGTTGCTAATGGCATTGGGGGCAAACGCGCAGGGCGCATCAATGTTGGCCGCATATTGCGTCAACGTGACAAATTTGGATAGTTTTGGCAGGCGCGACCTGTCGAAGCCATTAAAGTCAGCATCCGTAAACGCCCGGGTAAGTTCCCGAGCCCGATCTGCGCGAAAGTTCATGAAGATCACGGCGTCGCCGTCCTGCATTACCAAGGGGTCGCCGATGACGGTGGATTGCACAAATTCGTCTGATTCATCTCGTTCGTAAGCGGCCTTGAGGCCGCTCACCGGGTCCGCTGCTTGAAAAAGGCCCTCTCCGTCGACAATAAGCTCAAATGCCGGAGCGACGCGCTCCCATCGGTTGTCTCGGTCCATGGCAAAGTAGCGGCCAATGATAGATGCAATGCCGCCTTCACCACCTGCTTGAATGTGGGCTTGCATTGATTCGAGTGAGGGCAGGGCAGAACGAGGCGGCACGTCGCGGCCATCGAGGAATGCGTGAAGGTAGACGCGTGCAATGC
>JBLIIB010000186.1:0-8768 GCA_047634795.1 Candidatus Azotimanducaceae bacterium | reverse complement strand
GTGAAACCGCGGCGTCTAATACCGATATTCCAGCGTTGTTCTCGAAATTTGAGATTCACCTGGTTGATCTGCAAGAAAAACACATGCTGAGTGAATCAGAAGCCTTGGAACTTGGCATTGATGTGCGGACCTTTGATCAACGCAAGGCGTCAAAAGATCCCAGCCTGTCCAAGGCGCTTTCGACGCAGGAAGATATCGCTTCGATTTCTCGCAGGGCGCGTTATAGCGTGATTTACCTACTGCGTGAACAGGGTGAAATTTCCAAGGCGGTCGTGCCAATTCACGGGTATGGCTTATGGTCAACACTCTACGGTTTTGTTGCGCTTGAAGCCGATATGAATACGGTTTCGGGCATCACTTTTTACGAGCATGGTGAAACTGCGGGTTTGGGCGGCGAAGTCGATAATCCTAAATGGAAAGGATCGTGGCCAGGTAAAAAAATCTACGATGGAGATAAGGTGGCTCTGGAAGTCATCAAGGGTGTAGCCAATCCATCATCTCAAACCTATAGATATGAGATAGACGGTCTTTCAGGCGCAACAATAACGAGCCGCGGCGTTGAAAACTTGGTGAGTTACTGGATGGGCAAGGACGGCTTCGGGCCGGTACTCCACGAGATAAAAGGATAGTAGGGGAAAACGATGACAACCGCTAAAGAAGTACTGCTAAACCCGCTTTTTAACGACAACCCCATTGGATTGCAGATACTGGGTATCTGCTCTGCTCTGGCGGTGACCACACAGATGAATGTGGCGCTGGTGATGTGTCTTGCACTGACGACCGTTGTCGCGTTTTCCAATCTATTCATTTCCATGATCCGAAACTACATCCCAAGCAGTATTCGGATCATTGTGCAGATGACAATTATTGCGTCACTTGTGATCGTCGTGGATCAGATTCTGGGTGCTGTGGCGTTTGAGATTAGTAAACAGCTGAGTGTCTTTGTTGGGCTGATCATCACCAATTGTATTGTGATGGGACGAGCCGAGGCTTTTGCCATGCAGAACCCTCCAGGGCTCAGCTTCCTGGACGGCATTGGTAACGGCCTGGGTTACAGCGTCGTATTGATGTTGGTCGCAACCATCAGAGAGTTTTTTGGATCAGGTAGCCTCTTTGGTCTTGAGATTTTGCCCTTGGTCACCAACGGCGGTTGGTATACACCCATGGGGATGATGCTATTGCCACCAAGTGCCTTTTTTATTATTGGTTTGCTCATCTGGGGGTTGCGCGCATGGAAGCCTGAACAGGTGGAAGCGCCAGACTATGAGATTGGTGGTCATACCGCCCTCTCGAAAGCTTAAGGGGCTCTTTGATGGTTGAATATTACCTAAGTCTATTTGTTCGTGCGGTCTTTATTGAAAATATGGCGCTCGTGTACTTTCTCGGAATGTGTACCTTTATTGCAATCTCAAAGAAAATAGAGACTTCCGCAGGGCTCGGTATTGCAGTGATTGTTGTTTTGACGATTACGGTGCCCGTCAATAATTTGATCTTCCAGTTTCTGCTCGCAGACGGCGCTCTCGCCTGGGCCGGCTTGCCGAATGTCGATCTTAGCTTTCTGGGTTTTCTATCCTATATTGGTGTGATCGCAGCTCTGGTTCAGATACTGGAGATGTTTTTGGATAAGTACGTCCCCGCGCTTTACAACGCGCTGGGTGTGTTTCTGCCTCTCATCACGGTGAATTGCGCCATCTTGGGCGCGTCACTCTTTATGGTTAATCGGGATTACAACTTTACGGAAAGTGTGGTCTATGGTTTTGGTTCCGGCGTTGGTTGGGCCGTTGCCATTGTTGTTCTGGCAGGTATACGTGAAAAGATGAAGTACAGCGATGTGCCTAAAGGTCTCCGTGGGCTTGGCATTACCTTTATAACGGTGGGCCTTATGTCTCTCGGGTTCATGTCGTTTGGCGGCATTTCGCTCTGATAAATAGGTAGGGACGAGTCGAAGTATGAATCTTATTGAAGTTGTATTAGGCGTCAGCATGTTCACTGGCATCATCATGTTGCTTGTGTTCGTGATCCTGTACGCGCGCCGTCTCCTTGTGAGCACGGGTGAAGTCACGATTGAGATTAATGGTGATCCGGAAAAAACGATTACCTGTAATTCCGGTGGAAAATTGCTCAATACATTAGCGGACTCCGGCATCTTTTTGTCTTCAGCCTGCGGTGGTGGTGGTACCTGCGCGCAGTGTCGTTGCAGAGTGACGGATGGCGGCGGTTCTATGCTCGCGACCGAAGCGAGCCATTTCACTCGCGGTGAAGCAAAAGAAGGATGGCGACTGTCTTGCCAGACTGCCGTTAAGCAGGATCTGAAAATAGAAGTTCCTGCTGAGTTCTTTGGTGTTAAGCGATGGGAATGTGACGTGGTTTCGAATCACAATGTTGCCACTTTTATCAAAGAATTAATCTTGAAATTGCCGGAGGGAGAAGAAGTCGATTTCCGTGCCGGTGGTTACGTTCAGTTCGAAATTCCGCCGTATGATATTAAGTACCGGGATATCGATGTAGAAGAGGAATACACTGGCGATTGGGAAAAGTTCGGCGTGTTCGAACATGCAGCAAAAGTCGATGAGCCTACGATTCGTGCCTACTCTATGGCGAACTATCCCGACGAAAAAGGCGTGATGAAATTCAACGTCCGTGTCGCGTCGCCTCCTCCCGGCACAGAATTCCCACCGGGGAAAATGTCCTCTTACCTGTTTACCAAGAAGCCCGGCGACAAGGTCACAATTTTTGGACCTTACGGTGAGTTCTTTGCGAAAGAAACGGATTCCGAAATGGTTTTCGTCGGTGGCGGTGCGGGAATGGCCCCAATGCGTGCCCATATTTTCGATCAGTTGCTCCGAATTCATACGGACAGAAAGATCACCTTCTGGTACGGCGGACGAAATCAGCGTGAACTCTTTTACGTGGATGAGTTCGATAAGTTGGCAGCTGATAACGAGAATTTTGAATGGCACGTTGCCCTGTCCGATCAGAATATAGAAGGTTGGGACGGTTACACTGGCTTCATTCACAACGTGTTGCTTGAAGAGTATTTAGGCAAGCATTCGGCACCTGAAGATTGCGAGTACTACATGTGCGGGCCTCCTATGATGAACTCAGCCGTCATCAATATGCTTGAAGACCTCGGCGTAGAAAGGGAAAATATCTTCCTCGATGACTTCGGCGGTTAATTCCCGGTGGTTTTGGCGCGTCCAGCGCCTTTGCCTCTGAGTGATCCACCCGTGCCTGCAGCACACCAGCCGCCCATGAGGCTTATTTAAATGGCGGTTTGCGGCGTTTACTCTTCTGTAAACGCCGCTAAAACCTCTTATTCGAGTCCATCGAACATTCGGTAACTATTCCACGGCGCGTTCGCCCTGCAGTGGCTGTCAACGTTTGTCGTCAGCCGACCATGGTTCTGCGCCGAATTGCCTTTCATTTCTCTCGCTCGTCGACCGACTGTGATGCGCTCGAACATCCAGAAAACAGCGATAAAATTGGCCTCATCTCTCGTCATCTCTCGTCATCTCTCGTCATCTCTCGTCGTTTCCGGGGTAGAAATAAGGCTAATCAGCACGCGATAAATTGACGCCCGTGAATATCAGTGGTTTTATGTCACGAGTCAACTATTTGGAGATCAGTCGTGAGTGTGAGTTACAACCCCGAGTTCAACCCAACAGGAATAGAAGGGGGCCTTGATACCAATGAGATGCCCTGGCTCAGCCTGCCGCAGGCTTCGGGCATGTCGATCAAACCGCTTCGAGCGAGTTCGGAATCGGGCATGTTCTCAATGATTATTAAACTCAACGCTGGGACCAAGCTGTCGGATCTTGTGTTTTTAGGGGCGATGGACCTGATGATGCTATCCGGGGAGCTTGAGTTTCCTGACGGTGAATTGGCGTCCAAAATTGGGCCAGGTATCTGGGGCTATATTCCGGCGAACGCACGGGTGGCTTCTATTGTTGCGGCTTCCGATACAGAGTTTCTCGCGAACTGTTTTGGTCCATTGGCTTTTTTGAAACCTAAGTCGCAGCATATTAGACACCTGCTGACGGCAATGGACGTCGCTCAGATAGCGAACGAACATGGGGTCACTCTGGTGCCTAATACTCTCGCGGAGTGTATGCAGGATCGTCCCGGGACCCAACTGCCCGATGCCACACCGTTGGCGATTGCGGGAGATGCGGCTCCGGAGATGTTAGCGAAAATTGAGGCGAGTACCTTCGCCAGCGTTAATCCCCATTTTGTGGATACCCGTGATGTCCCGTGGATAGTAAACCCGGGTCTACCCGACATCGCGCTCAAGATATTGAGAGTGAGTGAAGAAACCGGTGTCACTTCTTTGATCGTCAGGCACAACGGTGTTGCGGGTCCGCACTATCATCTGGGAGCTGCTGATTTCCTCGTACTCAGTGGGAGAATTGGCTATCGAGCAGGACCGCCGGAAGGATATGGCGCAGGTGTCTGGTTCTTTGAACCCGCTGGCGCGCGGCATGAAGCAACTCAGCGTATTGGTGAAGAAGAAGATCTGATTTATACCGCTAATGTATATGGTCCGGTGCAGTTTGATGACGGGCCGGGTACGCCAATCGCCGCCATTCAATCCTGGATGCAGT
This sequence comes from Candidatus Azotimanducaceae bacterium, assembly GCA_047634795.1. Classification (GTDB taxonomy): domain Bacteria; phylum Pseudomonadota; class Gammaproteobacteria; order Pseudomonadales; family Azotimanducaceae; genus UBA9659. The sequence continues at coordinate 4,167 of JBLIIB010000186.1, read as the reverse complement.
ACAAGGAACTGGCGGACGCGAGTGGCGTCAAGCTGGTTCAAAATACGTTTGCCGGCGACGCTTCGTTACTGGCGTGGTCTTCCCTGGGAGGTTAAGCGACGAGGTTAGGTGGCTAGAGAACGGGCCTAGAAAAGGTACTTAGACAAAGTACTCAGAGCAAGAGCAGCGGTGGCCGCACGACCTTATTAAGCGGGCGGGCCCTGCATTTTCTCCGATGTCGATTTGTAGCCGGCATCTTCGGGGATACAAATGTAGTTGCCGTCTTCCCGTTTTTCGGCCCATGGCAATATGCTGACAATATTGCGGTCCGCGGCATCAATGATCGCCTTTTCGGTCGTTGGGCTCTCCCCCAGTAATTCAACGTTCACCCGCGTCGGGTAAATAATGGTGTAGGTTCCCTCGGCATTACCGATGATGGCATCTTCTGGAGTAATCCAAACGGAGTCTACGGACTCATGGCCATCGTGGACCGCAATGTGATCAACGGGTGCTCGCGCGAGATAGAAATGCGTATCAAAACGCTTGGGTAACATTTCGGGGGTAATCCAGTGGGCGAAATGATGAAGTTTGTCACATGCCAGGCGGAGGTTTTCTTTTTGTAGGAATTCAGTCAGATCAAGATCGCCTCGATTGAGCGGATCTCTATAGTGTTCGAGGGTTTGCAAGCGTTTACCGTCGACGAGGTGAGGAGATCCTGCTTCTCTGGCGAGTAGAATACCGCATTCCTCGAAGGCTTCGCGTATGGCACCGGCCATCATCGCGAGTTCAGTATCGCTAGCATGATCCACACCATCACAAAGTGACCTAACATTGTAGTCGCCCGGGTCCAGTTTGCCGCCGGGAAATACCAGTGCGCCGGAAGCGAAATCGATCTGGTGGTGTCGCACGACCATAAAGGTCTCAACACCATTGGGGCCATCTCTTAGCATCAGGATGGTGGCGGAAGGAGCTGGAATTGGAATATCACTCATAAGGCTAGCGGCTTCTCTCAACGAGAATTTTCCAGCTGTTGTTTTCTCGTTTCATGCGGGTCACCTTGTCCGTGAGGTCACTATACGAATCAGACCTGTAGGTTTGGCGAAAAAAGACATCGACAACATTGGCTTCCACAAATTCGAATCGCTGATACAGGACGTCAACGTTGATGTACTCAGGGCGAGCGAGTCGAGTTCGCCTCAATGCTTCCCAGGTCCGTTTGCTTTGTCGCCCGGGTACCACAAAGTCCGAAGAATAGTTTTCAAGGTACTGAACCAAGTTCTGGTCTTCCCAGGCGGAAACCCACAAATCAATCGTTTCCATTAATTCCGTCTTGACCGACTCTGTCACCTCGGTGACATCGGCATCGAATGGATTTTCTTTAATCAAAGCAGGTTCTGGCGTACTCACTGTCAGCGTTTCGGTAACGTCTTCGGCGGCAGTCTGCGCTTGATCAATGTCAGTGTTCATGGATGCGACCGCATTATCGCTACTGGGAGCCGCTGGGGTAATCAGGTCTTTTTCATCAACTTGTGCAATTTCAGGGGGCTTGTTTAAAGAGGGCTTGTTTAAAGAGGGCTTAGCTAAGGGGGGCTTGTCTAAACCGGGCTCAGCTAAATTAGGCGTGTCTTCAGCGGGCGTGCTGCCAGGGCTTTTGCTGCCAGGAGCAAGAGAATCGGCTTCCATCGGCAGTTTGGTATCGCCGAGTGCGGCGGTGGTCTCGGCATCATCCATCGTTGCGGGTTCAGTATTGCTGGCGGCAATCGTCGATTCCGTATCGATCAGCTCATCGTTTTTGAAGAAGCCGGTATAGACGGTACCATCGGGTAAAATCATGGTGCCGGGTCCGTTTCGCATGTCGTTTTCAAATTTACCTACGAATCTCGTGCCGTCCTGCCAGAAGATCGTGCCTTTGCCGGTGCGTTTACCTTCGATAACACCGCCGACATAGCGTGTCCCATCCGGCCAGACGAGTGTCTTTGTGACGGGCGCGTCGCTTGTTTCAGCCGCCAATACAACGGTGACGGGCGCAGACAGCAATAGCATTGTGAACAGTAAACTTGTTATTTTCATGGGTGATAATTTCCTCGACGGCTCAATTTTACCTGTTTGCGGTCGCCTTGGCAGCCCAAATCTTGTGAGTTTATTGTGTGGCTTATTGTGTAAAGAGTCCTTGTTGCGCAGCGAGCGCCATCACGCGCTCTGCTTCAATAATGCGTGGGCCGTTTCGCTCGATACTTGCGGTCGCGGACTCCCCTGCTGCCAGTTTGATCTCGCGGTCTCCGTCAAAAGCGAGTATGCCCGGTCCCGTAAAGGTAATTTCCTGCCCGAAATCGACAGGTACCGAAGATTCCACGCCAACCATTTCATGAAGTCCAGGTGAGACCGGAACGTTGATTTGGGTCGCCGCATTGGGATTGCAAACGGCAAGTACGCCAAAATCATCATGATGACCCGCCGGTGTCATCAGTCCACCGATCGGAGACATACCCACGGACGCAGGTTCCGCTCGGGTTAGGAGTATTTTGCCGAGATCTGCTGCTTTAAACGGCAGCAGGCTGCCCAGGAAATCGTTGTGTAAGAGCACCGCGTCGATGAGGGCAATATCCTTTTGGCTTTCACTGGTGATGTGAATCATCTTGCAGCGTTGGCATTCATTGTGGGAAACCTTGTCCGTAGCGATTAGCCCAGCTGCCATGCCCGCAATCGTTGCTTCAAGACGATAGGGAAAGACGTTATTTGTGCCGGTAGACAATGGCAGAATGGTTGCGTCACTAAAACGCCTGGCGACGATTCGAGATGTTCCGTCCCCACCCAATACAATAAACGTGCGGCAGCCTTTCTCCCACATGAGTTCAGCCATAGTTTGGGTATCTTGGGCTTTGTGTGTCAGCTTGTATCTTAGAATTTCGATCTGATCTCGTTCAGGCAGATTCTCTACAGCCTTCTCATTGATCCTAAAAGGTTCATGACCGAGATAAATGGTGTCGACGCCTTGGGATAGTGCTCCCAGCACGAGGCGTGTCACTTGTTGCTGTTTATCAAGGTGATCACTAGTGCTAGCGCGTGCAGCAACACGCCGCACGTCTCTCCCCGAAAATGGATTGACGATGATTCCGAGTTGTTTGGTGGCAGATGGACTCACGGTCTGCTGCTACGTTGGACCTTTAGAAGTGTGCCCATCATAGGTGGTTAGTTGCCTTTTCTCGTGAAGACCCACTCGGTGTCGGTGGAGTAGGTTGTATTAAAGGCATACCCGTCTTCGCTAAATGTTTTCAGATCATCGGGTTTGGTGATTCGGTTCTTCACAATAAAGGTCGACATGGCACCGCGCGCTTTTTTAGCGAAGAAGCTGAGTATTTTATAGGTCCCCTTGCTGTAATCCTTGAAGACAGGTGTGATCAATTTTCCGGGCAGCATGCTCACGGCAACAGCCTTGAAATATTCGTTCGAAGCGAGGTTGACCAGTGTTTTGTTTCGATGGTCTGAAAGTTCTTCTGCGATCGCTTTCCCGATTGCATTATTCCAGTAGTCATATAATGTTTTGCCAGCGGCCGTTGTTAACTTGGTGCCCATTTCCAGTCGATAGGGCTGAATAACGTCCAGAGGCCTAAGAACGCCATAAAGCCCGGATAGGATTCTGAGATTGTTCTGCGCAAAAGTGAAATCTCGCTCGTCGTAAGATTCCACATTGAGTCCGACATAAACATCCCCCTTAAACGCAAGAAGCGCCTGTTTGCCGGGATTGCCACGGGTTTTGAATTGCTCAAAACGCTCTGCATTCAGTTCTGCAAGCTTGGGGCTAATACCCATCAGTTTGGAGAGGTCCTTGGGAGATTTCCCCCGCATGATTCCAGCGAGTTCTTTCGTTTGAGGACGAAAAATAGGCGTGGATGTTTTGGCGGTTTGTGGTGGTGTTTCAAAGTCCAGCGTTTTTGCCGGTGAAATTACGGTGAGCATGTCAATTTGCAAAGGGATTGATCGAACCATAACAATACTCGATTTGGCCTAAGGGTGGAATGGACTTGTCTTTACCTATGACGCAAAATCCCGAAGAAATAAAAAAGCACCTAATATTCTTGGGTCGCTTGTCGGGTTATCACTCATATGAAAAATCCATTTAAGCGCTGGGATATTGCAGCGACACTTATCTTCTTTCTGCTCACCATTCCGGCCGAGCGATTCGAGGTA
>JBLIIB010000185.1:0-8774 GCA_047634795.1 Candidatus Azotimanducaceae bacterium | reverse complement strand
AGCATCAAGCGCATTGTTCACAATTTGCTTCGGAAGTTCCAGCGTAACATAGAGAACGGGCATCGAAATGAGGCTCATCCCGATCATTATTGCCTGCTGTTTTCTGGAATACCGCATCACAGTTTTGAAGAGACTATGTTCCAGTCCACGGACCGCCTGTGACTGGGGTTGCCGATCAACAATCCTGTCACGCCGCAAAAACCTGAGAGCCGCGCGTATGAGGAGATAGACGATCACGCCGATAAGCATTGCCGGGGCAAAAACAAAAATAACATGGATGAACGGGTGAATCCAATCAGGCGCAGTATCATCATACTGATAGCCAAAAAACTTTGTCACGCTGTGAACAACATCATGATATTTGTCGAAACGTATCATTATATTCACTCAGTTTTTTGATTTCGGCGCGAGATGGTCGTGAATCATAATAACGCCAAACATACCCGCTTCACGGTGGCCCGGGATGAGACAAACAAATTCCAGGTTGGTTTTGCTCGAAAATTTCCAATCAAGTGTTGCAGTGCTTCCACTCGAGATCGCGATTGAATTGGCGTCTTCATGCTTCATATCAGGGTGGTTTCGCATCCATTGCTGATGCTTGGCGATTTCATCAAATGAACCCAGAAAAAACTCGTGATCCAGATCGCCAAAATTATTTACGACAAAGCGCACGACCGCGCCTTCTTTGATGTGGATGGCATCAGGATCAAACAGCATATAGCCACTTTCAGTTTCCTTAATGTTGACTTCAATGGTTCGGCTAATCTCGACATCCAACCCGGGTTCACCAATAGGAACGTGCCCCGGATGATCATATGCCTGTGCGTGTGGCTCTTCTCCGGCGCCTGTGCTCGCTTGAGCTCCCACCGTAGAGAGGCACAAGACAACAAGCAGCGTCAGAACTTTTGTCGGGGAATACATTTTCTGCTCCAATATTGAAGTTTCACCACACGTGGCGGCTTTGATCGGCAATTTGGTTGAGAGGGGTAGAGTGACAGGAGGCGGTGAAGAACACCGCCTCCTGAACCGATTACTTCAGCTGGGTAACAGTCAGCTTGCCTTTGACAGGTTCCGCGACAAACTCAATGTTCTGACCTTCAGACATTTTTGAGATCATCGCTTCATCTGCGCGGAAGACCATCTTCATGGCTGGCATATCGAGGTTCAGCAGCGGACCATGATCGATTGTGACCTTGCCACCTTTTGCGTCCACTTTTGTGATCGTGCCTTTGGTATATACGACATCGGCCTGTGCCATTTTCATTTCGGCCATTTCCATACTTACGGAAACTTCACGGTGCATACCGGATTCGTAGTGACCCGGGATAAGGCATGCGGCTTCAAAAGTGCCATCATTGCTAAAGGTCCAGACCACTTCACCGGAGGCGCCTGAGTCAAGAGTGATGCGATTTGGATCGTCGTGCTCCATAACCATCTTTGCCATTTCGATTTTGTGCTTGGCATTGTTCTCGACCGTATCGAGCACAAACTCGTGCTCCTGTTCTCCTTCGTTTTTAATCTTGAAAAGAATGGTTTCACCTTTCTTGAAGGTCATATCGTCACCCTTGATCAGCATTTCGCCGTCATCGGTTTCGAGGAGGATTACGTTGACAGTCCGGTCCACCTTGGAAGAGTCGCCCGGCATACCAACCATCATCGCTTCAGCCTTTTCGGTCGATACTTCATCATGTTTTTTCGCATGTGTGCCACCCGCGTAAGCTGGTATTGCGAATGTGAAAGCGAGTGCTGTCGTCAAGAGAAGATTTTTCATGTGTTTTTCCTAAAGGTTTGGTTGTTTGATTGGTCAAAAGGCTATCTCAGCCCTTTTGCGTTGGTTTCGGTGTCAGAATGGTTTTCGGGCTGTTGTTGGACGCGAATTCTGGAAGTTCTCCAGTCCACTCATAGGCCTGCTCGCCAGGAGGGTTTTCATACCAACCTGGATCGGAGTAATCGTCGGCATCGATCCCGTCGCGGACTTTTACGACCGAGAACATACCGCCCATTTCGATGGGGCCATACGGACCCCAGCCATTCATCATCGGGATGGTGTTGTCAGGCAGAGGCATCGACATCTTGGCCATGTCGCCCATGCCTGCCGTGCCCATCGGCATATAGTCCGGCTGGAAAGAGCGCATTTTCTGGGTCAATTGCTTTTTGTCAACACCGATGAAGGTAGGAACGTCATGACCCATTGCATTCATAGTATGATGCGATTTATGACAGTGGATCGCCCAGTCACCCAAGTGGTCGGCCGTGAACTCATATGCCCGCATCGCGCCCACTGGGATGTCGATGCTGACCTCTGGCCACTGCGCAGATTCAGGCACCCAGCCGCCATCCGTACAGGTCACTTTGAAATCATAACCGTGCATGTGGATCGGGTGGTTTGTCATCGTCAGGTTGCCAACGCGCACACGCACCTTGTCGCCCTTGTTCACGACCAGCGGATCAATGTCGGGGAAAATTCGGCTGTTCCATGTCCACAGGTTGAAATCCGCCATCGTCATGATGCGCGGCACATATGTTCCAGGATCAATATCAAAGGCGTTCAACATGATCAGGAAATCACGATCAACTGGCATGAACGTTGGGTCCTTGGGGTGAACAACGAACATACCCATCATACCCATCGCCATCTGGGTCATTTCATCACCATGGGGGTGATACATGAATGTACCTGACTTGATTAAGTCAAACTCATAAATAAACGTCTTTCCCGGTGGGATACTTGGATGGCTCAGCCCTGAAACACCGTCCATGCCAGAAGGAAGAATAAGCCCATGCCAATGGACCGTAGTCCCCTCAGGCAGCCTGTTTGTAACGTATATCCGAACGCGGTCACCTTCCACCGCTTCGATTGTTGGACCAGTCGATTGACCATTGTAACCCCATAGATGCGCGATCATGCCATCGGCCATCTCACGCTCTACTGGCTCTGCAACAAGGTGAAACTCTTTTACCCCGTTATTCATCCGGTGCGGCAAGGTCCAACCATTGAGTGTGACAACCGGGTTGTAGTCTACGCCCGATGAGGGCCGTGCTGTCACCTGTGTCGCGGCAGTGTCCATCAGTGCCGCTTCGGGCAGACCCATATTCATAGTCTGCCCCCAAGCTTTGGAGGAAACGAGTGTGGCACCTGCGGCACCGGCTCCGAGTAATTGACGTCTATTCAACATATCATCATCCCTTTTCAGTGAGGTGCGCCGCCACCGGCGGCAAGTGCTGCGCCTTCTCCACCGCCGCCACCGCCTGCACCGCCACCATAAATGGCAGCTGTCAGATCGGCCTGGGCCATGTAGAAGTCGCTTTTCGCGTTTGCAGCTTCAAGAGATGCAGCCAGCTTCTGGCGCACATCTGTCAGCAACTCGAATGTGTTGGTAATCATGCCGTTGTAGGACAGCAGGCCTTCTTCTTCGACAGTCCGCGTTAACGGCACCAGTATATCCTGATAGTGACGCGCGATCTTGTAGGAAGCGTGGTAGGAGGCTTCTGCACCTCTTGCTTCGGAACGTACGTTTACTGCCGTTTCAGCAAGCACGTTGGCTGACTGCAAATACGCAAGCTCGGCTTTACGCATTCTAGCTTTACCAGAATCGAAGATCGGTATCGCAAATTCAAGTTCAACTTGGGGCGTAATCACCTTTTCGGTATCACCGTCCTCACCAACTTCACGCTCAAGCTCCGCACCCCCAACGATTTCGAGGTCGCTGACAATCCGTGTCTGATCTGTCAGGCCATATGCCAGAGCCTGCGCTTCGAGGCCTAGTTTTGCCACCCGAAGATCTACACGGTTGCGCAGGGCCTTAGCCTCAATGTTACCAATGCTACCAACTGAGCGCGGCAACTTTGGCAAGGCATCAGGCACATAGTAATCAACCTCTGTTCCCCAAAGGCCCATAAGCCGCGTCAATTCTTCCTTCGATTTTGTCGCGTTCAGGCGCGCCCGCGCAAGTTGCCCTGCAAGCTCTGCGTTAAAGGCCTGTTCACGCGCTTGATTGGCTTTATTCAGAGCGCCGGTTTCGCCCAGTTTTCGAGCCAGTTCAGAGCCTGCATCGGATGTCGCCTTTGCCCTCTTGAGATACCCAACGGCTTCGAATGCAGTTACGGAAGCTATCCATGCCTGACGGGTCTGATTGGCCAAGGCCAACGTATCATTAACCGCAGCCAGTTGCGCTTGTCTAAAGTTTGTATCCGCAAGTGCGCGCCGTTTCTTACGGGTTGTGGCCTCCAAAAGGTTTGCACGGATCAGTCCCTCGATTGCGCGGTATGCACCCAACTCTGGCGCACCAATACCCAAAATTCCGATAGACACGATCGGGTTTTCAGGTGTCGACTCCTGCCAAGCGTCTGCAGCCGACAGACCAACATTGGCGTAGGAAGCTTGCAATCCTTTGTTATTCAACAAAGCAACCTGAACTGCCGTATCCGCAGAGATAGTCTTGCGATGCACCATCCCATGAACCTGCTTTTTTAAAGCTTCGTTCTCGGCTTGGGTTTCGGCAAAAACCGTCCGCTTCCCGATAGCCGGCGTTATCTGGCTGGCAATATTGGCAAACCCGGCCTTCGGCTCGGTATAGACACCCGGGATTGCCGTCGCACAGGCACCAAGGACTAATGGAAAGCCAACAATTAATGGCAGTTTTGAAATACGCATCAGTTACCCTCCGACTGTTCTTCGTTAACGGTGCGCCAATCGCGCGGTCCGGTTGGTCCACGGTATGTGTAGCCCGCAAGCGGATCTTGATATCGGATGGGTGAAACTACGGCCGTATTCGTAACTGCTTGTTGCGCGGTCACGGCAGGCAATGGCGTTACCGTGTATGGAATAGGTCTGATATCTTGTGCGCATGCGCCAAGTGTGAGGGCTGATGCCCCCAAGAGTAGTTGAATTTTCATGAGTAGTACCTGACTGATGGACTTCGGGCTCACGCACTAACGCACGCGAAACGAAGGCTCCCCTAAGAGCCTTGGATCAGATCAAGTATTGGGGAGGTCGCAGAAAGCTCGAAGAATCAATCGAGTTCATCTGGCCATGAAGTATTAGATAAACTTCGGTCGCTGTTTGCTCGACAAAAACGGCATCCGTGTATGTAAGAGCGACGGAAACGCAAATACCGCTGCAACAATCACCGTAAGATTGTTTTTCATCGGCCACCTTTGACGTAACCGCTGACCCATCATGCTGTGTCATAAGCGACATTTGCTGATGCGTGTGATCGTCAGCTTTTGGACCTGAGTCAGCGGCCATCGCATGGCGTTGGCCATGCATTCCCGACGCTGCATGCGATGCAGACGGAGCAGAGAACACCAACGCAACAGCAAACGAAAGGCATGTAAATACCTTCAGCCACGCGAATATGGTGTTTTTAACTTTCATTAGGGCACCCTGAACAATTTATTCTAGCCTGTCAACGCGTCCTGCGCTGGAAGGTTTGCGACTTTTTTCGTGACCTGCGCTAATTGCCGCGCATTGTGCATCTCTAATAATGAATCGAGCATGGTAATAGCCTCACAACATGGCCCAAAGGATTGCGGCTAGAACACCGGCCAAGAGACCCATCACGACCACTTCAGGCAACGTAAAAACAATCATGTGACATTCTCCTATCCACGCACTACAATCCTAAAGTCCAACTTTCACCAGAAATGGGAAAGAACTCCACTGGCGATAATGCACTCAATAATTTCTGCAATGCCCCCAGCCCTCCCTGAAATTTGGTGCGACCGTTCCAATCATACTCATCCAATATCCACAGGTTCGACGAAGTTGGCTCGTCAAGTAATCGCTTTCGAATCAGTTTCCGAGGGCCTTCTCGAACTTCGAAATGCCCACATCATCAGCGCCAAACCAACCCCGATCATCGGCATCGAAAGCACCTGTCCCATCGTCACCCCCCAACTCCCGAAATGAAGCGCATGTCCAATAGGGTTCAAATCGGTCACAAATTGCATATCCGGCTGCCTAAAAAACTCAACGAAACTTCGTGACACGCCATAGCCCACCAAGAATACCCCGGTCAGGGCGCCCGGCATTTGCAGCCAGCCGCGTCGCCACGCAAGTACCAGCAACAAAGTACCCAGAACGAGGCCTTCAAGTATTGCTTCATAGAGTTGCGAAGGATGACGAGCGCACAAGTCCGCGACACCCAAGCAAGTTTGCGCAGTTTGGCCGGGAAAAACGACTGCCCAAGGAACGTCAGTGGGACGCCCCCAGAGCTCATTGTTCGTGAAATTGGCAAGACGCCCAAGGAACAAACCCGGCGGTGTAGCCAGTGCCAGCAGGTCTGCGGTATTGAGGACTGGTTTCTTGTGTCGAGCACAGTATAGAAAACCAGCTATTACCACACCAGTGAAGCCGCCGTGAAACGACATGCCGCCTTGCCAAACCATCAGAATTTCAAGTGGGTTTTGTAGGTAGTATTGCGGCTGGTAGAACAGGACGAAACCCAGGCGACCCCCAAGTATCACGCCGAGGATAATCCACGTGAGTAGATCCTCAATTTGATCACGGGTCAGCGGCGGGCCGTATTCGGTCCAGACTTCAGATCGCTTGATTGTCAGCAAGCAAATACGCCAGCCAATGAGCAGGCCTACGATATAGGCGAGCGCGTACCAACGCAGGGCGAAGCGAAAACTGCCAAACTCAATTGCAAAGAGTTCGGTGCCGATATCAGGGAAAGGAATGGCGGCAGTCAGCATTGCTTGTCTTCCTTCCTATCAGATTTAGGAAGCTGTTTTGATCCGCGTGCTTTCCAACACATGTCGCAAACAGGGTCTCCGGCCGATAGAGTTTGTGGCCTTTGGTAGTGCCCCCGCTTACCATCGGCGGCGATAATGTCTGCACCCGGCGTATCATAGCGGCACCAGCTTTGCCGAAATGCCTCAAGCAGTTCAGGATCTTTGCGGCGTACAGCGGCAGCGCGCGCGAATGTCTGTGGCGGGCAATGCGTGAAATGTGTGTGGATATCTTCGCCCTTGCGAAAAACTTGAGCATCATAGCCTGGCGCGCCGACTGGACGAAAGGGGAAGATCAACAACCCGCCGAGAGTCCACCGAAGCCTGCGCCCCGGATCACGGCTGATCATTCGTGATGGCAGCGATGACAGAACCAGCATGCGGCGATACAGATCCCACCCGATGTCAGCCATAACAGAATGTGCAGATGCCGCCGCAACCCCCTGCGCCCGCAGCGCTGCGTCGGCGGCGACGGTATAGATCGCTAGTTCCACCATCAGGCGACCGCCGACATTTGGAATTTGTGACAGTTCAGCATTTGCTCTCATTTCCGCAGTTTCACGCTCTAGCGTCTTAAGAAAGCGACCAATGTCGTCGGACAACCAGCGCACTGTATCACCCTGGGTCAATTGCAGCGTCCGATAGGTCAGATGCCGACGGCTCATGCGTCGAACGTCTCTCAAAAAAATCCACCGCACCGCCCTCCATCCCAAGGGTGTGGGTCCGAAGGTCGTTTGGCGTTCAGTCATAGGACAGCTGCTTTCTGCGACGGTCCCTTACCGCCACTATAATCAGAGGCACCAGCGTCAAAGCGCCCAGCCCTATCGCAGCCCAGACGGCGCGATCTGATTGTCCACTAACGGCTTCATTGCCGAAATGGGCTAGAATAAAGCTGGCCGGGATAATGCCCGCGAGCGTGGCTACCGCAAATCGCCAGACATGCAGACGGCTCAACCCGGCAGCATAGCTCACAATATCGAAGGAAATGAACGGCAACAGGCGGCTTGCGAATACCGTGAACGTCAGGAGGTTCTGCGATCCAAGTAACCCCGCATCAAGCTTACCACCTACCCACCGGACAAGAATATCACGGCCCAAAAACCTTGCTAGCCCGAAGGCGATCAGCGCGCCAAGCTCTGCCCCTATGACGATGTATATCGTACCAAGTGTGTGGCCGTACGCCGCACCAGCAGCAAGTGCGATCGGAGCGCTTGGAATTGGCGTAGCAACAATCGCTGCTGCCATCAGACCAATAATGAGAATTGGCCCCCATACACCAGCGGCGTTCACCCATTCAGAAATGCTGTCACTCTTTAACGCACCAACAATTTCTGAGAGAGGATCGATGAATATCGCTGCGATGGCAAGGATACCCACCACGACAATGGTAGTCCTCACCTTCAATCCATTGGAGCGCATGCGCGTCACCGAAGGCACCTCAACGGGTTCCACAGAAAGACTGCCAAGCGGTTTCTGGAGGTGGCAACCATCTCTCTGGAATAGAGAGACAGAAACTACGTATGCAATTGGTGCGTACATCGTCTTCGGTTGCGACACAGTCAATCTTCAAACTGGGTGATTGATATCGAGTGCTGCTACATAACATCAAGCTTGACCTTCAAAATTGAACGAGTGGAAATCCGCGTTACTTTTGCTTTAGCGCTTCCACCTACGGGAGGGTCAAGACGTGTTTGCGCTGCTACAGCTTGAATCTTCTGAACAGGTAGCCGGTGTTGGCAAGATGTTGCTGCACAATCCAATGACGCGTCGGAAACGAGGTGGGCGTCGACCCAACCAGCCGACGCCCGGAAACTCCAGCTTGGTCTAAGAGCGTTAGTCCTTTTCGCCGTCGTCGGATTGCCCGTCCGGCATCATAGACCCGCCTTGCATTTTTTGCATGCGTTCCATCATCGCCGCAGGAGCCATCATTTCCTCGGGTGTCACCGCGCCGTCGCCATCTGCATCAAGATGCTGAAACCGGTCCACCATCATATTGCGCATCATTGCGCTGTGAAGGGTTTCAAACTCTTCGATGGAAA
>JBLIIB010000184.1:0-8799 GCA_047634795.1 Candidatus Azotimanducaceae bacterium | reverse complement strand
CAACAGAAAGACCCGTCGCCGCCAGGAACGTATTAGCAATACCACCGCCAACAACTAGCGAATCTACCTTGTCGACCAAAGCCGTCAGGACTTCAAGCTTAGTGGACACTTTACTGCCGCCCACCACAGCCACCAAGGGTTTTGCCGGATTCGCCAGAGCTCGGCCCAAAGCGGCAAGTTCAGCTGCGAGAAGTGGTCCGGCGCAGGCGATTTTTGCATATCGGGCAACACCTTCTGTGCTCGATTGCGCGCGATGCGCTGTGCCAAAAGCATCCATCACAAAAATATCACCTAAAGCCGCAAGCTTTCGAGACAGGGACTCATTGTTCTTTTTCTCACCCTCATTGATTCGAATGTTTTCAAACAGGGCTATATCTTCATCGCCTGGCTCGAAGCCATCAAGGTAATCTTCAACCAATCGAACCCGCAGACCCGTGAGTGTTTGTATCTGTTTTGCGACCGGAGCAAGGCTCATTTCCGGCTGCGCATGAACCGGTATTCCCTCGACCGGGCGCCCCAGGTGAGACATCACCATCACCTTGGCGCCGGCTTTAATCGCATACTGCAGTGTCGGAAGCGCTGCACGAATGCGTGCGTCACTGGTCACTACACCATTGTTGACCGGCACATTGAGGTCTTCGCGTATGAGAAGACGTTTCCCTTGAATATCAAGGTCTTTAAGTTCGATGATAGCCATGAGTGCGCCTTCTAGCTCAAAGACTTCACAGTCGCGACAACATTGTCGACCGTAAAACCAAAGTGTTTGAGCAGGTCCCCGCCCGGCGCGCTCGCACCAAAAGTAGCCATACCAACGACTGCACCATCAAGGCCCACAAACTTGCGCCAGTAATCAACGTGCGCCGCCTCAACCGCTACACGCTTACGAGTATCGGGCGGCAGAACTGCTGCCTGATAGGCCGCGTCCTGAGCCTCAAAAACTTCAACACTGGGCATCGACACCACGCGCACAGAAACATTTTCCTCGGCCAATCGCTGCGCCGCTTCAAGCGCCAGCGAGACTTCTGAGCCAGTCGCGATCAGAATATTTTCAGGGGAATCATCCGTTTCAAACAAGACATAGGCACCCTTGCCGATGCCTTCAACCTGCTCAGCTGTTCTAGCGAGCGTCGGCAGGCCCTGGCGACTAAACACCATCGCCGTAGGACCAGTGTTGTTTTCGATCGCCTGTTTCCATGCGACAACGGTTTCAACCGCATCACAAGGGCGCCACATCGTCATGTTCGGTGTACCCCGAAGATTGGCGAGTTGCTCGATGGGTTGGTGAGTCGGACCGTCTTCACCCTGACCAATAGAATCGTGGGTATAGACCAGGATATTGGGGATACCCATCAGAGCAGACATTCTCGCTGCGTTTCGGGCGTACTCCATAAAGATCAGGAAAGTACCGGAAAAGGGCCGTAGTCCCCCATGTAGGACCATTCCGTTAGTAATGGCCGTCATTCCAAATTCACGAACTCCGTAATTAATATAGGTGGCATCACTGACATCAGCAGCCATGGGCCTTGCATCGGGCCAGCTTGTGCAATTGGAACCGGAAAGATCAGCAGAACCTCCGGTAAGTTCAGGTAAAAGCTCCGCAATTTTTGCAATCACTTCGCCGGACGCATTCCTGGATGCGATCTTTCTGTCCTGCGATTGCGCCTCACTCACGAGGCTTGTCATCTCCGCTTCCCAGTTGTCGGGCAACGCGCGGTTGTTCACTCGCTCTAGCTCAGCGGCCAGTTCCGGGTGAGCCCCGGCATATTCTGCGAATCGCTGAGACCAGTTGTTTTCGGCATCAGCACCTTTCGTACGACAATCCCAGGACTGATAGACATCTTCTGGAATCTCAAAAGGCCCATCCGTCCAACCCAAAGCCTTCCGAGTCAGCGCAACTTCATCATCACCCAGGGGCGAACCGTGACTTCCAGCAGTACCTTGTTTATTCGGCGAACCAAACCCAATCGTCGTCTTACAGCAGATAATGCTGGGCCTTGGGTCATTTTTAGCGCTGATAATCGCATCCAGCACGGCAGCGCGATCATGGCCATCGACGTCCGGCACAACATGCCAGCCGTAAGCCTCAAACCGTCTGGGCGTGTCATCTGTAAACCAACCATCGATACTTCCGTCAATGGAAATACCGTTGTCGTCATAGATGCAGACCAATTTTCCCAGATTCAAAGTGCCTGCCAATGAAGCCGCTTCGTGGGAAACCCCTTCCATCAGGCATCCATCGCCCATAAAGGCATAGGTGAAGTGATCGACGATATTGAAATCATCGCGATTAAAGCGCGCCGCCAATATCTTCTCGGCAACCGCCATACCAACCGCATTGGCAAAACCCTGACCGAGTGGCCCGGTGGTTGTCTCCACGCCCGGTGTTTCGCCGTATTCGGGGTGCCCGGCCGTTATTGAGTGCAATTGCCGGAAGTTGCGAAGTTCATCCATCGACAGGTCATAACCCGAGAGGTGCAACAATGAATAAATCAACATTGAACCGTGCCCGTTCGAAAGCACAAAACGGTCCCTGTTTTGCCAATCGGGGTTAGCAGGGTTATGGACAAGCACCTCAGTCCATAGTGCTTCGGCAATATCTGCCATGCCCATGGGGGCGCCTGGGTGGCCGCTACCTGCCTTTTGGACCGCGTCCATAGCAAGGGCGCGGATGGCATTCGCGTTTCTATTTACTGAGCTCATTCAACTGGCCGGTCAAAATTTGCGCGTATTCTCTCTCACGCCCCCTCAATCATCAACGGAAGTTGTCATCTTGAGTGAGGTTTGCGACCGGGATGAAGGAATCTCAATGCCGTCACCAAGCATATAGGGCTCAAAACAAGTAGAATGACGGGCTTTTCAAAAGACCAAATACTCGGGCATAAAGTCCGAATTGATCAAAAGAGACGACTCCATGACAGTAAACAGCACATTTACCTCAGAATCAGTTTCTGAGGGACACCCAGACAAAATGGCTGATCAGATTTCTGACGCCATCCTCGACGCTATTCTGACGGAAGACATCAATGCACGCGTGGCCTGCGAAACCATGGTGAAGACCGGTATGGTCGTTCTCGCCGGTGAAATTAGCACGGATGCTTGGGTTGATCTGGAAGAGATATGCCGGGAGGTCATTCTGGATATTGGCTACAACTCGTCTGACGTGGGCTTTGACGGCGCGTCATGCGCGGTACTCAATGCGATTGGTAAACAGTCTCCCGACATCGCCATGGGCGTTGACGAAGGCGATGGCAAAGAACAGGGCGCTGGCGACCAGGGTCTCATGTTTGGGTATGCATCCGACGAGACTGACGTCTTGATGCCGGCACCCATCACCTACTCGCACCTTCTGGTACAAAAACAAGCCGAAGTCCGTAAATCCGGCAAACTCCCGTTTTTGCGCCCGGACGCTAAAAGCCAAATTACTTTCCGCTACGACACCGAAGGAAATCCGGTGGCGATCGACGCCGTCGTATTATCAACACAACATTCCCCAGGCGTTTCCCTGAAAGATCTTCAAGAAGCTGTCATGGAAGAAATCATCAAGCCCGTCCTGCCAACCAATTGGCTTCATGCAGATACCAAGTACTTCATTAATCCAACCGGCAACTTTGTGATCGGCGGCCCAGTGGGTGACTGCGGGTTAACGGGTCGAAAAATCATCGTAGATACTTATGGCGGTATGGCACGTCACGGCGGCGGCGCCTTCTCGGGCAAAGACCCATCAAAGGTCGACCGAAGCGCAGCCTATGCTGGCCGATATGTTGCCAAAAACATCGTTGCGGCGGGTCTCGCGAAGCGTTGTGAAATTCAGATTTCCTATGCCATCGGTGTCACCGAGCCAACTTCTATCAGCGTTAACACCTTTGGCACCGGCAAGATCGACGAGCAAGCCATTGAGCGACTCGTCAGCGAACATTTTGACCTGCGCCCCAAAGGCCTGATCGAGATGCTGAACCTTAAGCGCCCGATCTATCGAAAGACCGCAGCTTACGGCCACTTTGGCCGTGAAGACGCTGATTTCACGTGGGAAGCAACCGACAAGAAAGACCTACTGGCGGCGGCACTTTAAATAATCATGTCTGACACACAACTATTTAGCTTTGAATTTTCTGCACCGAAAACGGAAGAAGCCGCCGAAAAAGTTAAGAAGGTCCATGCTCGTCTATGTGACTTGGACCCTCACTTCTTCTCTGTCACTTATGGCGCCGGCGGCTCAACCAAAGACGGCACCAAAAAAACCGTACTGAGCCTGTCAGCAACCGGCAGCATCGTCGCACCGCACCTGTCTTTCGGCGGTGACAAACCAGAACTCATCGCGAACCTGCTGAACGAATACAAGGCATCTGGCATTACCCGGGTCGTCGCACTCAGAGGCGATCGACCATCGGGCGTTGGCGGCACCACCAGGATGACTCACGCCAACGAATTAGTTGAATTTATTCGAGCTGAAACCGGAGACCACTTTCATATCGATGTCGCCGCGTATCCAGAGATTCACCCCGAGTCCGATTCTGTAGAAAGCGAGATCCGTTTTTTCAAGGACAAGATTGAAGCGGGCGCGAACAGCGCCATCACCCAGTATTTTTACAATGCGGACGCCTACTTCAGGTTCCGCGATCTGTGCGATTCAGCCGACATCAATGTTCCCATCGTGCCGGGCATTATGCCCATCACCAACTACAAGGGTATTGTCAGGTTTTCGGAACTTTGCGGTGCAGAAATCCCAAGATGGATCGAAAAGCATCTGAAAACCTATGAGCAGAATCCAGAGGAACTCAAAGCCTTTGGCGCTGAAGTTGTCACAAAGCTTTGCGAGCGCTTGCTCGCAGGCGGCGCGCCCGGTCTTCACTTCTATACGCTCAATCAGTCTGCGCCGACCCTAAAACTCTGGAACAACCTGGGCCTCTAACTATGATGCTACCCCGGTTTTTTTACGATGGTAGCATTTCGACGAATGCCCCTATCGCGCTGCCGGATGCAACCAGCCATCATCTCGCGCGAGTTTTACGCCTATCCACCAACGACCGGATCATTTTGTTTAACGGGCTCGGCGGTGAATACGAATGTAAGATTCAAGCCCTGGGCAAGAAACGCGTCGACGTCTTGCCAGAATCATTCTCTAACACCAATCGAACCTCCCCACTGAAGATTCATCTGGGTATCAGCGTGTTGAAAAAAGACGCGATGGATCGAGTAATCGCCAAGTCTACTGAAATGGGTGTCGAAACAATCACACCCGTCATCGCGGAACGTTCCACCGTCGCTAAAAAAGTCATCAGCAACCGGCACGCACATTGGCAGCAGGTTATCGTTTCTGCGTGTGAACAGTGTGGCCTGAATATTATCCCCACGCTAGATCCGGCGACGTCACTGCAGGAATACCTTAAGAGCGCAGGCGCTGAAATCAAATTAATCTCACTAGGGAGCGGGCAGCGGTTCGAACCTGAAAGCCCTACAAAAAACGTCGCTTTACTGGTCGGACCCGAAGGTGGTTTTGCTCAACATGAAATCCTCGATGCACAAGCATCAGGATTTAGCGCGGTAAAGTTTGGCCCCAGAGTATTACGCGCAGAAACAGCGCCCATTGTTGCGGTTAGCGCCCTGCGGTATGCGCTTGAAGAGGAATGAATTGAAAAAGGTGAACTCAAAAAAGTGAACTGGGAAATAGGAACTGAAGACCAATGCCACCGTTCACCGATTTTCTAACTCTTATTAAGATATTGCGAAAGAAATTTTGAAACCGCATCAGCCATGATGCCTTCCGTCACATCAACACCAGCTTCACGAAGCATCGCAATACCTTTACCATTATTTCTTGGATCAGGATCAGTCATGCCCAAGTAAACATGATCAATACGCCTGCTAATCAATGCTTCAGCACACGCAGGCGTTCGGCCATGAAACGAGCAGGGCTCAAGGGTGACATATGCACTCACACCTTTGAGGGAATCCGGCCACCGCGACAGCGCATCGACTTCTGCATGAAGGCCTCCGGGTTGGCGGGTATACCCCGTAGACACGACAACATTGTTTTTGACCAACACACATCCCACGGGTGGATTGGGCGCACAGTCCGGCAGCGCCTTAGCGGACGCTTCGAGTGCGAGGCTCATGAAATGTCTGTGTTCATCCATCGTCGTAATATCAGTTACCCAACGGGTTGCGTCTAGCGATACAGAACAGAGCCGCTTTAGAAAGCTGTCGATCATCAGCAAGACGGCGGCCCATGTTAATGAACCTCTGACGCTTCATGTTGATGAGATTTAACAACAAAATCCTTATCGACCTGCTCACCCGTAAGTGTCGCAATCAAGGCGGGAAGATCGCACTGCGGAAGACCATCTGTGATTCGATCCCACTGCGGCACACGCTCTTTGAAGCTAGGCTCATCTGGACTAATCTCAGCATCATCAAACCGCCCCGCAGGAATTTCCAGCAGCTCATCACCTGGGTATGACGACGGCACGGGCATTCCACAGACTGAGCATCGATGTGTTTTATAAGCTGGCGCTTGGTACAAGATGGGTGCATCGAAAGAAACAACACACTCAGCGCCCTGCGTCAGTTCAAAGTCGTCAAGGCTAACCCTGACCATAGGTAGCCCCTGACCTCCACTGACATTACTGCACCGGTTGCAGTGACAAGTCTCAAAAGGACCCGCTGCTTGTTGAATCTCAAAGCGAGCTGCGCCGAATAGCCAGATACCCGAAACCGTATCGGGTCGGTTACGTGTGATGATGAAATGGGCATTACTCTCGAAGCTTGGCGCAATATCAGGCATGGTCTAGGCACCAATTATTGATGTCGGTGGCGCTACTGCAGAAGTAGTAGCGGTATGTTCATGTTGTTCCGTTTCGGACTATTCACCTTTGAGGCTAACTATGGCTTTGGGAGCATGCGCTATTCATCAATTTGGTCGATGCGCCTCTGGTGCCTCCCACCTTTAAACTCGGCGTTCAGCCAGGCTTCAACGCAGGCAACTGCTGCTTTTTTTGACATCTGGCGTTGGCCTATCGCAATCATATTGCAATCACCGTGTTCTTTTGCGAGACGACCTGTTCCTTCGTTCCAGACGACAGCGCACCGAATCCCGCGGTATCTGTTGGCAACAATCGCTTCGTTCCCGCTTCCGCCAATAATAATACCAAGGGTGTTTTGGCCCGCCAAGATCGACTGTGTCGCCGCACGGACAAAACTTGGGTAATCGACCGGGCCGACAGAATCTGTGCCGAAATCCTCAACATTGATTCCCATCGACTCAAGATGCGACTTCAAATGTGTTTTGTAGTCGAATCCCGCATGGTCACTCGCCACAGCAATGTTTGTCATCCGCGCACGATCCTCAAACTCCGCTGACAAAGGAGCGACCGGTAGCCCCTGCTATTCAACCTCGCTAGCCACCAATTTTTCGGTTCGAAATATAGGTATCCTATCTATAAATGATGGCGTCGCTGGATGAGAAATCACGTATTCGTTAATCAAGTTGCCGAGGGTAGGCGTGATTACTTTTTCACAGTGCACCCACATAGCGCCACCGCCAGGTGTTTTGATAAGCGAAGCGGTGTAGTCGAGCCACGCATCGAAGTCGACCTGCGGAATCAGGTCACCTTCACGCAAATGCATGACCTGCTGCATCTGAAATAACTGTTCATACATCAAGTAGAAAAACCTGCGATTCTCTTGTTCGTCAAGTTGGTCAAGAGAGTTAAGTCCCCTCGCAAACATGTCAGCAAGATCGGGCTCTTTCGCCATCGGTAGAAAATAGCGATCTCGTGGACCTTCCAACACCGACTCCAAACTGGCCGATTGTAGGCCGCGAGTGTTATCGCGTATCTGCAGTGCGAGATATACCAGGGTAAGCAGCACGCCGATAGCACTCAGCAACTCGGCTATTGCCGCCACGATTTCCCAATTTAATTCCATAGCTATTCTCCCTCTGACAACGAAGCTAACTGAAATATTATGACAAACTTGTACCGATAAAGACCTTTTTAAAAAGGTGTTCCTTGAAAAGTGTTCTGACAACAAAGCATCGCATGAAAATCCGCCAGCAAGTCAACTTTTACTGACGCCTATAAAGAGGGGCGCGCAAGCAATCCTGGTCTTGTCAGCCACCAGAATGTGATGAAGTGCGTTGATGATCACCATGTGGGCCCGGTGTCATATGCACTCATTGTGTTTTTTCAAGAACACAAGAATTGTGCCATCCAAAAAAAGGTCAAAATGCATTCGATAACGCCTTTATCAATTGCAGCACTAAGTCCTCGGGCGTCTCGGAGTCCTCTCTATCAAAACGAATATCCAGCGCGGGGGACACAATCTCGGCGCTGTCCAAATAGACAAACACTCTAATCCCGTTCATTGGGATATCAGCTACGAAGTATTTTTCCTGCAATCCCTGCTCTTCAAACATCACCGCTGGAATAAACTTGGCCACATCTCTGCAACATAGATTCTGGAACGGCGAAGTTCCAAACACATCCATTTCTGCTAGCTGTTCCCACGACATGACTATTTCTCAATTAAACTTGGCAAGGTAAGGGGAGCAGGATAGCGCATTCGAGTTGCGTGGCAACTTGCAAAGGGCCGAGTCGAACACGGCCCCCCCCTTTGATTTAACAGCATGTTACGCAAGACCCCCGTAACCGCTTATAAAATACACCCGATTAATCAAAAAAAGTAACTTTCGGCAAATACCGGCACTGGACCCATTCACTAACAACACACTGTCCGAGATAAACTAGTTGCCCCTGCTTTCTTTTAAAAGTGGACAAAACCCAGGGAAATTTGGGTTTTCAC
>JBLIIB010000183.1:0-8816 GCA_047634795.1 Candidatus Azotimanducaceae bacterium | reverse complement strand
GTGATAACATCGTACTAACGTCGGGTATTCGCAGTATTGTAAAGCAGACCCATTTGTTTTTAGCTAAGACGATCCAGTCAAAAGGGAATCTCTCACGAGCATCCCGTAGCCTGGCTCCACCGGGCCACTCCTATCATGGCATCGGTGACTTTGACGTCGGTAAAACCGGCTTTGGCCGGAAAAATTTTACTGAAGCGTTTGCTACAACTGATGAGTATCGGAAGCTGGTTGATCTGGGCTATGTCGCCATTCGATACCCGGAAGGCAATCTGTTTGGCGTCCGGTACGAGCCCTGGCACATTAAGGTTGTTTAAACTCAGGCCACGCTAGTCCGTCGTGTTTTAATCCCCCCGCTGTCCCAATCCACCCTGTGCTTGCACAGGTGGTCTTGCTGTTCCGTCGCCTGGCTAATTGGTCAGAATTAATAAAACCAGTCTTCTCAATGCGGGCAGGTATGATCTGGAACGCTCATTATTAGGTTGCTAATACACCAGTAAGAATAGCTGCAATCACCAATACATTCCCGGCAGCTATCAGGTTGGCGATAAGCCTTTTTTGCGGGTCATTAGAATTCAGGGTCCGGTTTTGTGGAAATTTAGTGGTGAGTCGCCGAAGGGCAAACCTGACGCGACTTTGGTCAGCAAGAGACAACGTCTGAAAAAAAGCAGAATTGCCGCGCCTCAACTCTGATGCGCCGATTGCACAGATGACCATGCACCAGCCCGTGAATATTTCTTCCATCCAAGTGGGGCCGTTGTGGAAACTAAGTAGTATCGCGTCGCAAAACAATAGGATGGGTAATACGAAATCGTAAATTGTGCTCCAGCGATCCAATTTGTCGGCATCGTTTAAACAAAACCTCGCTGTCAGTGCGGGCCCGTAGAGCAGCCAAACCATGACTGACGCGAAGGCAAGCAGTGTCAGGCTACTAGCCAGAGTCGTAACAAGCCCGTCCGGATAAGGCAGGATAAGAGCGCTGATGCCCATGCCTGCGATGATCAAGAGCCCGCTAAATAGCATTAGTATGGACAGCGGGAAGATCCATGTGGATTCACTTGGGATTTTCCTGACGCCTGCCACCACCACATCTCCAGCAGCAGCCAGGCCACCTAATAGAATCAGTGCCAGAGAAAAGTGATAGAAGCTCGCCGGCCCGACAAAGGGCTCGCGGGTTATCTGATCAAATCCAATATAGATGAGAGAGACGCAAACTAATGTTGTTACAACCGCTGGGCCACTATTGATCGCCATCGGATCATGGCAGCGCCACTCGATGTCGTCTGCGATCTGCTCTGCGGTCTTCATGCTGATGCCGGTTGCCGCGCAGAGATCCAAGGTGTTTCTGATGGGTGAGATACGCGCCCGAAATTGCTCTATGTGAAGAGCTCGTTTGGGCCCGATGCCCTTGAGTTGCTGCAGCTCTGCGCTGGTTGCCTCGTTTATGTTTATCAGCGAAGATGCCACTAGTTTACTCTTGGTCGACTCTTGGTCAATTTTAGGATGAGGGTTAATTGTAATCGGTGCGCAAGAATTCGCCATGAATGGCTGTTAGTTTGAGCACAATAATCTAAAAGTGAAATAAGGAGATACGGCTTTGGAAGAGACAAAAACGTCAAGCCGGGTGCTGCTGGTTACTGCGGTAGTGTTGTTGGTGATTCTGATAACAGGTCCATTGGGTTACAAGTTTGGGTTGGTGCCGTTACAGCCGTCCATCTTAAGCTTGCCTATCGCAGCGGTGGGTGGGCTATTGGTCTTTGTTGTCGGTTTGGTTTATTTGGTCATCGCATTACGCGGAGGTTTAATCAAAGACAGGAATCAGATCATCATTGCATTAGTGCTGGGTTCGATTCCGTTCCTGGTCGTGGGGCCCCAAATTGTCGCGGCAGGCGATGTGCCTCCGATACATGACATCTCAACTGACGTTGAGAATCCGCCAACATTTGTCGCTTTGTTGCCGGATCGAAAGGACGCGCCTAATGGTTTTGAATATGGGACTGAGATGATGTCAGCCGAAGAACTTGGCGAGGCAACACGGACTGCCTATCCTGGGGTTCAACCCATTGAGTCTTCACTATCAGTGGCTGATGCCGTTGCGCGCGCTAAAGAGACCGTGTTGGGTATGGGGCTGGAAGTTATTGCGACAGATGTCGAAGCTGGGACTGTCGAGGCAACAGCCACGACACTTTGGTTTGGCTTCAAAGATGATTTTGTCGTGAGAGTGACTCCTTCAGCAGGAGGTAGCCGAGTTGATGCTCGCTCAATGTCCCGGGTGGGGCAGAGTGATATTGGAACCAATGCGGCTCGTATTTTGGCTTTCACAGAGAGCTTTTAGTTGTTCTTAAGCTTTCGTCGTTCTTAAGCTTAAGATGTTGTGCGGATCTGCCGATAGCGCAGACCGCACAGCGTAATTAGTCGGCCGCAAGTTTCTGATTCACGAGATCATTGACTGTCTGCGGGTTTGCTTTCCCCCCGGTTTCTTTCATCACCTGCCCAACGAAGAATCCCATTAGTTTTGTCTTGCCTGCACGAAATTGTTCAACTTGTTTGGGGTTTTCATTGATGATTTTGTCAACGATTGGCTCCAACGTATCGTTTCCGCTGACCTGCGTTAGTCCCTGGTTTTCTATGTAAACATCTACGGAGCCCGCCTCTCCCGTCCAGAGAGCGAGAAACACCGTCTTGGCGATCTTGCCGGAGATCGTGTTGTCCTTAATCCTGAGGATGATATCGCCGAGTTGTTCTGGCGAGACTGGAGACGCATCAATGGATTCTCCGTCTCGATTGAGGCTGGCCAGGATTTCTCCCTTAACCCAGTTTGCTGATAGTGCTACGTCGCCACATCGCGCCAGGCAGGCTTCGAAGTAGGTTGCCAGACCTATGTCGGATGAAAGCAGCGCTGCATCCCCGGGTATCAACCCGAGATCATTTTCATATCGCTCGAATTTTTGCTCAGGAAGCTCCGGCATTGTTTGTTGAACTGCTGAAATAAACGCGTCGTCAATCTCAACCGGCAGAAGATCGGGTTCGGGAAAGTAGCGATAATCTGTTGCTGTTTCTTTACTTCGCATCGGTCTGGTTTCGTCTTTGTCCGAGTCGTAAAGGCGAGTTTCTTGTAGCACTCGACCACCTGCGTCAAGAATTTCTGACTGCCGTTCAACTTCGTGAAGGATCGCAGCTTCTAAAAAGCGAAACGAGTTCACGTTTTTTGTTTCGGTACGGGTACCTAACTCAGCAGTTCCAACTGGTCTCAAGGAAACGTTGGCGTCGCATCGAAGGGAGCCCTGAGACATTTCGCCATCGGACACATCAAGATAGGTCACAAGCTGATGAATGGCTTTGGCATATGCCACCGCTTCTTCTGCACTTCTCATCTCGGGTTCCGACACAATCTCTAGAAGAGGGGTGCCGGCACGGTTCAAATCGATACCGGTCATCCCGTGAAAATCTTCGTGCAATGATTTGCCCGCGTCTTCCTCTAGATGGGCGCGAGTAAGGTTGACCTTCTTGCGGCTGCCATCCTTGAGGCTGATAGTAATGCTACCGCCCTGAACTATGGGTGCGTCCATTTGGGTGATCTGGTACCCCTTCGGGAGGTCCGGATAGAAGTAGTTTTTTCTGTCGAAGCTGGAGCGTTTACTGATGTCTGAGCCAACCGCCAGTCCAAACGCGACTGCTTTGTGATAAATCGCCTCGTTGACCACGGGTAAAACGCCGGGAAGCGCCAAATCGACTTCGTTTGCCTGAGTGTTGGGTTCCGCCCCAAATTGAGTGCTCGAGCCGGAGAAAATTTTTGATTTTGTCGAAAGTTGGACGTGGATCTCCAGTCCTATGACCGTTTCATATTCTGTCATGCTGATGCACCTTCAGTCCGGGGCGAACGCTTATGGAAGTCAGTAACTTGCTGAAAGCAGTGAGCAGCTCGCAACATGGTGCCTTCATTGAAATAGGAGCCCAGCAGTTGCATGCCAATCGGTAGCTTATTTGCGAAGCCCGCAGGGAAGGACATTGCCGGAATGCCTGCGAGGTTCGCTGAAGTGGTGTAAATATCCTGTTGGTACATGGCAAGTGGGTCGTCGGATTTTTCACCAATTGAGAACGCGGTGCCTGGGGTGGTCGGTCCGAGTATGAGATCGACTTTGCTGAATGTTTCAACAAAATCATTTTTAATCAGTCGCCGAACGAGTTGGGCCTTTTTGTAATAGGCGTCAAAGTAGCCTGCAGAAAGCGCGAAGGCACCGACCATAATGCGGTTTTTTACTTCCTGTCCAAAGGCCTCGCTTCTTGATCTTTTATAGAGATCTTCCAAGTCTTTGGGATTCTCGCATCGATATCCATAACGAACCCCGTCAAAGCGAGCCAGGTTGGCAGAACATTCTGCGGGCGCGATGATGTAGTAAGACGGTATCGCGAGCGCAGAGTTCGGTAAGCTGACCTCTGTAATAACAGCACCCAGGGACTCAAGCGTTTTTTTTGTTTGTTCCAAAATCTCGCCGACTTGACCGTCCAATCCGTCGAGGAACTCTTTGCAAATACCTATTTTTAGCCCGCTAATATCCCCTTTAATTGTCTGAGTATAATTTTCTGTGGGCACGTCAGCAGATGTTGAGTCTTTGCTGTCTACTCCCGACATGTGTTCAAGCAGCAGCGCACAGTCTTCGGCGGATTGTGCCATTGGACCGGCTTGGTCAAGGCTGCTTGCGTAGGCGATCATGCCCCAACGTGACACCCGCCCGTAAGTAGGTTTGATACCGGTGATGCCACAAAATGCGGCGGGCTGCCGTATGCTTCCTCCTGTATCAGTGCCGGTTGCGGCAGAACAAAGTCTACCGGCCACGGCGGCGGCCGAACCTCCGCTTGAACCCCCAGGGACTTTCGAGCTATCCCAGGGATTTTTTACCGGCCCAAAGTGGCTGCTTTCGTTAGAAGAGCCCATCGCAAACTCGTCCATATTGGTTTTGCCGAGTGATATTGCCCCGGCCGCTGACAATTTAGACACAACCGTCGAGTCGTAAGGAGCTACGAAATTGCCCAACATTTTTGAGCCCGCAGTCGTTCGGACTCCGTTTTCACAAAAGATGTCCTTGTGAGCGATAGGGATTCCGAGCAGAGGCGATGTGTTGCCTGCGGCGCGCCGTTCATCGGCATCTGAGGCAGCTGAGAGGACGCGATCAGAAATGGTGATATAGCAGTTAAGCGAAGACTCACTGTCAATGGCGTCGAGATAAGACTGTGTTAACTCGACGGAAGAGTAAGCGCCGGACGCTAGGTCGCAGATTTGTTGGGTTAGGGTGCGGTCTCTCATGTCACTCAACCACCCTTGGCACAAGATAGAGGCCGTCTTGCGTGTATGGCGCGATCTTTTGAAGTTCTTCGCGGCGGTTCGTTTCTGTGACAATGTCAGCTCGGAGACGCTGCACGGCGTCTAGCGGGTTCGCAACAGGCTCGAGTCCATCAGTGTCTGCATTTTGCATTTCCTCGGCCAATTCCAAGATGTTTTTCATGCCGTCAGCAAGACGCGTGACGTCTTCGTCCCTAACCTTGATTTGGGTCAGTTCGGCGATTTCTCTTACCACTTCTTCTGTCACTTTCACGGTGTATTTTCCGCTATTGATAAGGCTCCGAATGCTAATGAGGTTTGCAAAAATACGCAAACATTTCAGTCGTTTAGGGGGCAGGTGTCGAAAACCGACAGTATAATGGAAACAACTCCACTATTGAGTGCCCAGGGGGCGTAAAAAGTGAGTAGTTCATCTATATATAGTCCCCACTGAATGATAAAGTTACGCAAGTTTTTGAAAGCTAAAAATTAGGCGCAAATGGCTTTTTTTTAGTGTCTCGGCAGGGTGAACGAATGCCCCTCCTTGGTGTAGAAGACAACTTTTACTGCCTCGGCAGTAGCCTGTTAATTGCCCTGAGCGGCGATGATCGAAAGAGAGGTTTTGCCAATATGTTCAAGCGACTGAGAGGAATGTTTTCCAACGATCTGTCGATTGATCTGGGTACCGCGAACACTCTGATTTATGTTCGTGAGAGAGGCATTGTCCTCAATGAGCCTTCTGTCGTTGCGATCCGAAACAACAATAACCAAAAAAATGTCGCAGCCGTAGGGATTGATGCCAAGCGAATGCTGGGTAGGACGCCAGGAAACATTACCGCCATTCGCCCTTTGAAAGATGGAGTTATTGCGGATTTTCAGGTGACCGAACGCATGCTGCAGCACTTCATCAAGAAGGTGCATGAGAATAGTTTCATCAGACCGAGCCCCAGGGTATTGGTTTGCGTGCCGTGTCAGTCTACGGAAGTGGAAAGACGAGCTATCAGAGAATCCGTTATCAGCGCGGGTGCGCGTGACGTGCGACTAATTGAAGAGCCAATGGCAGCTGCGATTGGTGCAGGCTTACCGGTTCATGAGGCTGTCGGTACGATGGTCGTTGATATTGGTGGTGGGACAACTGAAATCGCGGTTATTTCCCTCAATGGGGTTGTTTACGCACAATCTGTGCGTGTGGGCGGGGATCGCTTTGATGAAGCCATAACCACTTACGTGAGACGTACGCAGGGTAGCCTGATTGGTGAAGCCACCGCTGAAAGAATTAAGCAAGAAATTGGTATGGCCTTTCCGTGTAACGAAGTAAGAGAAATTGATGTTCGCGGCAGGAACCTCGCCGAAGGCGTTCCCCGAAGTTTCACGCTGAACAGTAACGAGATACTCGAGGCGCTCCAGGAACCTCTATCGGTCATTGTGCAGGCTGTTAAGGGTGCGCTTGAACAGACGCCTCCGGAACTCGCTTCTGATATTGCAGAGAGCGGTCTGGTACTGACGGGCGGCGGATCTCTCTTGAGAGAACTTGATCGTCTCTTGTCCAGTGAAACTGGGCTCCCGGTCATAGTGGCAGAAGATCCTCTGACCTGCGTTGCACGTGGCGGTGGTAGGGCGCTCGAGTTGATGGATGACAGGATCGATAGCGACCTTCTTTCCATTCAGTAAGCGGCAGTTGCCCAGGGTTCATGTTTGGGCACTACCAGCCTTATCGATTTGGTGTTTAAGTAACCTTCTACCAGAGGCGAGTGACTTCTCTTGAAAGAGGTGCCGAATCAAATCCTTGTTTCTTGAAGAGACAACGCTTGGCTACCAGATGTTGGGTCTGGGGCTGCTTTCTGCATTGTTGATGTTCGTGGATCACGCGACCGGTTGGCTTGATGAATCTCGATCGACCATAACGACGGCCGTTAGCCCTGTTGTTGTCATCGCGGATCTGCCTAATCGTAGTGCGCGTGGTATCACTGAACTGCTCAGTTCCAGAGAAAGTCTCAGACGAAAAATTTCCTCTCTAGAAAATGAACTCATTCTTCTGCGCGTAAAAACAGAACAAATGGCAGCTCTGACGGCCGAAAATAACCGCTTAAGGGACTTGTTGGGTTCTGCCGCGAAGCTGCAAGACAATGTCTTGGTTGCGGAGCTTATTGGCGTAAATCCAAATCCGCAAAAACAAGAAATCATCGTCGATAAAGGGCGCAGCGACGGTGTGTTTGTTGGCCAGCCTGTCCTCGACGCGCTCGGGTTATTAGGTCAGGTTATTGGTGTCAGTCAGTTCAACAGTCGTGTTTTACTGATCAGCGACGAGGCACATTCAGTCCCCGTACAGGTCCTCAGAAGTAACCTCAGGCTTGTCGCGCAAGGTACCGGCATCGCCCAACAACTGGAACTGCTTCACGTTAACTCCACGGCAGACATCGAGGTCGGGGACCAGTTGCTGTCTTCAGGGTTGGGTAATCGGTTTCCTGTTGGCTATCCGGTCGGGATTGTTGACCAGATTACTTATGAACCCGGCAAACCATTCGCCGTAGTTAAGGCAATTCCCAGCGCGCGGCTTGATCGATCAAGGCACGTGTTACTGGTGTTTTCGGAATCGCGTACGTTACCGGAATTGGACGGCGCTGATCCCGAGTCGGCGAATCTATCATCACGTTCAGGAACAGGTGACGGAAGCCGTGGCTAAGAACAGATTGGGCGCGGTTGTAGTGATTTGGGTGACATTCATCTTCGGGATGGTGCTCTCTGTCGTTCCGCTCCCGGATTTTATTCCCGGTGAATTGGGTTACTTGCGACCTGATTGGGTTGCGATGGTCTTGGTCTACTGGATTATTGCTTTGCCCCATAGAGTGGGAATTCTGTCCGCTTGGGTCGCGGGGATTGTGGTTGATGTGTTGCTTGGAAGCCTGCTAGGCCAGCATGCGTTGGCTTATGTTGTGATTGCCTACGTTGCGATGAATCTCTACCAGCGAATGCGAATGTTCTCCGTTTGGCAGCAGGCGCTGATTGTTTTTGCTATGTTGGGATTGAACCAGCTCATCAATTTGTGGATTGATAGTATCGCTGGTCTTTCAGACTGGAGTCTTTGGTACTTGTTACCGGCACTCTCCGGCGCCTTTCTTTGGCCCTGGGCCTTTTTGATTTTACGCGGATTGCGCCGAAGGATGGGAATATCGTGAAGCAGAAACTTGTCCTCGCTAGTGGATCACCAAGAAGAAAGCAGCTGCTGGAACAACTCGGACTTCAATTTGGGATTGAGAAGCCTGATGTCGATGAGTCAGTGGTTCCAGGAGAGTCCGCAGAAATCTACGTAACCCGGTTGTCTCGTGAAAAAGCGGACGCCGTTTTCGAGCGGATCGATGCGGGTTTCGTGATTGTGGCTGCTGATACAACCGTAGAGATTGATGGTGAGATTCTCTCAAAACCGGAATCCAGAGAAGAAGGCATCGCGATGTTAACGAAATTGTCGAGTCGGGTTCACAGTGTGTATACGGGCGTTACC
>JBLIIB010000182.1:0-8925 GCA_047634795.1 Candidatus Azotimanducaceae bacterium | reverse complement strand
GACGGCGTCCAGATTGTGGGTCATATAAGCCGAGAGAGCATGACGGCCTTCGCCGCACCCAAGATCGAGTAGTCGGTCACCGGGCTTCAGGCGCATGCGTTCGAAATTAATCGTTTGTAGTCCCATCAGACAGCTTCCTTGATGACGGATTCGTATAATTGCGCCATATCTGCTGCGGCGACATCCCAGCAGAAAGTTTCGAGTATCCGCGCTCTGCCCATTTCGCCGAGCTCAATTCTTCTTTGCTCGCTCCGCAGTAATTCACGCAATGCGTTGGCGATTGCCGATGAATCTCGAGCTGGCACAATGACCCCCGCATCACCTACCACTTCAGGTAGCGCACCACCGTCGGTTGAAATGACAGGTACGCCGCAGGCCATGGCTTCTCCTGCGGGCAAGCCAAAGCCTTCGTAGATCGAAGGTACCACGGCAATACAGGCGCGTGCGTAGAGTTCAGCGACCTGTTCTGACGTCAGCCCTGAATGGAAGGTAATGCGATCAGCAATCCCCAGGCGATCGATGAGCGCTTTTGATTCACCATCTTCATTGAGCTTGCCTAGTACGTTGAGCTTGAGATCTGGATAGTCTGTTTTGACATCAGCGATTGCATGCAATAGATAATTCAACCCTTTAAGGGGAGCATCTGCAGAAGCAGTCGCCATGATCGTTCTTTGTTCCTGTTCGATGTTTGGGTCGGGTTTGAACACGTTTGTGTCGATGCCGTTATGAACGATACTAATGCGGGCCTCGCGGATATCGAAATCTTTTGCAATATCTTTCCTGGACGCGGCCGAAACAGTCACGATATTCTTAAGTTGCTGGACCACCTTCTTTTGCATTCGTAGAAAGGAGTGCCAACGCCGAATCAACAATCGAAGTTTCCATGAATCCGTGCTGGCGAGCGCAATGCGCAGGTCGCTGGTGATGGGATGATGGATGGTTGTGACGAGAGGAATACCCATCTTCTGCAGTTTTAGCGTGCCATAACTGAGACACTGGTTGTCATGAACAATATCGTAGTTTGGTTTGTGTCGTTTGAAGTGTTTCACGACTCGTCGGCCAAACGTATAAGGTTCGGGGAATCCGCCGGTCAGCATGCTGAACCATTCGGTAAAGTCAGTGAATGATAGGAGGTGTTTGGGGCGTAGCGCGGTGACGTGGTCTTTTGCCTCAAACAGATTTAGACCGGGTAATTTGATTAAGCGGACCCTGGGATCTAGTTCTGGGTAAGGTTCGCCTGAAATTACTTCAACGTTATGCCCCGCATCTGCCAGCGCTTTGCTCAGGAATTTGATATAAATTCCTTGGCCACCGCTGTAGGGGTTACTTCGATACCCCAATAAACAGATCTTCAGTTTGGGTTTGTCGACGACAAAAGGCAGTGGCGGGTGCGTATCGGCAGCCAACATGGTTTGGTTTCACGCTCACAAAAGGAGCCGAATTCTACGAATTTTGGGCTCTAAATACTACTGAGAACGTTGCGCAGGCCCTTACTAAGAATCTTACAGAGAGGGCAGGGTGATATCAGAGTTTCGCCGTCCGGCTTCACGTCTGTCGTCTTCAGAGGCGTCGGTGAACTTGTAAACAGTGTCGGATTCGTAGCGCCGATCCGCTTTCTCGCGTCTTTCAGGACCGTAAGCTGGTGCTTGATGTTCTTCAGTGAAAACGTTGGCATAAAGGTTAGCGACCCATTTCTGGCCTGCCTGGGTTCGCCTCAGCAAACGGACGCCTTCTGTGATGAACGGTGTCACGACATCCCAAAAAAACCGGGGATAACCCTCTCTGAGGTCAGCGGCTGTGGTGTAACCCATTTTCGCGGCCTGACCTGTTTCCTTGAATTCAGCAAATAGCGACGAAATTTTCCGATGGTATTGTGGATCGCCCAACTGACCAATCAGGTCCGCAGCGCGAATGAGGCCGGGAAAATCGGTAGATTCCTGATGGTCCTCTTCTGACGGTACCGGAAAACGGGTGCGTTCGATGTTGTCACACAGGGTTACGGTATTGAGTAGTTCTTCGGAAGCGAATCGTTCCTGAATGTAAAGTTTGGCCCGGTCTACATGATAGGGCGTCAGTGCAGCGTCGGTAGAGCCTGCGGCTGGTGCGATTGTGTCGTAGTCCATATTGATAGCATAGCGACCGCTTCTGTCTGCGCGGCAAATGCCTCGAACGTATCCGATATCGTGGTTTAGTAGTGAAATAACAAAGTGCACCCAGTCGCTCGCGGAAACGGAGCCTTCGATCAGGTTTTTACCACAGAGTATCTCAGTGCCAACCATCGTCACCATGATGGTGTGATTGACATCATGGTAGGGCGCATCGCTGTTTGAGATGATTTCCAGAGCACTTCGTGCATTGGAGGTAATGAGGTGAATATCGGTTGGGTTTTCACCGAACATGTTGACGTAGTGCTCCACGAGTTCGTCAACGAATGTCTCAATAACAACGGAAGAAGGATTAAACATAGCGCCCTTGCGATTTTGTTCCTAAAGCTATTGTGAATCCTCTCCGGTTCGAGTCAAGCCATAAAGAGAGCAAAACAACCGTCGGCGCTATTAGGGGTACGATCGGTCAAAGTGAGTGATTTTTTCGTAGAATCAGTATACATTGAAATTTTTTCATTCAGCTGATCATTGGATGGGTGCAGGGATGATTGAACTACGACACCTCAAAACGCTGGTTGCTCTTCGGGATAAGGGAAGTCTGGTTGAAGCAGCGGACAGCCTGTTCTTGACGCAGTCGGCACTGTCTCATCAGTTAAAAGATCTCGAGGATAAACTTGATTGTTCTCTGTTCGTCCGGAAAACCAAACCACCCCGTTTTACCTCAGCTGGCCGACGACTCCTTAACCTCGCCGATGAAGCGCTTCCGATGGTCAAGAGTGCCGAGAGGGATATTGCACGACTTGCCGGAGGTGAAACGGGTCGGCTGCATATCTGTATCGAATGTCACAGCTGTTTCCAGTGGTTAATTCCCTGCCTTGATCGATATCGGTCCAATTGGCCAGAAGTCGAATTGGACTTGTCGGGGGGTTTTAGTTTTGCGCCCCTTCCCGCTCTCGTTAGGGGAGATTTGGATCTTGTCATTACGTCCGACCCCGTTGAATTACCGGGGATAACTTACCTGCCGTTGTTTAGTTATGAAGCCATGTTGGCCGTGGCTAATGATCACCACCTTTCTACTCGGCAGATGGTGTTACCGGAAGACCTCGAGAAGGAGATGATGATTACCTACCCGGTAGAACGAGATCGGCTGGACATATTTACGCGCTTTCTTGATCCGGTTGATATTGAGCCGGTCTCTGTTCGCACCGCAGAACTCACGCCAATGATCATTCAATTGGTCGCTTCGGGCCGAGGTGTTACCTGTTTGCCCAACTGGGCGCTGACGGAGTATCTAGAGCAAGGCACGGTCATGGCCAAGAAATTAGGTAGTGCTGGGTTGTGGTGTACGCTCTATGCAGCGATTCGTGAAGATCAGAAGGATATGGCGTTTATGCAGGACTTTTTGGCGACGGCCGCGGAGACCTGTTTCTCAAGTTTAAATGGGATAAAAGCTGTACAGATGAGTTGAATCACTCGCTGCATTGGTATTACCATCGGGCAAGCGTGAAAAACGATGAAAGTTACTGGTTGTCTTTGACTCCTGACGATCGGTGGGCTATAAAATCAAGGTCCGTTTCGGATTTTTGACCGCGCAGGGAGTTCTATCCAGGGGGGAGTCCCGCGCGCCTAATGGCACCCTGATCGTAAAAGGAGGTGATCCCATTAATAGTCAGTCTACTGGGAGAGCCTTCGAGTTAATTTAACTTTTAATTTAACTCGGAGTTGCTCTCCATACGAAGACGGGCCCCGCGAAGTACGCTTTGCGGGGCCTTTTTTTGGCCTTTTTTTGGAAACGGTTATGCTTGGTCGCAGAGAGGTCGTTTCTTGGTGAGCTGTTACAAGACTAGGGTTATTAGTGGGCGCTATGCGTTACTTACTAGGTACCCACTGCTAGGGCATCAGTTGTGAGACGTCCCATTGATCTGCATTAAGTTCATAGAGTTTTCGTTCGTGGATCCTGTCCGGACTTTTCAGATCCAAAATTTCAACCCTGCTCGCCGTTAACAAAATACCTGCAGCGCCGTCGGGTGCGGTCAAGCTGGACTCGGGAAGGTCTGTCTTGAGCCGGTCCACGGTATCAATGAGACTCTTCCGGGATACGATTTTTGCGCTTTGGGGTATTTCCTTCTCGTAGACCCAGTCGAGATATTTACTAGCACCGGGTCTTTTATGCCAGTTTTCCCGAATGATTGCGGGGTCAAGCACCTGAATTCTGCCCGCGACTCGGTATTGTCGTTGAGTGCTGTGAAACCAAATCAGCAATTCTGCGTTTGGGTTTTTTTCAATCGTCCGCCACTTCGGGCTGCTCTTGTTGATGAACAGAGTCACCCCGGCCTGTGTGATATCTCGAAGGACCAATGTTCTGACGCTGGGTTGGCCGTCTTCTGCGAGCGCGAGTGATCCAGTATCCGCGCCGGTATCTTCCCGTTGGCGGGCAAGCTTCCTGTCAGCAATCATTAGGTCAAAGGGGTTCATGTGTCCATCGAATCCGGATCAAAATCATAGACGCCAAACGTGAAGCCAGCCGGTGGACTGTCGCGGTAGAGCATCATGCGTTGATATAGGCGGCCGTGGGCCATACCGAGTAGTGCATCATTGATCAGACCGCTGTCATCACAGGATTGAGCTTCATACAGCAGCCGCTCAAAGTTAAAAATGAAGGCGTCGGAATGCTTGGTGCGTATTTCTGTGCCGTACAGCAATTTGTATCCGTATTTTTCACCGTGGACGAATGAAAGTTGCATCAGCGAGCGAGAGAACCCTTCTGGGTCCGTATTGTTGAGTGAACCCCATAGCTCACCAATCTGTTCTTGCGTGACCGCCCCGGAATCAGATCCACCCTGGCTAGACAGGAACAGGAAGGCGGCAATGCCACCGAGTTGCTGTTTTACCGCGTCGGCAATCTGCAGGAAAGACTGTTTTCTGACATGAGATTCAGAAGCGCGTATCGCCTCGGACTGAATGACGGCCTGATCTGCAGATTTTTGAATTTCGACGTATTGCATCTTGATAGCGTCAGTATTTTGCATCAGTTCCTTTTTTTGCAGAAAGTAGCCGATCACAAGCCAAAGAAAGGCGAGCGGAGCGAAAGCACCTTCCAGGAAATTGCCGACTTGTTCTATGGGTGCTTCGGGCATATTTGACCAGCCCAGTGTGTGGTTGATGTAGAGAGAAAGCGTGAGCAGCCATGTCGTCGTAAGGCTGAGCCCCAGCCAAATTAGCCAGTCGGGGTTGGATGATCTTCCCGGAAGACGAAAAGGTTTTTCATTTACGGCTGAAGGCTCTTTACCCGCTGAAGGCTCTTTACCCGCTGAAGGCTCTAATCCCGCTGAAGGCTCTTTACCCGCTGAAGGCTCTCGCATTCTAATATCCTGTAGTCGTTTTACGATGGCTCGGTGAGGTCGCCGGTCAGAGATTTTCGTTGGTAAATCTCGATCCAGTTGTTTTCAACCTCGCTGATGAGTGAGGCCGGCGCTGTTTCGCCGAGTGTTTTTGGAGGGGCCGCGTCGATCGCACCGCGACTGAGCAGTGACGAGTGCTCTGTATCCACCTTATAAACCTGAATGGTCAGATAGCGAAAGCCTCTGCCGTTCATCCCGCCAGAGGTTGATTGGGCGGGGTCCTCCTTGAGGAAAAACATCGTGCTGCCCAATTGGTATTGTCCGGGACTAACGAATTTGGTCTCGAGAACCGAGCCGAAGAAATGTTCTGCATCGGCAAGTGATCTAACGGTGATGCCAATACCGATGTGAGTCACGCCTAAATGGCCTTTGGGCACGAGGGTCACCGCGTTGTTGTCAGGGTCCCTGAGCCGCCTTACGGCCGGCACATCGAATGCCACAAACAACTCGCCGTAACCCGTTGGCGCATCTGTCAGTGGTTCTCTGGCGTGGTTGAGCTTCAGTACTGATCCGTTGAGACTCAGTCGATGCTGGTGGACGCCACCGCCAACTTTTAACAGCTCGTCGTAGGGCAGACCTACTTCGTCTTGCCAAAATATTAGGGATTTCTCCAACTGATTGGAACGCAGCCCCACATCGATGTGCGGCTTGGCCAGTTTCATAATTTGAATACCTTGCTGGCGAGCGGTTGTTGATTGGCCGTCAGAGACAGGGTTAAATCGTGGTGTTTGAGGGCAATAGTGGCCTCAATGATTTCGTGCCATTCGTAGTCGGTCTGCACAGGACTGGATAGTCTGACGGACCCTAACGATGGTTTCAGGTGGTCTTTATCTCGTTGCAGGCCATTAATCAGAAGGCTCACCGGATAAGCTCCGCCATTGTCCGCGGGAGAGCTTATGGACTCTATCCTGACGCTGATTCTGGCCCCATGATATTCGACGGTAATTTCCTGCATGACGCCTAAATGTCTACATTCTGTGATGGAGTGAAATTCTACAATTTCTCTGGTAAAACCGCCCACCCTGCAATGGCGGGAGCTGCTTGATACCCGTAAGTAGGTTATCATGGCGCCGTTTTTGAGTCCGAGTTTAATTATGAGTCAATCGAACGAAATCAAGCAGGCAGCGCAGGAAATTATGGACGGCTTATTCCGCTTGGGACCTGATAGGGTTGTGGCCCTGTCGGTTCACAAAAGCAAAGATTTGATCAAAGAGCTGGAAGGTAAGGCTAAGGTGTTAGTTGAGCTCCTCGAAGCTGCGGGCTAGCGCGGCAAGCACTCTTTTTGGGTGCGAGCGGTGGTGAAACCTGTGGTGATGGAAGTTCAACCTTATTCTGGAGCGCTGGGCGGCGTTGTGTCGGGCGTCGACCTTTGTCGGCCGTTGGACAGTGCAGCCTATCAATTTCTGAACCAGGCTTTGCTCGACTACGAAGTTCTTTTTTTTCGTGACCAGCCTATGACCCCAGAGCAGCATTCAGGTTTAGCGGATCGATTTGGTCAACCTCAGTACCACGAGGCTTATGATCACGTTAAAGGTTTTCCGCAGTTAACGGTTCTGGAAAACGATCGCGATAATCCCTCGAAGATCGAAATGTGGCATACGGATATGACCTTCCGCCCGTGCCCGCCGCTGGGCTCTATTCTGCATGGCATTGTGATACCTTCGCGCGGTGGAGACACCTTGTTCGCCAGTATGTCTGCGGCATACGAGGGATTGTCCGACAAGATGCAGCAGTTTTTATCAGGTCTCACCGCTATCCATGACTTTTCCTATGGTTTTAAAGAGAGTCTTGCTGAACCGGGCGGCGCCGAGCGTTTAGCGGATATGGTTTCTGACAATCCTCCGGTTGAGCATCCCGTGGTCAGAACTCACCCTGAGTCGGGCCGAAAAGGTTTGTTTGTGAACACCCTATTTACGGTTGGAATTAAGGGAATGCACGACCAAGAGAGTCGCGCGTTGTTAGACCTGCTTTTTACCCATGTAACAACACCAGAATACACCTGTCGTTTCAGATGGTCGCCGAACGCGGTGGCGTTTTGGGATAATCGTATTACACAGCACAAACCTGTCAATGACTATTGGCCAGCACACCGCCGGATGCAACGCATTACCATCGATGATAATAGTCGTCCCGTCTAGTGTTAAATGTGAGGGGCTGGTACTTGTCGTTTCAGACCTGGCGTTTCAGGATTGATGCGAGTTGGTCTGTGAATTGCTCGGGTTGATCTAGGAAAACGTGGTGATAGGCCTCGTCAATTCTTCCAAGCAATTGCGGCTCAATGAGCTGGTCCAATGCCGAAATGACTTCCGGGAAAAAGAATCGACTTTTCCCACCGTAAATGAACCCCACTGGCATTGATAAGTCTGCAAGCATTTCCGCTGCGTTTGGAAAAGATTCGGCGGCCGTCATTTTCGCGAAAACCGCGGCATCCAGTTTGAATTGAAAGCCCCGCTCGGTTTCCCGCAAGGAATGCTTCGCGATGTGCTCCACAATATAGTCTGCCGGGGCGGGTTGTGGCGGGCGTAATCTAAACCGCCGCAGGCCTTGGTAGATGTCGGGATAGTAGCGTTCTTTCGTTCGCGGCATTGGTGGCGGTGTACGAGTCCCTTTTTTTGCCGGTACTGCGGAATCAATCAACACAATGCCGTCCACAAATTTTGGGAACAGGTGGGCCGCAATACGCGTCATGGAGCCACCAAAGCTGTGACCCACGATCGTCATGGAGGAGTGTCCGGCGTGCTCGCCGCACCGAATGATTTCCTCTGCGAAACCGCGGGCCGAGTACTGGTCACGATGTTCGCTGTCGCCGTACCCGGACATGTCAGGCGCAATGATGTCGTAGTCCTGCCGAAAAGCAGGTGCAATGAAATCCCACCAGTGAGCGTGCGCGGCATGACCATGGACAAATACGAGCAGTGGTTTTCCTGGATTTGGCCAATGCAGATAGTTCAGGTTGGCGCCGTTAACCCTAATGGTGCGATTTTCTGCGATGTCTCTGATTCTGTTTGTGAACCATTGTGGTGCCACGAAATGCCCTGACTGTGGGGAAAACGGCAGTATACCTGCTGTAAAAATATTCGCTCAAAAAATAGGGCGAGAGCCATTCTGGTGCCTTGGGTCCTTAATGGAGCCCTTTACCGAGCCGTTATGCGTTAAGTTGGTGCGAACCCGTAAGCCTGGTGCGTTATTACGGTGCGGTTATTTGACGAGACACGCATTGGGTTCAATGTGGTATGTGTAAAGTTCAGTAGAAACAATGAGTTATCAGGTCGGAAACGTTTCTGGCATCAAGTTTGCTTTGAGTCATGTCGAATCAGTTTTGCTAACTTCGGAGGGCCATTGTGGACCAAACACTAGAACTTCAATATGCACTAGACACGTTTTACTTTCTCGTATGTGGTGCCCTTGTAATGTGGATG
>JBLIIB010000181.1:0-8930 GCA_047634795.1 Candidatus Azotimanducaceae bacterium | reverse complement strand
AAAAGTTGTCCCTTGTGAAAGCGTAGTCGCTCCTCAGTAAGGGTTGGACGCTATCTTCAAAAATTTCTGACAGATATAACTCGTCCGTCATTTTAAAGCTGGCGGGCAGTCCTTTGGTGATGGGGTGGTCTGATACTGTGCTCAGTGTGTGAAGCGTCTTGTGCCGATAACCGCTGTCCGGCAACGATTTTCCTTTGACATCGCCCGGCATGTATAAGAAACGACCGCCAATGATCTCCGCGTATTCTGGCCACGCTGGCCAACCGGCAATAGCATGGTGCATGAAAACAAGACCCTTACCGGCTTCGGTCAGCGCCATGAGATTGCTTTTGAACTGTTCTGAGGGTTCTTCAAATATCGGCCCGCCCGGTGCGAAAGTGATACCTGGCATGTCGTACATGACCAAGGCGTCATAGTCGGCCGCGAAGGCGGGGTCGAAGAATACCCGTGCGGCGGGCTGCTCTACATGGGTCCAATTCACATCCATAGCGTCGAACATGGCAAAGAAAGCGTCTCGCTCAAAGGGATGTCCCTTGGTCACAAGCAGGATATTGGGTTGAGTCATGGTGAAACCTCGATAGGGATGACGGCATTGGAGAAAGACGTTAGTATGATTTTAGGCAGCGTAGATCGCAAACGAACCTTGACACTCGCATAAGTGACACTCGTAAATGACTCTTGCAAAAAACAGCACAATAAGTGCCTCAAAAAGCATTGACGCTGAAACCAGCAAGACCTGGCAGCAAACGAAGAGCGAAAAAACGCGGACGTCGATCCTGGATGCCACGATCGACTGCTTCTTTGAAATGGGCTATGGCACGACTACAACGGAGAAGGTAGCGCGGTGCGCGGGTGTTTCACGCGGCGCCATGCTGCATCATTTCCCTTCTCGTATCGATTTGGTGAAATCGGCGGTTGTGCACCTCAATCTCAAGCGAATTGCTCTCTTCGAAGAGCAAGAACTCAAGATCAATGAGGGAGCGGAGCACACAAAAATCAGTGAAGGCATTGATGCTTTCTGGAGCCAATTACATTCCCCGCTATTTGTGGTTTATCACGAATTGCAGGTGGCAGCGCGTACCGATGATGACCTAAAGGGCATACTTCAGGAGTCCAGCAGCGAGATGGAGCTTCAGTGGGAGAAGGTGACCCATAGCGTGTTCCCTGATCTGGCTTTGTCTGACGAATTTCAAACGGCTAACCTGTTGACGCTCTTTTTACTTGAAGGCATGGCTATCCGAGGTCATACGGAAGGGGATGTGCCAAATCGCATGTTGCCCTGGCTCAAAGCGCAGCTAGAACAGATGTTTACCGATGTCCGAAGGGTTGGGCGTTCAACGGCGCGTTCCGTCGATGGAGATGATCATGAACCCCGTTGTTGATGAACTGGCGATCCGCCACTTGGTGGCAGCATACGCTGACGCTGTGAATAGGAGAGATGAAGCACTCTGGGCCAGCACATGGGATCAACAGGGCGTTTGGGATTTGCGAGGCAATGAATTTGAAGGTGCGGATGCCATTGTCGAAATGTGGCGTGGCGCAATGCAGGGCTTCTCTTTTGTCGTACAATTGGTTTACCAGGGTACGGTTGAAATTGATGGCCTGCACGCGACAGGCCGATGGTATCTGGCAGAGCATTTGAGACCCGCTGGCAGCGATTCGGGCCTTTTTAATATTGGCACCTATGAAGATTCTTACGTAAAACAGGACGGCGAATGGCTTTTCGCACGGCGCACCTATCACGTGCTTTACTCAGATGAGGGTAAAGGAGACATGAGCGGAACCGCGATTCCATTACCCGGCACACCGATGCCGATTTATCCCTGAGCCTATCTCGCCAAACGCGCTTACGTTAGATCTGCCCCCAAGGCACAATGAACTGGCCATCAAGAGCCTGCGGGCTGCACCCCAATAGTCTCTGGGCTGATTATTAAAAGCCCGTGGTCTGTCCGTTAGAAGACTACAGGGCTAACCACCAATAGGCTCGCGGACTGACGACCACATGTGTCCATTGCCAAAAGCGTTGACTGTCAAATGCGGCGCGAATAGTCTATCCACTCGAAGCGCACTGCAGCCTAAAGCCTGCCGTTGATCGCTATGAAAGTGATGCCGCATCTTCTAATTCAAGGAAATCATCGATGAGCGAAGCCACCGTTCAATTATTTAGCCCAGAAAACATGGTAGATCCATATCCCGCCTACAAAGAGTTGCGGGATGATTCACCCGTCTTCTTCATGGCAGAAATGAACCTCCATGTTGTGACGCGATACGACCTTTTGCGTGATGCCATCAAGCGCACCGATGACTTTTCTTCGAAGTACGATAAGTTTCTAGGCGGTGCACAAGCGATGATGTTTTCGACGTTGTCGGAAGAGATGCAGGCGCAGGCGATGGCAATCAATGCGCAAATGATTGAAACACCGCCGACCATGCTGACCCTCGATGAGCCCGAGCATACTCAATATCGCTCGTTAGTATCCAAGCTGTTTACTGTCACGCAGGTCAAGAAAAGCGAAGACGATGTTCGCCAGGTCATTGCAAAAAATATCGAAAACATGAAAGGCAAGCAGGCTGATGACTATATGAGCATCTTTGCGTTTCCCGTACCCCTTGAAATTATTTCTGATCGTCTCGGGATACCCCAGGACGGCAGAGAGTTTTTCTATGAAGCCGCAACCGCGGCGGCTGCGGGACTCAAGATGGCGCCGGTTGCTCCTGAACAACTCATACATCGCATGCAACTTGCGCTTGATTTGCAGCGGTTCCTGATCGATATCGTTGAAGCTCGACGTAAAAAACCCGAAGGGGATATGATCACGATCCTCGCTAATTCTAAATTGGAACATGAAGATCGTGAATTGACCCACGGTGAAATACTGTCGGTCCTGAATCAGTTTTTGGTCGCGGGTCATGAAACAACAACCAGTTCTCTGGGCTGGGGCATGCTGGCGCTTTGTGATAATCCTGAGCTACAGGAACAGATGCGCGGTGATGAGAAGCGCGTTAAAACGTTTGTTGAAGAAGTGCTTCGTATCGAAGCGCCTGTTCAGGGTTTGCCAAGATTGGTCACTCGAGATACAGAATTGGGCGGTTATCCGCTCAAAGCAGGTGACATGATGATGCTCCGGTATGGCGCTGCGAATCGCGACGAGCGTCAATTTCCTAATCCGAACCAGGTAAATTTGGACCGTGAGAAAGCGGGTATGCAAATGGCGTTTGGCTCAGGTGTTCACCATTGCATTGGTGCGCCGTTGGCCCGTCAAGAACTGAATATTGGATTTTATGAGTTATTGGAACACTTTCAGGATTTCCGATTGGATGAGTCCAAAGGCCGCCCGGTCGCTGATCCCAGTTTCATTTTGAGGGGTTTGCCGGAACTGCACGTGACGTATAAGTAAAGCCGAGCTGAAAATACGAATAATAAAAAAACTAAATTTCAAAGAGGCAAAGAAATGAGCGAAGTTTCCGCAGCAGGGAAAGATTCATTTTTTGAAGAAGTCGGGAAAGCCAGCGCAGCTGCCGTCTGGTGTGCGTGGGCAACGCAAAGTAAAAGCGGACCCCGTGTTCGGATGGTTCACCCGACGTGGGAAGGGGATATCTTGTGGCTAGCAACGGGTCCCACTACCCCTAAAGCGCAACAGATGGCGAATAACCCGTTGGTGGATATCCAATGGCAGGTGTCGCCACCTAACTTTATTCACATCATGTGTCGCGGCACTGCGGAATTGATTGTGGATGACGATGTCAGAGCCCACGCGTGGGAAGCGCTTGACTACGATCTGAATGGCTTCTTTGAAGGCGGTCCGACTGATCCAAACTTCGTGGCGATTAAAGTGACGCCAACGAGGGTCGAGTTGTCCGAGATGTTTGGCAGCACAAACCAGAGAATTTGGCGCGCCTGATGTTAATAGGCGTTTATGTTGGTGACGTTTGTCCCCAAGGCCCCTTTATTTGAAGAAACCCCTTGTTTGAAAAAAAACGCTGTTAAGAATAATGGTGTCTGCGCCCCGTGAGGGGCGCATAGATTGCTGTTTTACTAGCCGCCAGCGTTCATGGCTTCGGAAATGACAGCATATCCCTCTGTTGCTTCCAGTCGTTTATTCACAACAGCCTGATATTCATCAGAGTTGTACCAGGTCTTTGCCGCTTCTACCGATTCGAATTTGAGAATAACGGTTTGAGCACCGGGTGAAGTGCCTTCAATCGTCTCTGCGGCGACGTCAAACGAGACTAGCTCGCCGTTGTATTGACCAATCGTGGGGCCGGCACCTGCGGAATATTCTGCGTAAAGATCTGGGTTATTAACGGTGTACTGCGCAATAAAAAAAGCAGCCATAGAAATCTCCTAATAATTTAAGTGGAAGGTCAAATAGTGCAAAAGGTTGATGAGACATGTGTAAGAACCATTGCCGTTGAGTGTGTCATAAATGAATAGTGAAGTCAGCGCCAAGTTCGAAGGATTCAGCCAGGCTGCAGAGAACAACCAATCGGTGATTCTTGAGCAATTGGAACCGCGATTGCACGCTGGAGACCGGGTGCTAGAGATCGGTAGTGGCGCGGGTCAGCACGCTTTTCACTTTGCTTCATCACTGCCTGAAATCGTTTGGCAGCCAAGCGACAGAGGAGATTATTTTGAGCTTCTCACAATCAATCTGACGCCATCGCTTCTCCCCAATTTGTTAGCGCCTGTCTATTGTGGTGCTGCAGAGACCAGGAGCGTCGAATGGCACGCAGAGTTCAACGCGGTTTACTGCGCCAATGTCTTCCACATTATGGCTTTCGATCTGATGGCCGATTTGATTCGAAAAATATCGAATGCACTCGTTCCCGGCGGGCAATTCCTTGTTTACGGGCCTTACAAATACGGCGGAGACTTCACCACGGCGTCGAACGCCAGATTCGACGA
This sequence comes from Candidatus Azotimanducaceae bacterium, assembly GCA_047634795.1. Lineage (GTDB taxonomy): Bacteria > Pseudomonadota > Gammaproteobacteria > Pseudomonadales > Azotimanducaceae > UBA9659. The sequence goes on along the minus strand of JBLIIB010000181.1, from coordinate 4,024 downwards.
GTTGTTGAAAGCCCGTGATCCATTAAGCGGCATCCGGGATATTGAAAACTTGAAAGAGATCGCTGCCGGTGCAGATCTCGGTTTTACAAAAGACGATGCGATGCCCGCCAACAATCAGTTTCTGGTCTTTACCAAAGGGGGCTAATAGATTCGTCGCGCGCTTTGAGTTGTGCCGCCTTCGGCTTTTTTCGCGAACCTCTAATTTTCCATCAACCTCTAATTTCCCACCAACTTAGGATTTTTCCGCAAACTTGGTCCCAGGTGCGTAGTAGCGTTTGTGCCAGATACCGGTTCCGGACTCACCCTCCAATGGCATTCGCCAGCTTTTAACAACACTCTCAGATAATTTTAACCGATAGAGTGCGCGTTCCTGATCAATTGTGTTGTTCACGTAATCTACTGCTGCTGCAGGCGGAACATACCTTCCCGCAATTTTTCGATAGAGGTCTCTCCACACATCATCTTTCCCTAGGTCGTATTGCAGTTCAGCCGTTCCTTCGAGGATGACCTTTCTGTACGGCAACAGTTGTTCATCGACACACAAGGCAACGCGTGGGTCATGTTTTAGGCATGCAAACCACTCTGACTGTGCACGGGGCGTGAAACAAATACTTGCCTCATGGTGGATAAACCAGACGGGTGTGACAAGTGGGCTACCATCAGGCCTGACACAGGCGATCCGCATAAGGATTCCGGGCGTGTCGAGAAATTCATCGCGTTCAGCTGAAGTCAGTTTTGGCATGGGTGGTCTCATAATTGTGTGAAAACGGTTGGTAGCTGTTGAGTCGCTTTTAAGTAGTTCTTAGAGTTTAAACGCAAGAACTTCAGGCATCATAGACATTTAAGTCAAGAGGACACAAATTGATGATTTCAGACAACAAGGCTTTTGATGAGTTTATCGCTCAGTACCGTTGGGCCGTTTTGACGAGCTTGCGTAAAAACGGCGATCCTGTTTCTTCAGTAGTCGCTTACGCGCGAGAGGGTGACGAGCTTATAGTTAGCACGCCGGGCACAACGTTTAAGCGGAGTTCACTTGAACGCGATGGGCGCGCTAACCTCTGTGTGATCAACAATGCAGAACCATTTAACTTTGTATCAGTTGAAGGCAGTGTGAGCATTGAAACAGAGGATCTAGTAAGAAAGACGAGACTCGTATTCGACAAGATAAAAGATACTGGCTTTCAGGAGCCTGAAGATTTTGAAGGTTGGTTGACCAGCCAGCAAAGGGTGATCCTGAGGCTGCGTCCTGAGCGTGTTTACGGTGTGATTCGTTAACGGGGGCTTCTATCAGCGCACCTTTTATCTCAGAAAGCTTTTCTCAAAGGTTGCACACGACTAGTGTGCTGTCTTTGAGAGTGCTGTTTGTCAGGGCGCTTTTTATCAGGGTGCTGTCTATCAATGAAGCGGGTCGTTAGATTATGGGCAGGGTTAAAAAATAACGGGCGGTTTTAGCCGCCCGTCCGTTAAGCGCGATCAATGGGGTTTGCGCGCTAAAACAGTGAGAGCTGCCGTTTCATAGTGACGTTCAAGTGATATTATTGTGTTTGAATAGGTTGTATAGAAACAGTTGCGGTTCGCTCTGGCATGCGCAAGTGATCCGACGATTCTGCGATCCGTTGAGCCGCAGATGGTTTTCGCCGCGTTTTTTACCCGGCTTTGCAATACACGTTGTCCTTGCGCCGTAGTGAGGTCCAGATCGCTAATGGTTACATGCACGACTTCATTGATGACTGTTGTCTTATCGATCGATGTCTCAGAGGTCTTTATTTGCGCCGCCGCGGTCATTGGCAATGCCAATGCTGTGGCTAATGTCGCTGCAAAAACGCCGTTGATCAATTGGTTGGCTAATGTCATTTCTGTTCTCCCTTGAATACAATTTTGGCTTGTTATAGTTGGTCTTATTTGTGTCCCCGTTTTTAACTGAAAGTTTTAACTGAAAGTCCTTAAATGAAAATTCTCAAGTAAAAGTTCCTAACTTAGTGTTCCGCTTTCTGAGTTAAGTGTTGTGAAAACATGCCCATTAAGGCGCAAAAATGGGTCAGTGTTTAGCGACTTGCGGCCAGGTGACTGGATTATGTGCTGAGATTTTCAGGGCGACGACGAAGCGAGTGCGCGCAGGGTCTAGTTGCAGATTCACCCCCTCATGGGATAGCGTGCAAGCATAAAAAAATAAGAGAGGAACATCGATGCAAGGCATTATCGTCGACTGGATTGCACACAATGCTCATAACTCCCCGGATAAAACCGCAACGATTGAATTGCCGTCCGGCCGCAGACAAACGTATCGGGAGATGCACGACCGGGTCGGTCGAGTGGCAAGATGGCTGATTGATTTGGGCGTGAAACGAGGCGATCGCGTCGGCGTACTTGCACTAAATTCCGCCGATACGATGGACCTCGTTTTTGCGACCTGGCGTATTGGTGCTATTCATCTTGCGCTAAATTTCAGGCTCACCGCAAGTGAATTGGACTACGTCATCGGGAACGCTGAGCCTTTGGTACTCGTGTTCGATGAGGAGGTTCAATCTACGGTCGATGCTCTGACCGTGGAAGTTCCGGAGGTGATTTCCACGCGTGGCAATGGTGACGCCTCGGCCTTTGAATCTGCCATTGATGGATTGGATCCAGTTCCGACGATGGTGCCGTTAGAGTCAGAAGATCAATGCATGTTGATGTACTCGTCTGGCACGACCGGGCTACCCAAAGGGGTGATTGTTACGCACGGCATGATGGTGTGGGCTCAGTTTAATGCGGCTTCGAGCATGCATTGCGGGCAGGACATGGTGGGGCTTGCGGTGATGCCGTTGTTTCACATTGGTGGTCTTCAGGTTTTTACCTGTCCAGCATTGTTTAACGGTGGCACTGCGATCATTGCGCGTGCTTTTGATCCTGGTGCGGCGCTTGATGCATTCAACGATCCAGATCTTGGCATCACACATTTTCTTGGGGTGCCCGCCATTTTTAATGCATTGAGAGATCACCCTAAGAACAAGGACACGGATTTTTCCCGGCTGAAGGTGTGTCTTGCCGGCGCAGAATCCGTTCCGGTGGCCTTGGTTCAATGGTGGTACGACAGAGGAGTGGTTATTCAGGAAGGCTATGGGATGACCGAAAATACGGCGAGCTGTTGTGTCTTGGGTTTTGACGATGTGCCGGCAAAAGTGGGCTCCGCGGGCAAGCCATTGCGTCACACACAAATGAAAGTGATGAAAGAAGACGGAGTGGAAGCTGCGACAGGGGAGTCGGGTGAACTTTGGTGTCGCGGACCTGTTGTGACGCCGGGTTACTGGCGGCGCCCTGATGCCAATGACGATACCTTCGTTGATGGCTGGCTTCGGACAGGGGATATCGGTTCGATCGATATTGAAGGCTATGTCTATGTCGAGGACCGATTGAAAGATATGTACATCTCAGGCGGTGAAAACGTGTATCCAGCTGAAATCGAAAACGTTCTTTATCAAATTAAAGAAATCCGTGAGGTCGCGGTGATCGGTGTGCCCGATGAACGTTGGGGTGAAGTGGGCTGTGCCATCGTCTGTTTACAGCCGGATGCTTTATTGACCGTTGACGACGTTACGGGGCACTGCAGGCCGCTCATGGCGCGGTTTAAACAACCCCAACACGTGATCTTTATGAATGAACTTCCCCGTAACGCGACGGGTAAGGTGCTTAAATTTGAGCTTCGCCAGACCATTGAGTTATAGAGGCATGCTCCTTTTTCCAAAGTTTTTTTCTAGAGTTGTTCGTTCCCAAAGAGCACCCGCGCGTTGTAACGTCCGGCGCTTAACCCCAGCATCTTTGCTACAGGCAAAGTGCTTAGGATCGTCAGCATTGTTTCGCGCAGCGAAATATTGCGAGAGATTTTCCCAGCATCTTTGCCACAGGCAAAGTGCTTAGGATCGTCAGCATTGTTTCGCGCAGCGAAATATTGCGAGAGATTTTCCCAGCATCTTTGCTACAGGCAAAGTGCTTAGGATCGTCAGCATTGTTTCGCGCAGCGAAATATTGCGAGAGATTTTCCCAG
>JBLIIB010000180.1:0-8936 GCA_047634795.1 Candidatus Azotimanducaceae bacterium | reverse complement strand
CGGCTTTTCCGCAGGAAAAGGCGTGGGAGCGGCAATAGCGTTTTCACGCAGTAAAGGCGCGGTAGACGCAAAAACCCACCAGCACCAAGGCCTGGCCATAAACCCCGAACGGCTTTCCCGCAGGAAAAGGCGTGGGAGCGGCAATAGCGTTTCAACGCAGTGAAGGCGCGGTAGACGCAAAAACCCACCAGCACCAAGGCCTGGCCATAAACCCCGAACGGCTTTCCCGCAGGAAAAGGCGTGGGAGCGGCAATAGCGTTTCAACGAAGTGGTAACGCGGTAGACGCAGAAACTCACCCGCTATTTTTAAAGCCTGCCTGTCCGATCGGATCGACATCGCACTCTTGGTTCCGCTCTGACCCGTTTGCCATCAGTCTGTCAGTTTGACGGCCCGCGCCCTTGAAGAGAGTGGTATCGCCACGATTATCGTTGGCAGCGCCATGGATAATCGTGGCTCACTGCAGCGTGCCAAGGTATCTCCACAATAACTTCCCCCTTAGGCAACCCGTTAGGTTCCCCCTTTGATAGAAAAACACAGCGGCGCTCGGTGGAATCAGCGCTCAGTATCATCGAGCAATCCATCAGCGCCATCGTCGTCGAATAAGATCTGGCATGGCCCACCGGGGCCCGTTGGCTAACGGTTTACAACCGGGTCGATCACAGCAATCGCGCAGAAATACAGAAAAAAGGCGAAGAAAACCGCAACAAACGCAGCTCAGACAAGACCCGCGGCCTGAAACGCTAGGCTTATAGCCGCCTAAAAAACGCCCATAAGCCTTTTTGATAGGCCCTGATTCCCTATCGAATATCCAAGGGATTCAGAGGCCTGCGCCTGTACAATCCGATCGGCCGTTCACATAATGGCGGCACTAAAACCCATTAATACCAGCACGTAAGGATGACTTGTGGCAATCAAGCACTTTGAAAGACTCAAAGACGTAGAAACCATTCGAAGCCATTTTGAACAGCAGCGCTACATCTGTTCTCTCGAGATCGCCACAGCGGTCTTCCTCGCCTATCATTTGGAAAAGCCGGTGCTCATCGAAGGCCCACCGGGTGTCGGTAAAACAGAACTCGCCAAAACCACAGCCGAGATGCTTGAACTGCCCTGCATACGATTGCAGTGCTATGAAGGCCTCGATGAATCCAAGGCGATTTATGAGTGGAAGTACGGCAAACAGTTGCTATATACCCAGGTGTTGAAAGAAACACTTGGGGAGATCCTTGATGGGGCTCAGGGCCTATCAGAATCAGTGGCTAAACTGCACGACTTTGGCGATATCTTCTTTTCAGAAGAATTTCTTGAACCTCGTCCTCTGCTCAAAGCACTGGGTGAGAAAGAAAGCTGTGTGTTGCTCATCGACGAAGTCGACAAGTCGGATCACGAATTCGAATCACTCCTGCTGGAAATGCTATCCGACTTCCAGTTGTCCATACCCGAGATAGGCACTATCAAGGCGATTCCGGGCAAAAAACCACTCGTATTCCTCACGAGTAACAACACGCGGGAAATTAGCGACGCACTGAAGCGCCGGTGCCTGCATCTCTATATTCCTTTCCCAGATGCTGAGCTGGAAACCAAAATTGTAGAAGCACGGGTACCCGAGATTCCGCCCAAACTGAACCTGCAACTCGTGGCATTTATTCAGGAATTGCGAGGCATGGACTTGAAAAAAGTACCGGCTATCTCCGAGACCATCGACTGGGCAAGAACCTTGATTCTTCTCCACTCAGAATCTCTGGATGCAGACCTGGTGCGCCAAACGCTGAACGTCATCCTGAAATTTCAAGAAGACATAGAGACCGTAAAATCCGAACTGCAGGGTGTCACCAACAGAGCCCTGAAGGCATCCTGATCCGGAACCTGCCATGACCCAACTCCACGACACTATGGTTGAATTCGTGAAGGCATTGCGGACGGCTAACATTAAAGTGTCTCCCGCAGAAACCCTCGACGCCGTGGAAACGCTGGATATCGTCGGACTGGAAGACAAAGGGTTTCTGAAAAATTCGCTGTCACTGGTGCTGTCAAAGACACCGGAAGAAAAAGCAGCGTTTGAAGTCTGCTTCGAACGATTTTTTAGCGCTGACAAGTTTGGGAGCAATACCTCGGAGAGTCAGCAGTCTAATGATGCGCCGGCAGAAGACGATGCTTTCGATGATGACGACTTCGAGCAGGAAGGTAGCGACGACGCACCCGGCGGTAAAGGTGGAATGGGCGGAGGCCAGGGCGGTGGAGAGCCGGGCGAAGAGTCCTATGAAGAAATTGACTTCGATCCACTTTCGCCCCAGTCAGATCTCGGTAAATTGTTGCTGGAAGGCAACCGCGGTGAGCAAATGCTAAAGATGGCAGAGGCGGGACGCAAAGTTGATGTCAGTCAAATCGTGGTGTTCACCCAGAAAGGCCTGTACACCCGAAAGATCATGGACGCCATGGGATTAAAAGGTCTCCAGGACGAAATAGGCGAAATGCAGGAAGAGGGTGGCCGTCCTGAAATGCATCTGGCGGGTCGCCTCAAAGGTGCCCGTGATCAGTTACGTGAAGCAGTTAGAGATTACGTTGAACGTCAATTTTTCCTGCACGCTGACGAATCGGGTAAGGAACTTCGGGAAGAACTGCTCCGCAAAGTAAAACTGTCTAATTTGGAAAAGCGCAATTTCAAGGACGTACAGGAAATTGTCTTCAAGATGGCAAAAAAACTGGTGTCCATCCATTCAAAGCGTCGCAAAACATTCAAGCGCGGCCAACTGGATATCCGAAAAACACTCAGAAACAATATGCAGTACGACGGCATGTTTTTTGATCTGAAATGGAAGTCGCAGAAAGTCGATCGTCCAAAAGTAATGTGTATCTGCGACGTTAGTGGTTCTGTGAGCAACTACTCGCGCTTCCTCCTAATGTTTCTCTATAGCCTCGCTGAAGTCTTACCTAAGGTACGTTCCTTTGCATTTTCTTCCGACCTTGGTGAAGTCACCCGATTGTTCGAACAGACCAAATTGGAAGATGCCATGGCCAAAACCATGCGCGACTACGGCAATGGCTCTACGGACTATGGCCAGATGCTGTCGGATTTTAAGAGTCACTGCCTCAAGGACGTGGACTCAAAAACCACCATCATCATTCTCGGCGACGCTCGCAATAATTACGGGGATCCCAAATCTGAGATACTTCGAGAAGTCTACGACAAGGCCCAACGAGTCATCTGGCTAAACCCCGAGCCCAAGTCCAGCTGGACGGTGGGCGATGCAGAGATGAAAAAATATGCACCCAGCTGCCATCAGGCTGAGGTTTGCAACTCACTGACTCATCTCGAGCGGGTTGTTGCCAATCTTCTAAGAGTCGCAACCTGACCTTAGGTCAAACTTGGGGCCTGCCTAAGAGACTCCTCCGCACGGACAGAACCTTCCACAACTTGCCGCAACAGGACATACTGAAATCAAGTTCCTGATTGAGTGTGGGTTAATCCATGAAAAAATTTCTGCTGATATCCGGCATTCTATATGCCTCGGGTAGTCTCGCTGCTGAGTCGACAATGCTGCGAGAAATTATGGGCAAGTCTGTCTACGAGGAATCCGGCATCACCGAGCTTTCGGAGGAACAACTAGAAACACTGGAGAAATGGATACTAAAGAATGCCGTTTCGAATCATGTTGTCACGCTACCGGCAACCCGGCTGGACAAAAAATCGGAGAAACCGTCTTCACCGCAAATCGAGGCTCGACCGGAATCAAAGGAGCCATCTAAAGCAGCGCCCCAACAAAACGCCATGTCACAGAGCCCTTCCACCCAGAACAGCGTTGATAAGCCCCTCGCGGCTCCAGCTACGCCGCAACGCTACGTTAAACTTTCGGAAACTCCGCCCGAAATCTCCCCTGAAGAAGAGCCCGCCACGCAGAAGTATGTTCGAATTGAATCACTGGAAGAAGGCGCTCGCAGTCAGATAAAGCCGGATTTAATTCGCTCAAGAATAGATGGCGCGTTCAAAGGGTGGCGCAACAACAAAACCAGGTTTCGACTCGAGAACGGAGAAATTTGGGAACAACGCCAATCGAGTACTTACATTACCAATCTGGATTCACCGGAAGTCGTGATAAAGAAAACGCGATTCGGCTACACCATGGAGGTGCCTGCGATTGGCCGCAGCGTGCACGTTAAGCGTATTCGCTGAGCATGTTCGCAAATTGTATTCGCTCAACATAGTTTCAAGGCACAGTTTCAAGGCATAGTTTCAAGGCACAGTTTCAAGGCATAGCTTCAAGGCATAGCTTCAAGGCATAGCTTCAAGGCATATTCCCCAGGCGTACGTGCAAAGCAAATACGCTAGAAAACACACGCCTTCTAGACAAAAGTAAAACGCGGACAAAAAAAAGCCCCGAAGAACCGGGGCTTTTCATTTAGCTACCAAGATATGCGTCAGGTCTACAAGGAAACCTTGATACCTGCTCGCATAAAGCGACCGATGTTGTCGTAAGACACATCATAGCCTCGTGCAATAGCAGACCTTTCCGGCTCTTCATCAAACACGTTGTTCATGTTGACGTTAATCGATACGCGCTCAGAGAACTCGTAAGTTACGCCCATGTTATGCAGGAAGACAGCATCAAGCTTGTCATCCGGGTAACGTGTATCGGAAATATCAGTTTCAACCACACTTTCACCAATGTAGCGCGTCTGCCAGAGTACCGTCAGATTGTTCCAGAAGTAGGTGACGTTCAGTTGGACCTGCTCTTCAGCCATAAACGGCAAACCGAGGTTATCGTTAATCGCGCCAAGAACCAGCGTTTCGTTTTCCTGAGGGAAGAACATATTGCTATTAATGTTCATCGCACCGGGGTTATCCAGGTTCTTCAGAACAGGCCATGATTTAAGGTCAGTGAACCAATCGAGTTCGACGGTCGTGCCACGCATGGTACGAAGCCCAGCATTCACGAAACCAGAAACGTACGCATCGTTTGCCGGCACTTGGCCATCGGCCTGCCGGTTGAACCGATCACAGAATGTGTTCGGAAAACCCGCTGCGTCGTAACAGCTCTCCATAAGATTGGTCAGCGTGAAGCTTTCAATAGCTTCTTCTACTTCAATATCCACATAATCAATCGCAACGGTCAGGTCCTGCACCCAACGAGGGCGAATGATCACGCCGTAGGTGAAAGCATCAGCAACTTCGTTGGAAAGCCCAAGGTTACCGCCTTCACGACCATTAACGCTGGCATTACGAACGTTGGATGAAAAAGTGTCCGGATCGATGCCCTCAGCAATACAGTTCGCTCGACGCGTTGCGGGAGCGGGTCCACTGTCAACGTTGGACTGGTCGCATGGGTCATTAGCGAAAACGCTCGTGCCGGAGAGCGGCAGGAACAATTCCGTAATTGCCGGGGCACGAACAGACCGAGTGATGTTACCGCGGAATTCGATATCGGCAACCGGTGCCCACTTACCACCGTAAGTGTAAATGTCGTCTTTACCGGCAAGCGAGTTATCCACCTGACGGAAAGCACCTTCAATACTGGCATGATAAACCAGCGGAATATCCATATCTGAAGACACTAATGGTACATAAAGTTCTATGTACCATTCATCTGTATCATATTCACCCGTCGTTGAAAGTACCGGCAGTTCTCGGCCAAGGCCAAGTTGTGTGACACCATCGGTACCGAAGGATGCAGCTTCTGAACGAGTCTCAAAACCAACGGCAACAGCAAGCTCACCTGCAGGTAGCTCAAATAGATCCATGTTAGCGTTCAGGGAGAAAACTTCCTGCTCGATAACAGACTCTGAGGTAGCCAGTGCGCTGACATAGCCAATCGCTTCTGGACTGGGACGACCTTCACCAAAGAGATCAAGAGGTACGCAGTCATCGAACGTGTTGGTTCGCAGAGAGGTGCCAAGCGGCGCAGCTGGATCAGCCGGACGGCTGGTCGGATCTGCAACAACACGACACTGCGGTCCGTTACCCACGTCAACGACATCGGTGGCGTAGAAAAACCGATCATTAATAGTCTCGTTCTGACTGGTCCTGGTCTTGGATTCACCTTTAATCCAGGAAAAATCCCAGGCCAGTTCGCGGTCAGCAAACTCAAAGGTGCCTTTTACACCAGCAACTACGCGCCAAAGATCGCCCTCGGTTTCGATACGACGATTACCCAGGTCTATCGATGCCCGATGAAGGTCAAACGTTGACAGGCCAAGGCCACTCAACTGATCACGCGCGGTCTGTGTTAGCAGAGGGTTCGTTGCATCAAACGTCAGTGCGAAGCCTTCATCGGCGAAGAAGCCTGACTGGTACGCCGGCTGATTCACTAATTCAGTGGCTTCCGTGGCAGAGATGAAAAGCTCACCATAAACTTCAACGTTGTCCGTCAGCTCGTAGTTACCAAATGCTGAAGCAATTTTACGATTGAGCGGTGTGTACAGAGAGTTCAGTGCGGGGAAGAAAATGCCATCACCGCCAATTGACCAAACTGCATCACCCGTGGGTAAGCCAACATTGTAAGGTCCAAGCGAACCATCCGGCTGAAACGCAAGGTAGCCGCCGTCAGCAGTGACTGCGCCCAGTCCAAAGTTGGGTAGCATACTCGCACCCTGAGGAGTAATTACGCCGCCGTTAGCAACAATGTTAGCTGTACCGTTAGGAATCAGGACGCGATCAAAACCGGTGTCTTCTGATGGGGTACGCCACTGCCAGCCTTCTGCCAGAAAATCTCGATCAGAGCGGAGCGCGCCGTCACGATCGTTAATCTCGATACCGACAACCAGATTACCGCGGCCGTCAGCGAAACTACCACCAAATAGCATTTCAACCGTGGTTTCGCCGAGGTCGCCCTCGTCCATCGATTCGCCATAACTGGTGCTGATCTCAAAGCCTTCAAAATCATCTCTCAAGATCACGTTAACGGTGCCGGCAATCGCGTCTGCACCATAAATCGGAGCACCACCGACAGAAATTGTTTCGATACGCTCAACCATCGAACTGGGAATCGCGTTCAAATCAACCTGAACACCGGGTGCCTGGTTGGTGTCCAAGGCGGGCGCGCTTGAAGATACAAATCGACGACCGTTAACAAGTGTCAGCGTTCGCTGTGAACCCATGCCAAAAAAGTTAACGAAGCTTTGGCCTCCACTATAAGCGGACTGATCCGACGAGTTTGCCGACGCACCAATACCAGTACCACTTCCGGGCGCACCAAAACTGGTCACTTCGTTCAGCGCATCCGCGATGTTCGTGTAACCGCGTCGCTCCATAAACTCAGCGTTGATAACGTTCGCTGGCAACATAGTGTCAAAACCGGTTCTCGGAATACGAGAACCCGTGACAACGACCTCTTCCAAAACTTCTTCTTCATCATCCGCTGCAAAAACAGGAGCAGACAAAGAACCGGCCACTAGTGATGCAACCGCAACACATAGCCCCAGCTTTTGCTTAGAAAAAATAACCATTATTTTTTCCCCCATTTGTTAAGTAAAATCTCCGATCGCACCGCATTGATGCGCGATCGGCCTTGAGACCGTGATTCTCATGGGATAATAATGAAGTAGCAGACCATTAATATGAAGGAATATTTGCCAAAAAGTGAATAATCGTGGAGTATTTCATCCTGTATATTAAAATTTTTCTAGTTTTTAGTTATTACAGTGAATCTCATTAATGTACAAAATCATTCGCCGTAACTGGAAGTCATTTCGTCGAAAGTTTGTCTAACCTTTTGATAGTTCTGGTAATACCTAAAAAACCAGGAGCAAGATAACGTGAGCCATACATCCGATGACTTAATTGAAGAGACGTTTCCAATCAATTTTACTCAATTACTATTGGGCATGCTTAGCATTACCATTACCTCGGCACTAACCGGACAGCCGGAAAAAACAGGATTGAAATTAGTGACCCTGACAAACTGCTACGATCAATCTTCGTGAACGATGAATCCACCATTGGCATGAGGTTTGCTAAGACTGACTTTGGACGCATTTTTCTGCCCACTTTCCCGCCCAAAGGCCTTGGGCCCGCCACGGACGCCCCATTCGATATGGAATCTAAGTGACCACTTACTCTGCTTTTCTAACCTGCCTTCTCATTATCGTACCAACCCTGGTGAAAGCTGAGGTCAAGGCTACGTCTGCCGACTACCAGAATCAGGTTATTACCATTGCGTTGACTCAGGAACCCCCTCAACTCAATTCGATGAAAGCCACCGACCAGGTGAGCGCAATGGTACTCGGACATATCAATCAAGGTCTGGTTCGCTACGACCGCCGCGGTCAAGTTGTTCCGGGTGTCGCTGAACGCTGGGAGATCACCGACGAGGGAGCGACATTCTGGTTAAGGGAAAACGCCACCTGGAGTGACGGTAAACCGGTGACATCTCACGATTTTAAATTTGCTTGGGGTAATGCGTTACTGCCAGAAACAGCATCTCAATACGCCTTTATCTTCTACCCCATTAAAAACGCTAAAGAAATCAACGAAGGCACCCTGTCAGTGGACACCTTAGGCGTCGAGGCGGTGAGCGACAGAATACTGAAAGTGACGTTCGAGCGGCCTACCGGCTACTTCATCAAACTCACCAGTTTTGTCACCTACTACCCGGTTCGCCAGGATTTCTTCGAAATGAAAGGAAGCCGTTACGGCGCCAATGCGGACGACCTGCTCTACAACGGTGCATTTAAGATGACCGAGTGGAAACATAGCGCTTCCCTCAAGATGGTTAAGAATGAACATTACTGGGATCGAGAAAACATCTCCCTGAATGAAATTAACGCCGAGTACATCACCGCTGATACGCGCTCCCGCCTCAACCTCTACATTGATGGAAAAATAGTATTTACCCGGCTAGATGGTGAAACCTACAAAGATGCGTTGAGCCAAAGGTTTAGGATTCGCCGATTTACAACCGGCTCCGTTTTTTATCTTGAGTACAATCACAGGCCACAGAGACCC
>JBLIIB010000179.1:0-8969 GCA_047634795.1 Candidatus Azotimanducaceae bacterium | reverse complement strand
GTATCCAGGACCGTGCCTGTTTCAACGTCGATATATCGATGACCCCATCGTTCCATTTGAATAGCCTCGTCTCAAACTCCAAAAGGGTTGAACTATAACAAATCAAACTGGCGCATCACGGTGTGTCGATTAAACTCAGGACAGGAGGACAGAGGAGGAAAGAGAAAAAAGTAAGGTATTGAACAACATCCAAGAACATATCAGTAGCGATCGCTATTCAACTGACAGAGCAATTATCGAACATCAGCAATTGAGTAGTCAGCGCGCTGAACATTAGATTGCATCGCGATGATCGCCCTCGACGTGAGTTTATGGCCCATCGCAAATATCTCTCTATTAAGGCTTTGCTCGGCGCACGAAACAGCGCAACTGTCGACGATCCAGATGCTTGAAGTTTCAGCTAATGTGGCAAACGCATGACCGGTCACCACATCTTTAAACTGAACCGTGACCTCAAGCGCCAATTCTGAGGAAACATTCCAAAGGCGACCATCAACTTTCACATTACCACTAAAACAGTATCGAGATACGGGTTATCAAGTCTTTCAAACATTTTTGGGAACTCGGATCTAGATCCTCATCAAGGGTGCTGCTTTTTAGCAGCACTGCATTGAAGACTAGAGAATCTGCTTTTCGCATCTCCCGCTGCAACTTACCCAGGAGCAATTGGTAGATCGGGTTCGAAGTGGGAATACTCTATTTCCGCTCGACGCTTGAATCATCACAGCAACGCCATAGCGATCCAACAAGGCACGTTTGGCGTCTTCATTTGCCCGCGCAGGGTTTGCCCAAGCAGTGCCGGTGGACAACATAAGAACGAGAGCTATAACTCGTGTTTTCATACTCTCGATAAGGCATGAGTCGTGCCAACAGGTCTGGGCGCCAATTACCCAACATTGTTCAGTGAGTTACAACTTTCACACACACCAAACATGACTGCGCTCTGTGAAAATTTGCGGCGGCCTGCGTCAAGGTGAGTCACAAACCACGCACGACTGTCAGTCTGGGTTGGTTGCAGTAACGAGCCAGGTCGCCGCACCTAGATCAATCCCGGTGTCGGTACAATGCGGCGTTAACGCCTCTACTACTGCCTGCGTTGCACGTTTACCTGCCTCATCATCCAATTCAGCCAGCAAACGAGACAGCGGGCCAATTTGCGATTGGAAAGTCATTGCTTCAGCGACACTGTCACCGAGATGAAGCTGGCGGGCCACCGATTCAATACCAATATTTCCAAACCCTGCTGCGGTAAGCACTTCACGCAGATAATCCGGATCTGCAAATGCAAACGGACCTGGAGCACGAGGGTCAGGCGTCGGCGCATCGGCTTGAAAGGGCTGCAAGGCACTTGCTGCTAACGAAATCCAGGGATTCTCCGCAGGCGTTTGCCAGCACAAGAACGCCATGCGTCCACCCGGAACCAGTGCTGTCCTGATGTTACTAAAAGCGCTGATCGGGTCGGCAAAAAACATCACACCAAACCGTGAGAACACAGCCTGATATTCAGGCGAGAATGATTCAGCGGCGGCGTCACCTACTGAAAACGCCAAGTGCTCATTTGAGCCCACCTTTTGTCGCGCGCATTCAATCATCTTCTGAGAGATATCAACGCCCCATATGCTCGCGCCTGAGGCTGTCAGGGCAAGACTAGTTCCACCACCGCCACAACCAATATCAATGACCTTTTCGCCTGACACTGCCGCCATGCGCGACACGGCTTCGTCCGACAGCGGCGCGAGAATTCGGTCAATTTGCGCTTCCGCCTTGGCCCATGCCTGCCCCATACGTCCGTTCCAAAACTCTGCTTGCTCGGTGTTATCTGACATTTAAATCCCTCATATCAATCAACTGACTCCGGAACATTAATTAATAAGATATCACGACCGGAGGCAATGATAACGCGTCCCTTTATAGCAGCGTGCCACTATCGAGTCCCGGCAAAAAAACAGTTACGCTAGACGCTTAACTATCAAATGACGCACTCACACATGTCTAAGAATAAAAGAATTCTGCTCAGCGAAATTCCGCAGGGAAAATTGACCGAAGAACACTTTTCAAATGATGAAGTCGAAACAACACCACCGGCCGACGGTGAAGTCCTTATCAAAACCCTTATCCTGTCACAGGATGCGGCTAATCGCGCATGGATGCAGGGCGCCACTTACCGAAGCGCACTATCTTCCGGCCAGGTGATGTCGAGCGGCGGCCTTGGAGAAGTGATTGAATCCAAAGATGACAGCGTTGCGGTTGGCCAGATTGTCATGGCAGATTTGGGCTGGCAGGAATACGCCACTCTACCCGCAAAACAAGTCAGCAAAGTACGTGAACAGGACGGTCCTATTAGCCACGGATTATCTCTGCTCGGTGTTGCCGGTCTTACCGCATACCACGGTCTGATCAATGTACCCGGGATTCATGCAGGCGAAACGTTGCTGGTATCCGCGGCCGGTGGCTCAGTGGGATCACTGGTTGGCCAGATTGGGCGAATTAAGGGAGCAAAGGTTATCGGTATCGCCGGTGGTCCTGAGAAATGCCAATGGGTTGTGGACGAACTAGGCTTTGAGGCGTGTATTGACTACAAAGATACCAGCGCACCCCTACGTCACCAGCTTAGCGCCGTGGCACCTGACGGTATCGATGTCTACTTCGACAATACGGGCGGCGACATACTACAGACCGCGCTGTTTGCCATGAAGATGAAAGGGAGAGTTTCCTGTTGCGGTGCCGTGTCGATGTATGACGGAAAACCTCAACCCGGCCCGTTTGGTGTACCCGGCCTACTCGTGACGAAACGACTGAAGATGGAAGGCTTTATTGTCTCTGACTATGGCCACTTCGACAACGACGCGGTTCACGATCTATCACTTTGGGCAAAACAAGGTGAGCTTAAGGTCGTGGAGGACATTATCGATGGGCTAGAAAATGCGCCTCGCGGATTAATTGGGTTGTTAGCGGGTGAAAATCGCGGTAAGCGGATGATCAGAGTTGCCTGACAAGACGTGATTGCACCCACCCTGTTAGCCTGACACTATTTAAAGGCATAGTAACCGGAGCTAACAGGATGGGTGATATATCACCCTCTTAAGCGTTCACTACTTACTCAGATCGAAACGGTCCAGGTTCATCACCTTGGTCCAGGCTTTCACAAACTCGCTAACAAACACTTCATGCGCGTCATCCGATGCATAGACTTCTGCAATGGCGCGCAGGATGGAGTTCGAACCGAAAACCAGATCGCTTTCTGTTGCTGTGAATCTAACTTCACCGGTTTGACGATCACATCCCTCATAAGTGTGCTGTGAAATCGCTTTCCACTGGACACGCATATCAAGTAGATTCACAAAGAAATCGTTCGTGAGGGTTCCTTGTCTATCTGTAAAGACGCCATGAGTTGATTCACCACTATTGGCACCCAGAACTCTAAGGCCGCCAATTAACAAGGTCATTTCAGGCGCCGTCAGGGAGAGCAATTGCGCTCGATCAACCAGCATTTCTGAGGGCGAACGACTCAGGCCTTCTGCTCGATAGTTCCTGAACCCATCTGCACGCGGCTCAAGCACGGCGACTGATTCGATATCGGTCTGATCCTGCGTAGCATCGGTACGACCTGCAGAAAACGGTACGGTGACATCAACGCCTGCGTCTTTCGCCGCTTTCTCAACTCCAGTACCACCAGCAAGTACAATGAGATCCGCCATCGAAATACGCTTATTATTGCTTTGCGTAGCGTTCTTCTGCGAATCGTTGAACTCGCTCTGAATAAGCTCTAGTGCCGCTAATACAGGGGCGAGTTCTGCCGGATTGTTCACTTCCCAGTCTTTCTGAGGTGCAAGACGAATACGTGCACCATTGGCACCGCCGCGCTTATCAGAACCCCGAAATGTTGCCGCCGATGCCCAGGCGGTTGATACCAGAGCCCCCACCGAAAGACCGGATTCAAGTACCGCACGCTTTAGACTCGCGACATCGTCAGCATCAATCAAATCATGATCAACTGCAGGTATTGGGTCTTGCCACAACTCTGCTTCAGCCGGAACTTGTGAGCCCAGACAACGAGAGTATGGCCCCATGTCACGATGGGTCAACTTGTACCATGCCCGCGCGAACGCCTCGTTAAATTCCTGAGGGTTCTCGTGGAATCTGCGAGAAATTTTCTCGTAGTCAGGGTCAACCCGTAAGGCTAAATCAGCGGTTGTCATGATGGGCGCGTGGCTAAGGGCAGCATCGTGCGCGTCCGGAACGGTGGTGGCTGCGGCCGGGTCGGTTGGGATCCACTGCTTTGCACCGGCACCGCTTTGACTTAACTGCCACTCATAACCAAACAGGATATCGAAGTAATCAAAGTCCCATTGAATCGGATTTGTCGTCCAGGCTCCCTCAATACCACTGGTAATAGTATGAACACCGTTGCCACTCTCAAGCGAGTTAATCCAACCCAACCCCTGGTCTTCAATCCTTGCACCTTCTGGTGCAGGACCAACATATTGCTTCGGGTCATCTACACCGTGAGCCTTACCAAAAGTATGACCCCCGGCAACCAACGCAACCGTTTCCTCATCGTTCATCGCCATACGTGCGAAAGTGTCACGGATATCATGAGCTGACGCGGCCGGATCCGGATTTCCGTTAGGTCCTTCTGGATTCACGTAAATCAATCCCATCTGCACTGCGCCAAGATCACCTTCAAGTTCACGATCACCGGAATAACGCTCGTCGCCGAGCCACTCAGTTTCCGGACCCCAGTAAATATCTTCTTCTGGTTCCCAAATGTCTTCACGGCCGCCCGCAAACCCGTGCGTCTCGAATCCCATGGATTCGAGTCCAACATTTCCTGCAAGGATCATCAAATCTGCCCACGAAAGGTTTTTGCCATATTTTTTCTTGATCGGCCAAAGCAGTCGACGTGCTTTATCCAGATTGCCGTTGTCGGGCCAACTGTTGAGTGGCGCAAACCTCTGACTGCCTGAACCAGCACCACCTCGGCCATCGCCAATTCGGTAGGTACCCGCGCTGTGCCACGCCATTCGAATGAAGAAGGGGCCATAGTGACCGTAATCAGCAGGCCACCAGTCTTGAGAGTCGGTCATGAGCGCCGTCAAATCATGACACACGGCGTCCAGGTCCAGCGACTTGAACGCACTGGCGTAATCGAAGGATTCGCCCATCGGGTTTCCTTCAACGGTATTTTGATGCAACATTTTGAGATTGACCTGATCAGGCCACCAATGCTGATTAGCCGAACTGCCGCCGGACTGGCTGTTCTCGCCACCCATCACTGGGCATTTCGTTACGTCGCCATTGTTATCGTTCATGTTGCTACTCCTTGGGTAAGCTCGCGATTCGCGAGTCATTATTCGTATTCACATCAATCGTGATGGGGGCAATGTAGCAACAGGCAGTTGATTCGTATATTGAATTGTTTTACTCGTTTCGATCTAAATTTTAGATCGTTTAGTGTCCCCTGGCGAGTGTACCCGCAGACAAAAGTAGCCCTTTGAACGACCCAGGTTCGATAGAATCCTATAATTTAGCGCAACTTAACGGGGCCAGCCTTTTAGGCAACTTTCATTCCGCCCCCTGCCCCCAAAATCTGCGGTGCGCTGAATAACTACCTGCGCATCCCGATAGGTTCGACCCAAAAATTCCGCAGTGGCCCGCGTCGCGTAGGTCCCCGTTCGGACGTGTTGCTCAGTAGATTCAGTGAAAATGTCGTATTTCTCACAAACACACTTAGATCAGAATGAACCCCACGGTGTGCGTCTCGTAGACAAGACTTCTCCGAGCCTGAAATTCCTCGGGCCTCAGATAGCCAAAACAGAAATAGCCAAAAAATCTGCGACCTGATCGGATGGAAACAACACCAGATCATGGTAATCTGACCCATTGAGCAGAACCATAAGCCAACCCTGCCAGACAAAAGGACACGATGTTGCCGCCGTTAGTTGCACAAGGATTCGAGCTCGCCGCTCTTGGTATGAGTACCGTGTTTATTTTCCTAACTCTGCTCGTCTTTGCGACGATGACCATGTCAAAACTGGTTAGTTTGACGACGCCCGTTGTGATCAAGCAAAAAGCAATTATCCCTGGCACCGGCACCATCAATCCAAAAAAACTCGCCATCATCGCAGCGGCCATCCATCAACACAGGAATCAACAATCCTTACATGGGAATAGACAAGAGTAACCGCCTCAAACAGATCTTGAGTGGCAGGACGCTAGTCGAAAAACATGGAGGGTTGTACGCAAGTATCATTTTGACGATGATTTGTATTCTGGTGAGTGTCGCAATCACCAGCGCGCTGCACTGGATTGTTAATGGCTGGGGAACGCCATTTACCTTACAGGGAATCATTACGCCTATCGCTGTGCCCATACTGGTAGCACTCCCTGCGACTCGATATACGTTCGGGCTGATGGAACAGTTAATCCATTCTGAAATATCAAACCAACAACTGGTGACCAACCTTCGAGCTGCCTTAGGTGACGTACAACAATTGTCAGGGTTGCTGCCGATTTGCGCTTACTGTAAGGACATTGAGGACGGCCGGGGTGACTGGCACACCGTTGAAGCTTATGTCGGCCAGCACAGCAAAGTGCATTTTTCGCATGGCTTGTGCCCGGACTGCGCTGAAACTCTTTATCCCGACAACTCTACCTCACCAGAAAACTAGGCCAACACCAGCACTAACACCTACACTGGGGCGTTAATACTCTCGCCGGTTAAGTTTTTCTCTCAGCTGTGGTAGTTTTGCCTATGGCGTTGCGGCGCATCTAACCACACTTTTAGTCACACGCATTGAAGCTCCCGCGTTTGGCAGGCGAATCCTTTGGAAGTACTACAACTATTGGTCAGCGGCATCTCTCAGGGATGCGTCTACGGCCTGATCGCGCTGGGTTTCGTGCTGATCTACAAAGCAACCGAGATGGTCAATTTCGCCCAGGGTGATCTCATGATGTTTGGCGCTTTCTTCGCCTACACCTACATCAATTTATTTGACCTACCTTTTTATCTCGCCGTCCCTGCCACCATCATCACCATGGCCTTGATTGGCGCGCTCACCGAACGCATCTTGATTCGCCCAATGATTGGCGAACCCCATTTCGCCGTACTGATGTTGACAATCGGTATCGGGTTTATTCTTCGAGCCATCGCGGGCGCTACCTGGGGAAACGAACCAAAATCTCTGAGCACGCCCTACGCTGGCGGCGTGTTCGAATTTAACGGTCTCATTCTTGGGTACGAAAATGTCGCTATCGTTGTAGGTACGGCAATCTTATGTCTGACACTCTTTTTATTCTTCCGATTTACTCGCCTGGGCATCGCTATGCAGGCCGCGAGTCAAAACCAGTTAGCAGCGTATTACGTCGGCATACCGGTCAAAAGAATCTATTCGCTGGTTTGGGCCATTTCTGCCGCGATATCAGCCGTCGCCGGCATCCTTGTTGCACCAGTCTCGCTCATCGACCCACTGATGGGATTCATCGGCATCAAAGCATTTGCTGCTGCCATTGTCGGTGGATTTGGCTCGCTGCCCGGCGCCATCATCGGAGGTCTGTTGATAGGCATCGTTGAACAATTTGCTGGCTTATATTTGCCCACCGGGTTCTCCGATGTGAGCGCCTACGTCATTCTATTAATCATGTTATTAATTCGACCTCAGGGAATTTTCGCGACTATGCAGCAGAAGAAAGTCTGACATGCGCTTTATTCGCAAGACACATTACGAGCAGGACTTCGCGCTGTTTAAGCACAGAGGTCAAATGTTCTGGTACAGCCTTCTTGGGCTCACGCTGCTAGCCTCACCGTTTATGTTGTCGAGTTTTTATCTCGGTGAGCTGTCCCTCGTTTTTATCTATGCCATCGCCGGAATTGGGTTGATGTTACTCACGGGTTACACCGGCCTTGTGAGTCTCGGACATGCAGCATTTCTGGCCATCGGCGCGTACACTCACGCTTACCTTCTGTCCCGCGGCTGGCCTTTTTTGTTATCACTACCCGTCGCGACTCTCCTTAGTGCGGCCGTAGGAGGCATGGTGGGTATACCCGCTCTCAGGATGACCGGTATCTATCTTGCGGTTGCCACATTGGCATTCGCGATCATTGTCGAACAAATTTTGAGCCACTGGGAATCTGTTACCGGAGGTTTTCGCGGCATGGCCGTTCCGCTTCCAAGTATTGGTCCCCTAACGCTCGATGGCGGCATCGCATTCTATTTCCTGTGTCTGTTTGTGTTGCTTGTCTGCCTCTACCTCGCACTCAATTTGCTCCGCTCCCCCACTGGCAGAGCAATGACAGCTATCAGAGACTCAGAGATCTCAGCAGAAAGCATGGGCATCCACCTCGCCTATACCAAAACACTCGCCTTTGCGATTTCGGCGGGTTTCACTGGACTCGCCGGCGCATTACTCGCCCACAAAATTGGATATCTCGCACCGGATAGCTTTACGCTGCTGACCTCAATCCAATTACTACTCATGGTAGTTGTGGGTGGACTAGGCTCAATGCATGGCGTGATCTATGGCGCTATCTTTATTGGTCTGCTACCGGTGTGCATTGCGCTGCTACGGGATTCCCTACCCACCACACTGGCTCAAATTCCAGGTCTGGAACCCGGGGTATTTGGGCTCATACTCGTGCTGTTTCTTATCTTTGAACCTCTCGGCATCTATGGCAGGTGGCTCAAGGTTCGAAGTTACTTCGAGGAATTTCCTCTCTATCGTAAATCTATGCATAAGAAGCAGCGCAGATACCTTCGCACTGAGCGGTTGCGATGAGTCTTTTATCTGCCAAGGAACTCTACCTTTCATTTGGAGGCGTTCATGCAGTTGATAATGTCAGCTTCACGGTAGAAGAAGGCGAAGTCTTCAGCATTATCGGGCCCAATGGCGCAGGGAAAACGACACTCTTTAACCTGATTAGTCGAATCTATGACGCCAACTCCGGGACCATTGAATTCGCCAACCAGGAT
>JBLIIB010000178.1:0-8987 GCA_047634795.1 Candidatus Azotimanducaceae bacterium | reverse complement strand
ATCGTGCATATGGGTAAAGAGCGGCGTAAGCGATTCCGCCAATTGATCATCCGGCAGGTAGTCTCCAGCATCCGTTTGAGAATCGAAGACGCGGTTCATATAGCCAATCATTTCCGGTGCACTGGCATCGATCCAACTACGTGGCTCAGGGTCGGCTTCAATATGCGCCTTGAACAGCCCCGCAAAAGTGAAGTCGCCAAGGCTGGCGCGATCACCCAGCAAAAACCTGTGCTGACTATAATGTAAAGCGGCGTGCTTCATCAGCCCATCAAAATCACGTCGCACTGCATCCGCTTGGTCAAGTCCGCAACCGCGGTTGGCGCAGGCTCGAAGCCCAAAATTGTCCCGCACCATCGAAATAAGCTTGGCAGCCTCAACCTCTTCGTCGGGCGTCAACGCTTCAGCCATGAACTTGCCGATACGATTGGCATAAAAACCCTTGGCCACGTGTTCAACATTGTCGGCGTAGCACCACCGGCTACTGATGGCATAGCGACCGAACCATTCATCGGCCCAATCTTCCAACAGATGTGCGGCAATTCTCTGTACGGGCGAAGTAGGCACAATAGCCCTGCTTGGGTACTTGCCATTCAACATCAAACCGATGGGCGTTGTATCGTGTATGAACCAGCCCTCCGGCGTCTCGAGCCCAGGGATGAAGTGTGTACCGAGGCGAGCTTCGACTGACGGACCAGCTTCAACGGTCTTTAGTTTGAACTCATAGTCCACTGCAAGGTAATTCAGCATAGCTTGCAACTTTCGAGTGAACAGGCTGTGCTCCCCACCCCAGAGTGTATATCGACCTTCAAACATTATTCTCTCCACTATTAGTCACGGAGTCTGATCGCAGCAAAAACAACTGTTCAAAATGCTTGCGCAGACGACATCCTTTGAGGCGTTCTGGCAGATCTAATATTTCAGACCCTCCGTCAAAATAGCTGAGCATGGTTTTCAATACGGCAGCCTCAGACGCATCGTCAAACGACGATACCATTGCATCACTTAGGCGACCGAGCATCCAGACCTGATAAGGAGACACCATACGAAACTCACGAATGCCGCCAATCTCAAATTCATGTGAGAGCGCGCCACCTTTTGATTGCAGATCACGAAATTGAGCAGGCGAATAGAAACTCTTAAAAGGTAACGCGTCAGACTGAGCGTCTTCGATATAGTTTGAGAGCACCTCGGTACTGCTTTTCAAAACCGGCCACATTTCTTTGAAGAACACAGCCAAGAGCGGCATTAGTGTTTCAGGAATTTCATCATCACCCAGAAGACCGCCTTCGTCACTGGCGCCACAGAACTCGGTCAACACGCCTTCTTCTAGTTGATAGGCTGTTTGCCTATAGCTATTTGATCCACCCTCATAAGATCCGTTAGTGCGCTCGATCCACTCGCAGATTAAAGGGTACTGGGTGCGCATCATAAAACCCGGCACCGGGTCCTTGTATAGATGGGGGTAAAGCGGGCCGAGCAGTGCGAAGTCAGCAAGCGTTGGTCGACCGCCCAGAATATAGTCATGTTGGTCAAAGTGTGCTTCGAGTATGGCCAGCATGTTGTGCATGCTTGTGGTCCATGCTGCTTCGGTCTTTTCAGTAACACCGAGCTGTGGCAATCCTGCATAAGGCCCCATCTCGGCGCTTTGTGGATCATCTATCTTCATCATCTCTCGGAATACAAACCGAGCTGTCTGTCTTTGCGCTAGACCAGTTTGTTCGGGTGCAAACATCCGTCCCCATTGTTGAGCATTGAAGGCCTCATGGTTCGGTTGAACATCGTTAAGCGAATAATGCCATCGTTCCCAGAAGCCCCAGGGCAGCATCCACTCATCGGCAAGCAGTTCTATTAAGTAACATACAAGGCGTTGACGAGGCCCTTCGGGTACGACCGGTGCTTGCGGATGTCGGGCTTCGAGCACGTCGATCATTTCACTGCTGTCTTGCAGCCACTCGCCGCTCGCCGATTCAACCTGGGGCACCACGTTAGAACCCGTCGCGGGAATCATGTATCCCTGAATAATGGCCTGAGTAGCAAAGACCTCTTCATAGGTCAAAGCACCGTGAAACTCTTTGAAGCGCAAGTAGGCGCGTACCTTGGCTGAAAAGTAGCTGAAATCCCAGGCCAGCAGTCTATAGTCTGTTTTCATTCATTACCCTTTGTTCTACGTATCCCCGTGTCCTGATGAATTTCACGACCCAAATAACTGTAGAACCCCGCTGCCTTCTAACACACGGTCTACTCGCGAGCGATCCTCGTTACTGAGGGCAGCATAAGCTTCGCGCAGCCACTGCAGACATTTGGCTTGATAGGCGAATGGGTTTTGCTCCCAGGGTTTGCCGTCCAACTCCATCTCGAGCTTGTCTGCCTTTTCTATTACTGCTTTCGCATTGCCAATTAGATAGGGCGCGTAGATGCGACCCACTTCAGCGAGGATGTTTTTCAGTGTTTCGGGTGGGTTATCAATATCCAGCCAGTCATCGTCTGATACTAAATAACCTGACAACTCTTCCACAATCTCGACCCAGGCGTAGACCCGTGGGCATTCCGCGAGAATGATGGCTTGTGGCGTGGGGTCGAACAAAGCGAGGCAAGTCAGTTGACCATAAATGGCAAAATCTGAGGCGCCGGGGCGTTCGCCCATCAAAAAGGGATGGTCAGTCAAATGTTTGTCGAGGAGATGAATAAAGCGCTTAAAGCTACCCTCAATCGTTGGCTTAGTGACTTCGTTAGAGCCAACATAGGACAGCCGTGAAATTTGCCGCTCTCGGATGAATTCGCTGATAGGCTGAACCATCTCTTCAGGTTGAGAAATACCGCCCCATCTCGGCAGAATATCTCCGCCCTTTTTAATGTCGGCATCATAGTACCAACGATAATGGAACATGGCCTTTGTCAGCCATTCGTCGCCATAGTCCTCCAGCAGCATATCGATGAACGCAAGCGCAGGGTCAGATGGAATCACCGAACGACCTTGGTACTCTGCCTCAAAACGTCGAATCAGTGGGCTAGAGTCGGTAACGGCGACCTCTGCCCCCTCTTCATCTTTGAAATAGAAAGTAGGCAGCAATGAAACCTTGGGTTGGACACGTTTTTTTCTGTGCCTTTCCTCGCTCGAATTCGAAATACGCGACTGGCGCTCCAATCGATATGGGATATGCCTAAAACGCATCATACTTAGCATCTTGCGTGTATACGGCGAGCCTGGGGCTCCCATCAGTTCCTGAACTATTCTTTCATCACTCATTTCATTTTTTCCTTTTATTGCCCGGTAGGGGCTTCCATCAGGCAGCCCAGCGTGACCAGAGTGTCCCAGAGGTACGGGGTATCAAAACCGGTTTGATCATATTCGGTCGTCATGTTGATTACAGGTGAGTCAGTGGAATTTAATGATTTACATTAACTATTTCAATATAAAAAGATAGTTCCGTAGTGTCAAGAGCGAGCGGGTACTGATGACTATTCTCGTTTGTGTCAGGCTTGATATTTCATTTCAATACTAATGTAAATGGACACCACACCAATGGGATCTTGACCGCTATCAAATTCACTTTACAGCACAAGCGATGGGCGCACATGGTTCCCCATCTCAATGCCGATCTTTCAAACCGAGCTAGTTATATTTGTACGATGGTTAAATAATAAAAACGGACTACTGTGCGTTATTATCTAGATGGTGGATGTGCCGAATTTTATCCTACCGTCATTGACCATGTAAAAGATCAACCATGTCACAGCGCTTTAATCTTCAATGAAATCAGAAGTACCCTGCGCCTCAAGTTCACGCAATCGCTCCTCACTGGTACGCACCAGTTGCTCACGAAGATCCGGGTCGCTCATGAGCAGATTCTTGAAGGCACGCACGTTCAAGGCCATCAGCTGACACTCGCTCTTAGTGCGCACCGTCGCTGTTCTCACGCCGTCCTGGAGAAGTGCGATCTCACCGAAAAAATCGCCGGCCTCCAGACTATGTGGATGATTGGGGATCTCCACTTCGACCACCCCAACGGAGATGAAATACATCGCATCGGCGGTATCACCTTTATCGAATACTGCGTAGTTAGGCGGGAGTATTTTTAGCTCCAGCCGGGCCACGATGTCTGCAATACGCACCGCATCCAGATGACTGAACAACGGTACCGAAGCAACCATGCGCCAGTTGGCGACAAATTCTCGCTTTCGCAATTCATCGGCGAAGGCGGTCGCCAGAATACCGGCTGGCAGCGCGAACATGCCGATGCCAAGCACCATGATCAGCCCGCCAAAAACCTTGCCCGCCGCTGTGATTGGGGCCACGTCGCCGTAACCGACGGTGGTCAGCGTCGCCAGACCCCACCACATTGCGTGGGGAATGCTGGCAAATGCCACTGGCTGCGCCTCATGCTCAAGCAGATAGATGATGCTCGAGGCAAACACTAGCAACACCAAAATTACGACAAAGGCGGCGGCGAGGGCGCGCCGCTGCGTGTGGACGGCTGCCCAGAGCGTTTCGAGTGCGGGCGAATAACGGGTTAGCTTGAGCAGGCGCAGTAATCGGAACACGCGTAGGAATCGCAAGTCGATCACCAGGAACCAGCTCAGGTAGAAGGGTGCAATCGCAAGCAGATCAATGATCGCCATTGGAGTGAGTGAATAACGCAGGCGCCCCATGAAAGGACGCGCAAATTGCAGATTACTCGATTCAACCACCACCCACAGGCGCATGAGGTACTCGATGGTAAAAACCATGACGGAGAACAAGTCGAACGCGGCGAACAGTGCCTTATATTCAGCCCCCAGATGATCGACCGTTTCCAACACAACAGCCGCGACGTTGGCCACAATCATCACGATAATGAAAGCGTCGAACAGCGGCGCCCAGCGAGTGCGTGTCTCGGAAGCTTCGATTAGCGCATAAACACGCGCGCGCAACGAGGTGGGGGATGAATTTGTCGTGGCTAAAGTCTCCTGCGCTCAATCGATTCAGTGCAAGAAACCCGATCTCTCGGGCTCCCTAGTCCTTGGTCAAAGGCTTCTGGCTCACAACTTCTGAACCAAGGGCTCTGGTACACATCGATAATGCGCCTGATACGGCACGCCTGCAAACCCTCATCTTCCGTCATCCTCGCCCCATCGGCCTGATGCGGCTTGCCTTATCACCATGCAGCATAATCGAATTGATTCACGCGTGACGATTAATCCACGCTGAGCTAACATATTTTCAATGTCTCGATGGATTAGATTAAATTGAAAGTAGGGCCAAATTGCATGTTGAATGATTACTGGGGGACGTCTGGTCGAGAGAACCAGTGTCATTCGTAGATGCTTGATTTTATCATCGAGGATTATCCTCGAATGACTGTTAAGTTGGCCGCACCCGCTTCTTCATTCGCGAAAACACGGTTGGTTCGTTAGACTAGGCAATATCCGCGCCGGAGCAATAACAAGATGATGAAGTCTGCCAAACCAATGTTGCAGGTCACTGCCTACTATGGCGTTCTCGGGCTTTTCGTGTGGGGCATCATAACGCTCTTTCCTGCCATGCTGGCGCACCTTCCCATCGGGGGCGTCGAAACCCTAGATAGCGGCGTCAGTGAGTTAATGACGGGGCAATCAAAACCCATTCTGTGGGACCCACTGGAAAAATCCATTCGCCTCGGCCTAGCATTGGTAGGTGTTCTGCTCCTGATGGAACCGGTGGCCTGGATCTATATGGGCGCTAGACGACGCAAGGGTCGGGAGCAGGCTTTTGTCCTGACCATCCTCTTGCTGCCGGTTGTTGTGGCTGGGATTGTCATGATTGTCCAGAACTCGCTTGCCCTTGCCTTCAGCCTTGCAGGTATTGTTGCCGGGGTTCGGTTCCGTTTGACCCTCGATGATACGTTGGACGCCATTTACATATTTGTCGCAATCGGAGCAGGTCTTGCGGCTGGCATTGAAGCCCTCGAAATTACCATTGTGATCACCATGGTCTTCAACTATATGGTTCTACTGATGTGGGAGTTTGACTACGCGGAGCAGGTATCGGTAAATCGCTGGTTCACCAAAACCTGGATGAACGAGGGAGGACAGGACGAGCAGTGAACCTGCGCTTGATCCTGGTTCTTGCGGGCTCACTGATTGTTATTAGCGGCATCACTGTGTTGCTAGCATCCAGTCCCGAAAACGCACCGATAAGACCGGCAACCAAGACCGGCGAAACCGTGCAGTGGCGACTGCCTGAATATCTGCGGGAGGTTTCCGGACTGGCGGTTGCTGACGAAAACCACCTCTATCTCATGACAGATGAAAAAGGCACCGTTTTCCAGTTTGAGCTGGAAAGTGGTAACGTCGAGAAGCTTTTTGAAGCCGGACCACCAGCGGACTACGAGGGAATTGAAGTCCTTCGGCGACAACTTTATCTCGTTACCAGCACCGGCATGTTGTACGCAAGGCACCTCGACTCCGGCGAGTTGACGGTGGCCAACACAGGTCTTCAGAAAACCTGCGAAGTAGAAGGCCTACACTCCGAAGGACGAGACCTGTTACTGCTCTGTAAAACGGTTTTCGACCCCCAATACAAAAATGGCTTGTTGATATTTCGCTTTGACCCGGCGACCAGTTTAACCACAAATTTTCTCAAACTCTCGCCTGAACAGTTCACAAGAGACTTCAGAAAAGGCCTCAACCCATCGGCGATTACAACAGTTAAAACCCCTGATGGTTTACGCTTGATCATCCTCGCAGCCCGTCAAAAACGCTTGCTTGAGCTTGAGCGGAAGGGAGGCGGGGAATTCGAATTGACGAAGGTTCACAAGCTAAAAGGACATCCCCAGGCTGAGGGGGTTGCCGTGTTGCAGGGACACAAAATAGTGGTATCTGATGAAGGAAAAGACCGAGGAGGTAAGATAACCATTTACCCTTCTATCCTCGACATCGGCCAGTAATAAAACGGTTGAACTTCTTTGGTGTTTTAAGAATTCTAAAAGAAGCCTCGAGGAATTTCAGAACCCTCTTTTTTGCTTTTTCCTGCACTATTGCATCATTCTGAAACAGTACTTTGATTGCTTTTTGCTTTGCAAGCAGAGAAGCGCGGGCGGCTTCGAGGTTACCGTTGTGTAAACAATAACCCCTGTAAATTCGTTGCGTAACCTTTTTGATTCCGAGGCCATGGGTTGGCCCCGCATAGCGGGCATTGATCAGGCCCGCTGAGTCAAAATCGTAGATCACCGGCACATACTGGCCACTTTGCGCCAGCAGTAGTTTGGCGTTGTGGCAGCAGGATTGTCCCGGCGCTGCTGCTGCCAATGAATAATCCAGGTTGGCGATAACATACTGGAACAGGCCAAGCAGGCTTGCCTGCTCTGGCTCCATTTTTGCAATGTCGATGCTTGTAACGTCAGATTTTTCAGAATCCAGACGCTTTGCTAAACGGGATTTTCGCTCCACAAAAAAAGCTGGCATGTGGCGCTCCTGCCTTCCGGCTCTTGCGCCTGGGTCAGAATAAACTATCTCAACCCAGCGAACCCGGTAGCTGGCAGGGGTGAGTAAATTCAGGGCTTTGTAGATCAAAAATTCGAGACGGAGATAATCAGCGAAGACCTCAAGATTGTCACACTGAACCACCAGCTTGATATCACCTTGATGTGCAAACACTGTGTTTTTAATCTGCTTTTTTTGAA
This sequence comes from Candidatus Azotimanducaceae bacterium, assembly GCA_047634795.1. Classification (GTDB taxonomy): domain Bacteria; phylum Pseudomonadota; class Gammaproteobacteria; order Pseudomonadales; family Azotimanducaceae; genus UBA9659. The sequence continues at coordinate 1,347 of JBLIIB010000178.1, read as the reverse complement.
AATCGAGACGCAACGGTGGATATTCACAAACTGACTCATCCAGCCGCCGCTTTCCGCGAAGACTCAAGTCCACATCAAATCGACCCAAATCGCCAGACAGGACACCCGGCCAGGATTTCTCTTTGTCCCTGTCCTTACCCATCAACTCAATGGGGCCTTCGAGGCTCAGCAGCAATGTTTCATCTGAATCGAATAGCGGATCTGCATGCAAAAAACCTGCGCCCATCATCAGTACAACTGACAGCAATGCAGATTTTACTTTCACAGTCCCCGGTCCCTTCCATAAACATCCACAGCAGAATTACCTGGTTCGACATTCGTATCGATTTGGTCAACCAGTTTTCCCAACGATCCAGCCTGGTCTTGCATAAATAGACTTTGGGCACACACACCTTCACGTTCCGCATGACGATGATATTCGTTGTCATCTTTCAGAATCCAGCTTTGTCGAGTATCAGCGATATTCGCATGCAGGATTTCATTAATCACGATAGATCTTAGCCGAGGATCGTTCAACGGAAAAACAATCTCCACTCTCTCATCCAGATTACGCGCCATAATGTCTGCAGACCCAACAAACACAGAAGCACCTGCATCGTGTAATGCACATCCACTAGAAAATGCGTAAATTCTGGCATGCTCTAGGAACCTTCCAACCAGGCTTTTTACCCGGATATTCTCCGACAAACCGGCAACCCCGGGTCGAACGATGCATTGCCTGCGAACTAGTAGGTCTATCTGCACACCGGCTGCTGACGCGCGGTAAAGCTGCTCAGCAATATCCGGGTCAGTAAAAGAATTTACTTTGATAATGATCCGAGTTGGCCGACCCAGATTCGCTTGTTCAATTTCATGTTCAATACTATTTTCCAACCAGGGACGGAAACCCATGGGTGATGCAATAAGACTTTTTGTCTCAAGCAGTAGACCACTTGTGATGTAATTGAAGACAACATTCACATCCCGACCAATTGTCTGATCGCGCGTAAAAAACGAAAGGTCTGTGTAACGTTTTGCATTACCCGCGTGGTAATTTCCTGTTGCAAGATGTGTATAAAGATACGTCTCATCACCTTCCCGACGTACAACCATTGTCGCTTTGCAATGGATTTTCAGGCCAACAATCCCGTAACTGACCTGAACACCAGCCTGTTCCAGGCGCTTTGCCAGTTCCACATTCGTCGACTCATCTTCTCTGGCTTCAAGTTCTATTACCGTGGTGACTGCTTTGCCGTGGTTTGCTGCATCAATCAGAGCGTCTACAATGGGCGAGTTATTGCTGGTGCGGTAAAGGGTTTGTTTTACCGAAAGAACATCGGGATCCCTTGCTGCCTGCCGAAGAAATTG
>JBLIIB010000177.1:0-9024 GCA_047634795.1 Candidatus Azotimanducaceae bacterium | reverse complement strand
AACCCGTATTCAGCGCCTGCGGCGGGGCTGTTATGTATGCGCTTGCGGCTTACCAAGAAGCGGGCGGGTTTGATGAATCATTTTTCATGTATGTTGAAGACATCGATTTAGGTTTTCGTTTGCAGAATTTGGGTTTCCCCTGCCTCTTTGTTCATAACGCCGTGGTGCGTCACGTCGGCTCAGCCACCACCGGGTACAGGAGCGATTTCTCTGTCTACTACGGGCATCGAAACTTGATCTGGTGTTACTTCAAAAACATGCCTGCATTGCTACTCACACTTATGTTGCCATTTCATTTATTGATGACGCTGGCAACGCTCGCACTCCTCACCGGGCGCGGTCAGTTTAAAACAGGGCTTCGATCAAAATACGACGGATACCGGCGCGCTTGGCCCTTCCTGAAACAGCCGAGCCCGGCAAGTACAGCGGCGGTATGGGGAATGCTGGAAAAGCGCTTCAAAAAATAAGGCGTCAACTATTCGTCGACCATCACTTGTTCTCGTTGACCAACAGCGAGTAGCGCCTCACGATTTTTAGCCATGGCTTCTTCCAGGTAGTCGTCCAAGACAGCCTGACGTCGAGATTTTTCATCCAGGTCCCACGGAGTGCGATACATTGAAGTCGTTTTCTCAATGAACTTAAAGTCGGCATCGCTGGTGTACCTCACCCAAAGATTCCAATCCTCAAGATTATCCAGCGCCGGATCAAAGCCACCATGTCGCTCATAGAGCGTGCGGTCAAAAACCAGCGCCTGAATAGGGATGACGTTGTGATGAATTAACACGGCCTGATCGAAGGGCTGAAAATGGACCGCCGGCGTACCGTGTGACATTTCCTCGTAACTCGAGTCGCTGGAACCTGTCTCAAATTCTGTCTCAACTTCCCAGGCAAGCGCATATACCCCGGAAACGGTTTCATCTGCCTGCAGTTCAGACACGCACACTTCAACGTGGTCCGCAAAAAACAGATCGTCGTCGTCCAGAAAAACCAGATACTCCCCATGGGCCCTTGCAAGGCCCTCATTACCAGCTATGCATCGCCCGCCTTTCTCCAAAGGAAAATATCGCACTATCCTGTCGGCGAAACGCTCTTGAAAAGTCGAGACCGTGGTTCGCATCTCTTCACCACCATCTTCGACGATGATATGTTCCATGTTGGGATAGGTTTGATTGGCCACGGACTGCATACATTCATGAAGCAGGTTTTCCCGCCCACGATACGTCCGCGTAATAACGGAAACCAGAGGGTATGGACTAACCAGTTCACGCGACTCATAGAAAGCCCCGTCGCGCACAATATCGTAATCCCACGCTCTAAACGAAAACCGGTGCGTCGCAGTTCGATGTCTAAAAAAATACGGTGCATTGCGCGCCAGCTTTCTGATATTTCCCCAAACGATCTGCCGCTGGTTCGGGACGGTGCCAACGGACAGCAGCAAACGAGAAAACATCGGAAAAATTCGGAGCACATCCATCAGGGAACCGTATCGCAACCTGATGTAAGCATTAGCGAGAGTACTTCCCTGATACTGCAGCAGTTTTACTTCTCCCGGTTCTTCGTAGGTATAGTGATTGACGACAGCAAATGGCAGATAGCGAAGCCTATAGCCCTGTGAGCGGAGCCGATACGAGAGCTCTACATCCTCACCATACATGAAGATCCGAGATTCATAGCCCCCCACCGCTTCAAAAGCTGATCGCCTGAAAACAATGCAAGCATGAGCCGACCAGCCTGTCAGCAGCGAAACAGGATCATAAAATTTAGGATGTTCGTAAGGTGCCTGGCGAAGTTCCCACGATGCGATTTCGGCTGAGTCGCTTACAGCAAAACCCAGCGCGCGGGTAAGGCAATCCTTTGTGAATTCAATATCAACGTTTGTCACCAGGACAAATTCGTTCTGCCCGTCAGAAACACCAACATTGTGCCCTCCCCCAAAACCCAGGTTGTCATTTTGGCACAGACTAAAACCGCCAAAGTCCGACCAATCGACTTGTTCTAAGCAAGCCACGGTATCATCATCAGAACCATTATCGACCACGAACAGGCGAAGCTTGGCGAGTGGGTATGTTTGCGCGCGAAGACTGGAAACAAAACCTTCGACCCAACGTTCACTGTTGTAAGTCACAATACTGATATCAAGATCCGGCAGGATATCAATATCAGGCTGGTCGTTTCTGACAAGCATCTGTTGGCGGTTTGAAACGAGTTCCCGATGAGAATCGCGAACAGATTCGTTGTCGACGTCCCCTTTAAGCAAAGCACGAAACCGATCATACGTTTTGATAATTCGCGCTCGCAGCATCGAATCCGCGGGAAGCAGAAACACGAGCCAGCGGGCCAACGCTAAGCTCTTACGGAAAAGCACGCCGGGCGCACGTTTTACCACACGGTGTATCCAGCGCAACGGACCTGTAACACGCCAGGAAAGAGAGCCTTCTATCACCTCAACCTCAATTCGATACTTTTCGATGATGGCCCAAAGCCGAACCGACTCTGCCTTCGAATCAGCGCTAAGCACCTCGTGAGCTCGATCAAGCGCTCTCAAACTTTCTTCAGCATCCCTGAGCTGCTCGTCCCGCGCCAACACCTTTGTGTCGAGGTCAGAAACACTTGTCTTAAGAGATAGGACGTCAGCTTTAAGTTTTCCTGCACCATTCCTCAGCGCAGCAACGTCACCATCGAGTTTTTTACCCCATGCTTCTTTTTCACGAACGTTCTGCTCGAGTTGCAGCTGGTAGTTTTTGAATTCCTGAATTGTCGCCTTAAGCCTGTCCTCTCGCTCAAAGACCAAGACTTCTTGCTCAGTAATAAGTCCGAGTAACGCCTGATCTGAGGAATCCGGTATAAGTGAAAAGAGCTGTTGATGATCAATGGCCAACGGCGACGCGGTATCAAGCTGATTGAACAGACGCGTCGCCGGCGCGAAAACTTCAGCATCATTTGCGTCCTGATGATGATTGAGGTCAGAAGAAATAAAATCAATCAGAAACTCGTTCCTGATTGATTCAATAGGGGCAGGGAGAAAGCCTTCAAACTCATCGAGCACCGCGCGGGGTTCCGACATCAGTCGCTCGTAGGACACAATCATCCGGTCAAAATTTTGAGTCGCTAACAAAATGTCCAGAGTATGAAGAAACCAGAGGTAGACTGACTTCAGCACTGGAAATTGATTCCGGGTCGCCAGCGAAGCCGCCACCGCACCGGGTCGCCGTAAGGCAATAATGATCCGGCATTCAACATCTTCCGAGGCAAGAATAGGCAGCCAGAAACCCGTCAGGCGAGAAAACCTGGGATCTTTGAATGCCCAATGCTCATGTTGCAACTCCCGCTCCCTGACAATGCTTCGGGCACGGTCTTTGAGCACATCAAATCGAGGCGACGAAAAATCTTCCGGACCAAGGAAAAATCCGCTCAAGCTATCCCAGCGCAAACCGAGCTCAAACATCACCTCATCGTTCAATGCGATGATGCCACGGTCTTCGAAGAAGCCCTTTTCGTTGTCGACTGCCGGGCCTACGATATCCCCAGGCAGCACAATACCGAAGACTTCCAGCATCTTTGCCATAAGGCTAGTGCCGCTTCGATGCATCCCTGCCACGATAGTTAAGTTCTGAGCCATGTCGGCTAAAGCAATCCCGGTTATAGTTGCGAATTATAGCGTGTTGTCCTCAGTCTCACGGTGTTAATTTCCAGAGGGAATCTTATTGAAGGGCAAACCTTTATCCGCACGCATGTCCCCGGGTAAACCCAGCACGCGCTCAGAGATAATATTTCTTAAAATCTGATCGGTGCCGCCTTCAATTCTGACAGCAGGCGAGCGCATCAGCATAGCCTGAAGTCGGGCAGAACCGGCGGCCATTTCAGGATCAACAATCACACCCCCCAATCCCTGCAGGTCCAACCCAAATTTTGCGATGTCTTGCATCATGCCGCCAGCTACCAATTTCCCGATACTATTTTCTGGTCCGGGAGTCTCACCTTTGGACAGCGCAGAGATAGCACGGGATGCCGTGTTCTTCAGTCCCGCCGATTTTGCGTACCAGTCCGCCAGTTTCGAGCGCACGGCAGGGTTCTCAATAGCGGGGCCGCTTAAAAACCGCAATTCGTCCACCAGAGATTTTATCTCAGGAAATCCGGTAGAAATGCTGCCACCAATGGCGAGTCGCTCGTTCATCAACGTAGTCAGTGAAACCTTCCAGCCTTCCCCTACTTCACCCAACCGCTGTGCATCCGGTATGCGGACATTGTCGAAATAAACTTCATTGAATCCGCTATCACCATTGGACTGCTTGATAGGACGGATCTCCACGCCTTCGGATTTCATGTCCAGGAAGAACATAGTCAAACCCATGTGCTTGGGCACTTCCGGGTCGGTTCTTGTGATCAAGATGCCATAATCAGAATTCTGCGCGCCAGATGTCCATATTTTCTGACCGTTGATAACCCAATCATCGCCGTCTTTTTCTGCGCGGGTCCGAAGACCTGCCAAATCAGAACCTCCATGTGGTTCAGAAAACAGCTGGCACCACACCTCTTCTCCGCTAGCGAGTTTCGGTAGCAACCGTTCTTTATGGTCCTCGCGTGCGAATGCCATCATGGTTGGGGCACACATGCCCTGGCCGATGATAAATGTCCGACTTAGCTGAGCATATAGGCCTTCTTCCTGGTTCCAGATAACGCTCTGGATTGGTGTTGCGTCTTGACCACCGTATTCGCTGGGCCACTGAATGCACGCCCAACCTGAGTCTGCTTTCTTCTTTTGCCACTTTTTGGCTTCTTCTAGCGGGTTGTACTGGTCTGTTTTGGTGGAACCAAATCCGCTAGTGGATAGTGGTTCTTCAAGATAGGTCGGTGCATTCTCAGCAATCCACTGTCTTGCCTGCTGGCGAAATTCTGCTTCTTCGATCGTATCGCTAAAATCCATGATTGTGTTCTTCCTGCTTAATTTTGTTTTAGGGAAGCTCTGGTTGAAAAGATATTTTTGTCCGTACAAGCGGTCCGGCTGGGGCGCACATGTTTTGGTGCGGCCCGACGCAAATAGACTTTAATCAGAGGCTCCTGGGTTGTCTAATTGACTCATTAAAGTTGCGCGTCAAGCCGCATCGGGCAGTGCGTTGATTAACTTGTCTTCCCAGACCGTCATCCCACCGAGCACCAACGTCAGGTAATTAGAGCGGCGATAATATAGATGGCAATCATATTCCCACGTAAAGCCCATTCCGCCATGAACCTGAATATTGTCTCGGGCACATAATTGGAACGCCTGCGTCGCAGAGACGCGCGCGGTCGCCGCCGCCAGTGGTAGATCTTCCGCATCATTTTGGAGTGCCCAGGCAGCATAGAAACAGTTCGATTCAGCCAGTTTTAGTGCCACATACATATCAGCCATCATGTGTTTTAGTGCCTGAAACGAGCCGATGGGTCTGCCAAACGCAAAACGCTCTTTGGCATAGGCGACCGCCATGTCGAGCGCCTTCTGCGCGCCACCGAGCTGCTCGAACGAATAGAGGACCGCGGCACGGTTGTAGATGGTTTGCAGCGCCTGCCAGCCTTCGTGGCTTTCACCGAGTTGCTCCGCAGGTATCTCGGAAAACGACAGGCTTGCGGACGCCATGGTCGGATCGACCGTTTCAAGTGCCGATCGATTGACCCCTTTCAAATCAGCGATCACTAATTTGAGCCCATCCTGGGTTTTCGCAATAACCACCGCAATATCAGCCACCAACCCGTGTGGCACAATTTGTTTAGTACCGCTCAGCACACCATTTCCAAAGGAAGTTGAAATCGTATCCGCGGTGGGTTCCGCAAGCGATTCGTTAACGGCCAATGTGCCGATAAGCTCACCGCTCGCAAGTCGAGGCAACCAGCTTTCTTTCTGGTCATCACTACCGAAACACGAGATGGCTTCTGCCGCGAGATAAATTGAAGAAGAAAACGGCACGGGCGCAAGATGAGCACCCAGGCACTGAGCGGCAAGACAAAGTGTTAGATAACCGGCCTCCACACCACCATACGCTGCCTCAATGGCAGTGCCCTGCAATCCCATGTCGGACAGCCCCTTCCAAACCTCCACGCCATAAGGTTCCTGCCCTTCCAGCACGGATCTAAACACCGAAAACCCGCACTGATCAGACAGATATCGCTCAATCTGGTCCTGAATCATCTTTTCGTCATCAGAAAAATCAAAGTTCACCGTTTACTCCCGAAATATGTAATGAATCTATTAAAAGAAAAAGTGGAAAAGAAAAATGTACAAAAAGTAAATGTAAAAAAAGAAAAGAAGCTAACTGCTTGTGTTCAAAGGGTCAAGCCGCCGGAAAAGACGGCTAGGTCTTGAGTGTATAGAGCGTCATTCATCAAAGTTCACATCTCGGGCGCCAACTGGCTTCTTTTGTTCGGCTTCACTAGTATTAAGGCCTCCGTTTCAACGTCAGACAGCTATGCCCGAAAACAGCAGCAGTAGCGACGAAAACAAACCAGCGTCAGAACCCGCAGTGATTAGCAACGCCGAAGCCCGTGACAAATGGGCAATCGATGTCAACGTTGATCCTTGGAGTATCCCGCTGGCTGAGCTGGACCCGGCTCACCCTTCCCTTTTCGAGCACGACAAGTTTCAGCCGTACTTCGAGCGTCTGAGGAAAGAGGATCCCGTGCACTACACGCCTGAAAGCATGTTTGGCGACTATTGGTCCGTCACCAATTACAAAGACATCATGTTTGTTGATACTCATCACGAATTGTTTTCATCGGACATCAATCAGGGTGGTATCCGGATGGGCGGTAGACCGATTGAGAATCCGCAAGAGCAATCGATGTTCCATCTGCCTATGTTCATCATGCAGGACCCTCCGGTTCACGATGAACAACGTGCCGTGGTAGCGCCTTCATTTACACCACCCAAATTACAGGAACTACAAGGTCTTATCAGAGAGCGTGCCGCCAATATCTTGGATAACCTGCCCCGTAACGAAGAATTCAACTGGGTACGGGAAGTCTCAGTGGAACTCACAGGACAAATGCTCGCCACCCTGTTTGGCATTCCTCAGGAGGACCGACATAAGCTCATTGCCTGGTCCGATACGGTTGAGAACATCAGCAACCCGGACGTATTCGCGACACCGGAGGAAGGCTTCCAGGAACTCTGGAAATGTTTTGAGTATTTTGACGCCGTCTGGAAAGATCGGCAATCTAGCAACGTTGTCGGTACAGATTTGATCTCAATACTTGCACAGGGTGAAGCAACCAAAAACATGCCGCCGAACGAGTTTCTTGGCAACATGTTACTGTTGATCGTTGGCGGCAATGACACGACTCGCAATTCCATTTCAGGAGGGGTTCTGGCGCTAAATCAGAACCCGGATGAATACACCAAGTTGCGCCAGAATCCGGGATTGATTCCAAAAATGGTGCCCGAAATCATTCGCTGGCAGAGCCCGGTTGCCCATATGTGTCGAACCGCGTTATCACCCGTTGAGTTGAACGGGAAACACATCAAGGCTGGAGATAAAGTCGTGATGTGGTACATCTCGGGGAACAGGGACGAGCGCAAAATCCAAAACGCCAACCAATTTATTATCGACCGAAAAAACCCCAGACAGCACCTGTCATTTGGATTCGGTATTCACCGCTGTGTCGGCAATCGACTAGGGGAAATGCAGCTAACCGTGCTTTGGGAAGAAATCTTAAAGCGTTTTGACCGCATCGATCTTGTGGGTGAACCCAAGTATTTGAGATCAAGCTTTATTCACGGAATTAGCGACCTGCCTGTGAAAATAGCGGGTTGAAAAATCACACTAAACAACCAATAAAAACAACCAATAAAAACAACCAATAAAAACAAAAACACTTATCGTCACATGCCAGAGGGAGCACCAGCATGAACTTTGAATTTTCGGATGAACAAAACCTTCTGAGGGAACAGGCAAGCGGCTTTTTAAGCGATCACTGCCCACCTTCAGCCGTTAGAAATATACTCGATGGAGATGAACCCTACGACGCCCAGCTTTGGAAGAAGGTCATCGACATGGGCTGGACTGCCACGGTCATTCCTGAAGAATACGAAGGCCTTGGGCTCAGCTATCTTGAACTTTCGGTCATTGCCGAGGAGTTGGGTCGCGCACTCGCCCCCCTACCCTTTTCATCATCGGTATATCTGGCAACAGAGGCACTATTGATTGCGGGCAGTGATGCACAAAAAGGGCAATATCTACCAAAGCTCGCAGCAGGAGAAAGCATTGGTTGTTTTGCAGTGGCAGAAAGTGCCGGCCAGGCAACGCCTAGAAGCCTGCAGTGCAGAGCAAATGGCGAACGGTTGTCAGGTGAAAAAATCCCCGTTGCCGATGGCGACATTGCGGACTTTGCTATTGTTATTGCCGCAACGGACCAGGGCGACGGAGCAACGGCTTACATCGTCGATTTAAATCAAAGCGGCGTCACAAGAGAAACAATAAAAACAATCGACCCAAGCCGGTCTCACGCAAGAATTACACTGAACAACGCCGACGCAGAGCGTCTGGGTGAGGAGGGCGAAGGCTGGTCGATCGTTCAGCAAACCTATGACAAAGCAGCGGTTCTTTTCGCCTGGGAGCAGGTCGGCGGTGCGAACACTGCGCTGAACATGGCCAAAGAGTACGCAATGGGCCGATTCGCTTTCGGTCGCCCCATTGCCACTTACCAGGCAATCAAACACAAGCTCGCAAACATCTACGTCAAAAACACACTGGCAAGATCAAACTGTTATTTCGGCGCATGGGCGATCTCAACCGGTGCCAAAGAAATCCCAATTGCAGCAGCGACGGCTCGAGTCTCTGCTATTCAGGCTTATTACTACGCGTCAAAAGAAAACATCCAGACTCACGGCGGAATGGGCTTTACGTGGGAATTCGACTGCCAGTTTCCTTATCGTCGCTCGAAGCTTTTGGCCACCAATATCGGTAGTGAAGCCACCTGGCAGGACAAACTCATCTCGGCCATCGAAGCCGAGCGCGCAGCGTAAGCGAGCCAATAAGAGGACAAATATTATGG
>JBLIIB010000176.1:0-9066 GCA_047634795.1 Candidatus Azotimanducaceae bacterium | reverse complement strand
GGGCAAGTTATTGTCGGTTGTCGACGAGATGGGCGTTGTTATGCAACGTACAAGCATGAGCCCCGTCATATATGAAGTGTTAGATTTCGCATGTGGCATCTGTACTGCAAAAATGGACTTGGTTGCGCAGACCAATGGCATAACTTTGTTCACGGGAACCTTCGGCACTCAACTTCGGTCGGTGGTTGAGATCTATGCAGGCGAAATGCAACCCGGGGACATATACGTCACCAATGACCCCTATCATGGCGGCACCCATGCCTGTGATTTCGCGATCATTCGTCCGTTGTTCCAGGGAAGTCGCCTTGTTGCTTATGCCTTGAATGTTGCCCACTGGGTCGATGTCGGCGGTGCAGTGCCAGGCAGCCTTCCGCCTGATGCCAATTCAACCTTCCAAGAAGGGTTGCGGCTGTCACGCATCCGACTAGCCCGCGGCGATATTATTAACCCAGAAATTGTCAGAATTATCCGCGAAAATACACGGCTACCTGACATCGCCATGGGCGATCTGAACGCGCAAATAGCAACCGTCAGGATCGCAGAGTCGCGTGTGGGCGAAATGCTAGAACGTTACGGAGCTGATCTGCTCGCATCCAGCTTTGACGCCATCATTGAGGCATCTGCTTTGCGCAGCCGCGCCGTCATTCAGCACCTGCCCGATGGCGTTTATGAGGCTTCCGATGTGATCGACGGAGATGGTATTACAACCGACCCCATTCATGTGCAGGTGAAGATCACAATTGACGGCGACCAGGTCGAGGCCGATTTTACGGGGTGCCCTCCTGCCGTTTCTGGACCAATCAATTGCGGCGCAGGCGCGTTGCAATCAGCAGTGAAATCCGTTTTCAAAGCAATGGTCGCCCCGCAAGAGCCATCTAACGAAGGTTGGTTTCAGCCGCTTAAGATTACGGCTCCACAGGGCACAATTTTTACCGCGGAAAAACCGTCGCCTACCGGTTGGTACTATGAAGGGTCCGTTCAGGCGTCCGAGCTAGTCTGGAAGGCTTTGGCCAAACATTTGCCAGAACGTTTCTCTGCAGGGTCATATTCATCGCTGTGTGTGATTTATCTCAGTGGCCACAGCGCGACCGGAGAAGAGTTCATTCACATCGAACCCACTCATGGCGGATGGGGTGCATCAGAAGATGAAGATGGCGCAAATGCGCTGATATCGCTGACTGACGGCGACACCTACAATTACTCCATTGAATTGTTAGAAGCGAAATTCCCAGTTCGAGTGCGCCGCTACGATTTCAACGTGGAAGGTGGGGTTGGCGCCGGGCGTTACCGTGGTGGATTTGGCGTTGTGCGCGAATACGAAATGCTGGCAGACAAGACAATGCTAACCGGTAGTTTCGGGCGCAATGTGACACCACCATGGGGCGCCGAAGGCGGCCACGACGGGTCGGTAAACCGGTTCGAAGTCATCGAGGCGGGGACTGGAAAAACCACATCTTACGGTCGGCTGAACGAACGCACCCTTTTGAAGGGCGACACCGTGCGCATCATTACAGGCGGCGGTGGCGGATGGGGCGACCCGGTGCTGCGCTCACGCGAAGCAATTGATAGGGACCTACGAAACGGACTGATCACGGCAGACGAAGCTTGGTCAATTTATGGCTGCAAGGAAAACTAAATAATGATCCGATTGGCAACAGATGTAGGTGGAACCTTTACCGATCTCCTCGGCTACGACGAGCAGACCGGACAGATATATTCTGCTAAAAGCCTCACGACGACCGAGGATCAATCTCAAGGTGTGATCAACACAATCGATGCTGCCAAAATTTCGGATGGGCTTGAACCTGCCCAGGTTGGTTTCTTTGTCCATGGGGGCACAACTGTCATCAACGCGATCACAGAACGCAAGGGCGTCAAAACAGCCTTGGTAACAACACGTGGTTTCCGAGATGTGCTTGAAATTGGGCGTGGAACGCGGCCCGACCTGTACAATCTGCGGTTTCACACGCCGCCGCCATATGTCGAGCGTGCATTGCGGTATGAAGTCGGTGAACGGATAGAGGCTGACGGGTCCATTCTGGAGCCCATTAATTCCGACGATATGATGAAGGTCGCCGAAGCCCTGAAAGCAGAAGGCGTCGCTGCGGTCGCAATCTTATTCCTTAATTCTTACGCCAACCCCGAACATGAGGTGGCTTGCGCCAGGTTTTTGACCGAACACCTACCGGAAACAACGATTTGTTGTAGCCACGAGATCACCAGCCTTTGGCGGGAATACGAACGGTCAAACACTGTGGTCTTGAACGCTTATGTCAAACCCATCATCTCAAAATATTTCCAGAAACTGGAAACCAAATTGATCGACGTCGCCGTGCGCTGCGCTCATTATGCTATGCTATCAAATGGCGGTGTTGCGTCATTCCGGCAGGCATCCGCCGCGCCCTTAAATCTGGTTGAATCCGGTCCTTCCGGTGGGGTCGCTGGAGCAGTTCGGATCGGCGAGTTTCTTGACGAGCCTAATGTCCTCGCTTTTGACGTCGGTGGAACAACCGCCAAATGTTCGGTTATTGTGGATGGCAAACCCCGGGTATTTTCTGAATACCGGATGGAATGGAGCCGACATTCACCCGGTTACCCGGTACAAGTACCGGTGGTCGACATTGTCGAGATTGGCGCTGGGGGCGGATCTATTGCACGTGTCGATGAATTTGGCACGCTCACCGTTGGACCTGATAGCGCCGGGTCAAATCCGGGCCCGGTATGTTACGGATTCAGCGGCATTGAGCCAACAGTCACTGACGCCAAACTGATCACGGGCGTCATTAATCCCGATACCTTTGCCGATGGGAAAATTAAGTTGGACATTAATGCCGCGCGGGCTGCGGTATCCAACCTTGGTGATAAGCTGGGGCTTGACGTAGAAAGAACGGCACAAGCAATCCTCGATCTGGCCGAGGCGAACATGATCAACGCCTTAAAGCTGGTGACAATCCAACGAGGCTATGACCCGCGCGATTTTACTTTGGTGGTGACAGGCGGCGGCGGGCCGATGTTTGCTGCCAGCCTCGGGCGTGAACTCAATGCAAAACGGGTTGTCATCCCGCCCCATGCCGGGATCTTTTCAGCGTGGGGTATGCTGGCCGCAAAGCCAAGGGCGGACATGCGCAAAACTTGGTTTCGCGAACTGAATGCTGACGCGATTGCGCCGCTGGATATCGAACTGAATGTGATGCGCCAGTCCGCAATTGACTATTTTGGACAGGAGTCTGGCGACCTGCTCACCTTCGCGGTCGCTCTGCAATTGCGTTATCGTGGCCAAGAGCACTCTGTTACAACCCATGTTGGCGGCCAACTTGATGTTCCTTCGATCGCAGAACACTTTCACGCCGCACACAAGACGGCCTATTCCTTCGATCTTGTTGACACTGCTGTTGAAATAACGGGCATACATCTGGTGGCCGAATTTCAAAGCCCGGTCATATCCTGCCCCATTGTAGTGGATAACGGGCTAACGCAGGAACGCGCCCAGATCGGACAGCGCCAAGTTTTTGAAAACGCCGAGCAGGGGTGGGCCAATTGCGCCATTTATGAACGCGATCAGCTACCGCCTGGACTGGAAATATCTGGCCCCGCTCTGATCGAAGAACCGACCACAACCACTTTGGTGCTAAGTGGTCAAACTTTTCTTCGCAACGACCGTGGCCTTCTGATTGTAAGAGAAAGAGACGACACATAATGGCTATTTCGATTGGCATACAAAACTTAAGCCGTCGCTTTGGTGACGTCGTTGCGGTTGATGATCTACAGCTTGAGATCAAAGCCGGCGAATTTTTTACGCTGCTGGGGTCGTCTGGGTCGGGTAAGAGCACACTCTTGAAGATGATTGCAGGCTTTGATCAACCCACCCAGGGCCAGGTTCTTTTTGACGGTGCCGATGTCACGACGATGCCTGCTAACAAGCGCCCTTGTAATACAGTTTTTCAAGACCTTGCTCTATTTCCGCATATGTCTGTGGCACAAAACGTCGGTTATGGCCTGCGGGTCCGTGGCGAAATCAAGTCGGTGCAGGCTGAAAAAGTGCGTGATGCCCTGCAACTGGTCGACCTCGATGGATACCAAGATCGTAACATCGCCGCTCTATCCGGCGGTCAACGTCAGCGGGTCGCACTTGCCCGTTCTTTGGTTATGGAACCCGGTATCTTGTTGCTTGATGAACCGCTTACTGGATTAGACGAACGTCTGCGTCAGCAAATGCGTGATGAATTTGGACGCCTGCACCAGAAGACATCAGCAACTTTTGTTTTGGTCACACATAACCAAGACGAAGCCATGAGCCTGTCAGATCGAATGGCCATCATGCATCTTGGCAAACTTGAACAGATCGGAACCCCTGACGAAATCCTACATCGGCCCGCGAATGAGTTTGTGGCCCGTTTTGTCGGATTGGAGTCTATCGTCACCCCCGAAAAAGCTGAAAAACGTGGTTCTAGTCTCTCGATTGGCATCAATGGGCGTCAATTTGAGATCCCCGACTTTGAAGGCACCGTGCTTCCAGAGAAAGTTGCAATCCGGTCCGACCGCTTAAGTTTAGAAGCCGGAGATCAGGGGATACCCGCAACTTTAATAGAGCGCCATTTCCGCGGACGTTACTACGAGTGCACTCTGGCCATGAATGATGGCACCAAATTGATCGCGGAAATCTCAGCAGATGCCATGCCTAACGGCTTGGATACAGGCAAGGCCACCACACTTGGCCTTGAGACCGGGGCCTTGGTTCCGGTCATGAAATAACAATGTGCAACAAAGGAGAATAATATGAACAGACTTCAAAGTCATTTACTCAAAAACCTTAGCCGCAGGCAGATGCTGCAGCTAACAGCTGGTGGTGCTGCAGGTCTTGCCGCGTCCTCGCTAATGCCAAACGCCGCCGCCGCTGCTGGCGGAGATGTCGCCTTTTGGGGGACCGGTACACTTGATATTGGGAACGACTGGGATCGTGCGCTCGCTGACGCAGCGCTCAATGTCTCATTTACCGATAACGGTAACGATCCTGGCCCGATTGTAGCGCGGCTTGTCGCGGGCAACGCCAACGCTGTCTATGATGTCAGTGGCCTTCAAGGTGGTGCTGAAAAGGAATTGGCCGCACAAGGAGCTGTGGTTCCTTGGGATACGAGCAAGATCGCCAATTGGGACAAAGTATGGCAATGGGCCAAAGACATCCCATTCCTAACCCACGAAGGCAATCAAATCGGGCTTCCCTGTGTCGTCAACGCCGACTCCATTATCTATCGCACAGACAAGCTTGGAATCGTTGACAGCTATGGTGTGATCTTTGACCCTAAGCTCAAGGGTCGGGTTGCAATGGAAGATGCCTGGATCAACTCGGCAACTTTCACAGCAATGTACCTAAAAGAATCTGAAAACGCCGCGATTGTAGAACCGGGGAACTTGACCGAAGACGAGCTTGGGTTGGTCATGGAGTTCTTGATCAAACATAAGCGTGACGGCCAGTTCCGCACGTTCTGGAGCGGTTGGGAACAGGGCGTTCAGCTTGTCGCTGATGAAGAGGTGGATGCAATGACGGGCTGGGAACCGATTGTGCTTGAAGGTCAGAAACGCGGTCTTGATGTGGCCTATGCCGCACCAGTCGAGGGCTACCTAGGTTGGGGCAACAATTTGCTACTACATCGTGGTGCTGTTGAACGTGGTTTGGGTGATGCGGCACATGAGCTTGCAAACTGGATCTACGATGGTTTCTACGGTGCCAATCTCTCGCAGTCCCGTGGGTATGTTGTGCCATGCGACAATAACGTAGCCTATGCGCAGGCCAATCCGGGCGATTTTGATCCAGCAGCCGTCGCTGGCACGGTGGATCATGTTCGCAATAAGTTTGCAGGCAAAGTGTATTGGCAGAACACGCGCCCTGACAATTTCCAACAGTATGAAGAATGGTGGCAAAAGCTGCGCAACACCTAAGTCACGACAGCCGCGCCGCAACAATTGTGGCGCGGTCCGATCCTGTATCCAATAAGGACAGTCAACCATGTTTTTGATCCGCCGAGGACTAGCGCTATCGACGCCGGGCTTTCTGCTTATCCTCTTGCTGGGGGCGATACCGCTTACCGTTATCTTGGTGTGGAGTTTCTGGACATGGGATCCCGCGACGTATTGGATCAAGCCGACACTGACTTTGGATGCCTACGCGGCGATCGGTGATGCTGGACGCTGGACAGTCATCCTGGGAAGCTTCAGCAAAGCCTTCATGGCCGCGATCCTCTGTCTTCTTGTGGGATATCCCTCAGCGATGGCAATCCATTTTGTGGCAACGCCGCGTTGGTCATTCATTCTAATGGCGGCTTTCACCATACCCTTCTTCACATCCTATCTGATCCGAGCCTTTTCGTGGCGTCTCGTTCTTGGTCGCACAGGGTTAGTCAACACTTTCTTGCTGCAAACCGGGTTGATCGACGAACCACTTGATTGGCTTTTGTTTAGCAATTTTGCCGTAATGATTGGGTTGATTGCCTCGTATCTACCTTTTGTGATTTTTCCTCTTTTGTTGTCACTACGGAAGGTCGAACCAAATTTCCTTGCCGCCAGTCAAGATCTCGGCGCAGGTTTTTTAAGGACCCTTTTTACGATCATAATACCGCTCAGCAAGCCGGGCATTTTTGCTGGTTTCTTGTTTGTCTTTATTATGGCGGCGGGGTCATCGACAGAAGTGCAAATGCTTGGTGGAGCCGGCGCGCCGATGATTTCGATCATGATCAATGACGTGATGCGGGTTGTAAACTTTCCGTTGGCCTTCGCGATCTCTGCGGTCGTCATTGTGTCATTGTTTACAATTGTGCTGGTCGGGAACCGTTTCTTTGGCCTGACCAAGATGTTCGAGGATTTCAAATGACCATAGGCTTCGAAAGTCGCGCCGTACGCATTATTATCTGGCTGTTAACTGCTGCCGCATTGATGGTTGTCTACTTGCCACCATTGTATCTTGTTGGGGTCTCTTTCAACCCTGCCCTTCAACCAGCATTGCCCGCACTCAGCGACCTCAGCTTCAAATGGTACGTTGAATTGGCAAATGAGCGCGGATTGCTTGCTGCTTTGCGGGAGTCACTTCTAATAGCCACGGCTACGACAGTGGTCTCGGTGTCGGTGGCTCTTGCAGCGGCTCTGGCCTATCTTGAACTGGGTCGATTACGAAACGCATGGTTTCTTATCGTGCTGATGCCGATGTTTGTACCCGGGATTATTCAAGGATTGGCTCTATCTGTCATTCTTAACAGGTGGGAGGTCGTTCCTTTTTGGGGAACGGTCGCTATGGGTCACCTGCTTTGGGCGCTGCCTTTCGCCTTTACTGTGATCCTGACGAGTATGGTAACCGTACGCCAATCCTATCTGCTAGCCGCCGCTGATCTTGGTGCGAGTTGGTGGCAGCGGGTGACGCAAATTGTCCTGCCACTGATTATACCGGGAATTGCGGGTGGCGTAATTTTCTCTTTCTTACTGTCACTTAACGAATTCGCTCGATCCAGTTATCTTGTTGGGCGACAAAATACCCTGCCTTTGGTGATGTTCGGTAAAATGAACTCCGGGGCTAGACCAACAATTTATGCTTTGTCAGGGCTCATTCTGATGGTCTCGATCATAGCTGTTGGGCTTTTCATGTTCTTGGCGGCGCGTCGCAGCCGAAGCTGACCAATCTCTTCAAACCTCCCTAACTACGGGGCCACATGCTTTGGTATGTTGGCCCCTTTTTTCGCCCGAAGGACACAATTTCTGATGCAAACTAACAAAGACACCGCCATTGTCGAAATAGCTGTTCAAGCCAAGGAATGGCGACACCAAATTCATCAAAACCCGGAATTGCAGTTCGTGGAGCATGAGACTGCAGAGTTCCTCGCGCAGCGCCTCGCATCATTTGGTTTGGCCCCACACAAAGGACTAGCCGGAACAGGCATCGTAGCCATCATTGACGGTGACGGTAGGCCAGGACCAAGCATCGCATTGCGCGCCGAAATGGACGCATTGCCTATCGAAGAGGTGTCGAACTTGCCACATCGCTCGTGCAATGCTGGTGTCATGCATGCTTGCGGGCATGACGGCCACATGGCCATGTTGCTAGCCGCCGCTTCGGTTCTGGCCGCCAAACGCGATTTTCCTGGTCGGGTGATGGTGATTTTTCAGCCCTCCGAATAATTTGGAGGTGGTGCAAAGAAAATGATCGACGACGGGTTGTTGCTCCAGTTCCCATTCGATCGGATTTTTTCCCTGCATAACATGCCGGGCGAACCTGCCGCATCAATTTCAACACGGATAGGTCCGATCATGGCCGCCGCGACTACATGGGACCTGATCATTCAAGGCAAGGGCGCGCATGCGGGTTGGCCACATCTGGGAATTGATTCAATCTCTGTCGCCGCAGCTTTCGTTGAAGGATGCAACGCGATCATAGCCCGAATGGTTGACCCTCTCAGCGGCGCAACAATCTCTCCAACACAAATCTCTGGCGGCAACAGTTATAACACCTTGCCCGAGGACGTTAGAATTGGGGGAACGCTACGCACTCTTGACGATGCCGCCACTGAATTCATCATCGCTCGGATGAGGAACTCGCTGCAGGGCTTGCCCGGAGCAAAGGATGCGAAGTGAAATTCGAACCAACCGTGGGATATCCCGTGACGGTAAATGAAGCGGAGTCGGTTGCCCATGCGATGCGCGCCGCAAACGCGGTGGTTGGCGCATCGAATGCGACTATGACCACTGCACCCAAGTTAGGAACCGAGGATTTCGCATATATGTTGCAAGAGCGCCCTGGTGCCTATGTGTTCATTGGTTCTGGAGACATTCCACCATTGCATTCGAACCTTTATGATTTCAACGATGATATACTCGAGACTGGCATACGGTTCTTGGTTGAGTTGGTTTACACCTCAAAAACAGCTTGATGAACCAAGATGCTGACGTCAGACATATTCGCGGCTTTGTTGCAGGGACCCCGGCGGGTCTGCTAGACACCCAGCTTGCCACGACACGGATATTCATGATGCCGCACAAATTCAACGCTTCCCGCCGCCACAAGTTTGAAAAGAAGCGACAGAAGGT
>JBLIIB010000175.1:0-9084 GCA_047634795.1 Candidatus Azotimanducaceae bacterium | reverse complement strand
TCGATTGTGAGAAGGATGCCATGGCCGTAAAACTCATCAGCGGGCTGCTTAGGCTTGTCGCCCAACTGCCTAGGCCGTGGTTGCAGCGTATGGGCGTCTGGCTCGGCTGGACCAGCTACCGAACTAACAGCCGCGCCGCGCGTGTGACCCGTGTCAACCTCGAACTTTGTCTAGACGAAGATGTCACCGGCAACGACGCACTGGAAACGCTGACGAAACAAAGCTTGATTGAGACGGGTAAGACCTTCATGGAGACACCAAGAGTTTGGTTTGGTCCGGCTGAACGAGTTGATCGCTGGATATCGAAGGTTCACAACGAATCTGCGCTGATAGATAGGATTAAGGCTGATACCGGTACCGTCATCCTGTTGCCTCATCTAGGGAACTGGGAGTTATTTAACGTCGCGATTCGCCGATACGGGCGAATGACCGCTTTGTTTTCTCCCCCGCGACAACAGTATCTAAAATCCGTTTTGTCCGACGTTCGGTTGCAGCATGGGAATCATATGGTGCCTGCCAATCGGCGAGGTGTCTCGACGTTGTATCGAACATTACAGTCAGGCGGTACGGTCGTCGTGCTGCCTGATCAAATCCCGGCGAACGGGTGTTATGCCCCGTTTTTTGGTCACGCAGCCCTAACTGATGCGCTAACCGGTAGATTATTGAAAAAGACCGGCGCCAAGGCGGTAGGGGCAGCCATGGTTCGGCGAGATGATGGTGCTTTTGAACTGCATATTATTGAACCGGACGACTCGATCTACGATGCGGATATTGATGTCTCAGCGCGCGCTGTGAACCAGTTGGTTGAGCGTTGTGTCGATCTCGCGCCGACGCAATATCAATGGGAATATAAACGGTTTAGAAAACGACCGGTTGGTGAGCCGAAGGTTTATCGGTTCAATAAGTCATCGGGATTTCATTAACAGGCAGGATTGATTGCGGATATGCTTTGCGGGGCGCCATCTCCCTGCCGCTAGATGTGTTGAGGATCAAACGTTCTGACTACGGCTTTATGTCATTTACCGTGGTTTTCAATACTAGACGTCAAGAGGCTTTCTCGCGACGACATAGGCTCTTCCTGCCAACCGCTCGTTTTCGTCTGGGTTTGGGCCTTCATCCCGGTAACTCAACACTTCAAATCCTTTCACCATGTCGAGTAACTCATCAGGCCCTAGTAGGAACGCCAAACTGGTGGGTCCAATGTTGACTCGCTTGTCTCGCGTGAACGTTTGCATACAGAGCAGACCGCCCGGTGCGATGGCTTGCCGAACGGCGGGGATAATGTCTCGGTCCAGATAGTGACAGATTGCGATGAGGTTATAACTAGATTGGGCGAACGCTACCGGGGTGATATCGATTGTTTCGGCACTCACCGATAAATTTGTTGTTTGAGCCCGTTGATTCAGATCGTTAACCGCAATACTTGATATATCCCAAGCGTCAACCTTCAGACCAAGAGTCGCAAGGTATATTGCGTTTGATCCCCGGCCGCACGCGACATCCAGCGCCCGTCCGGTTTTGGGTAAGCGTTGTCTATTCTCTGAAAGGATCAGGGAAGGTTCGGCATCCGGTATCTCTGTGAGTTTACTGGTATAAATCCGATCCCATTTCGCTTTGGACTGGCTGCTGTCGATACTACTTTCTCCAAAACATCGGCGAAAACAGCACCAGAAGAGTGAAGATTTCAAGACGACCCAACGCCATGGTAAAGCACAACAATAATTTGGCGGTGTCAGAGATGTCTTGATAATTATGAGCCACACTACCCAGACCAGGACCCAAATTATTGATGGTAGCGCCCACGGCAGAAAATGCGCTGATGAAGTCAAGGCCAGTCATGATCAGAGCCAATTGCATGAACAGGAACACGATGACGTATACAGAGAAAAATCCCCACACGGCTTCCAATATCTGATCAGGTACCCGGCGATGATTGACCTTTACAGGGAAGACCGCGTTGGGATGGATCAGGCGATGAACTTCACGAAGCCCTTGCTTGCAGATCAGCATTACTCGTATGACTTTCATGCCACCGCCGGTCGAACCGGCACAGGCACCGGTGAAAGCCCCGAAGAAAATCAGATAAGGCAACATCGTTGGCCAGTCTGCGAAGCCTACACTCGAATACCCAGTGGTTGTGAATACTGAGACCACTTCGAATACAGCGTATCTGATCGAAGTGGTCGCCTCAAAGGTTTGCTCGTACCAAAGAACACTGGCAACGACAGCTGAGGACACGCCCAGAATAGAGAGGTAAAACTTTACTTCATCGTCACGAAGATAGTGGCTTAGCGATTTTTCTTTCAGAGCAAAAAAATGAAGACCAAAATTGATGCCCGCGATTAACATGAAAAAGATAGCGACGCTTTCGATGGCGCTGGAATTGAAGTAGCCAATGGAGGCGTCGTGTGTGGAAAACCCACCAATCGCGATAGTCGAAAAGCTATGGCATAGCGCGTCGAAGGCCGACATGCCCGCTAACCAGTATGCGATGGCGCACGTTAATGTTAGCCCGAGGTAGATGGACCATAGGGCAAGCGCCGTCTCCTTTATTCTGGGCGTGAGCTTGGAATCTTTAACGGGGCCCGGCGTTTCTGCACGATAAAGCTGCATGCCGCCAATGCCCAGCATAGGTAAAACGGCGACGGCGAGCACAATAATGCCCATGCCGCCCAGCCACTGAAGTTGCTGACGATAGTAAAGAATAGACTCAGGTAGATGATCCAGGTCTGTGATAACCGTAGCACCGGTCGTTGTGAGTCCCGAAAAGGATTCAAAGAGTGCGTCGGGTATCGACAGGTTGAGTCCGTCTGTATCGACAAATGGGATGGCGCCAAAAATACCCAGCGCGATGTAGAACATTACGGTGATGAGAAAGCCGTCTTTGATTCGCATCTCCGCTTCGTTGCGAACAAACAGTAACCAAAGTACAAGCCCGATTAAAAAAGTGATGGCAAACGACTTGAGAAAAGTAAAGTGAACGCCGTCATCAAAGATCAGAGAAAAGAATATGGGCGGCAACATGGTGGCGCTGAACATCATCAGCAGTACACCCAGAACTCTTATTGCTATTGGAAAATGCATAGGCTAAAAAAAACTTAACGGGGCCTGGAAAAGTTTCTCCACGTCCTTAATTTTGGCCTTGTCGATCAGAAACAGAATGACGTGATCCCCGGCCTCTACCAAAATATCATCGTGGGCGATGACAACCTCGTCTCCGCGAATAATTGCTCCGATATTTGCTCCCGTTGGCAGATCGATCTCCTCGATCCGTCTGCCTATTACTTTGGAACTGTCTCGGTCGCCGTGGGCGATCGCCTCAATGGCTTCGGCCGCGCCGCGTCGCAATGAGTGGACCCTAACCACGTCGCCTTGTCTAATATGTGTAAGTATCGAACCCAGAGTCGCCTGTTGTGGATTAATCACGACGTCGATAGTTCCACCTTCGATCAGGTCAACGTAGGCGGGGTTGTTGATTAAAGTAATCACCTTGCGTGCGCCGAGGCTCTTGGCAAGCATTGAAGACATAATGTTGGCTTCGTCATCGTTGGTGACTGCGCAGAACACGTCTGTTTCTTCAATGTTTTCTTCCAGCAATAGATTGCGATCAGAGGCATTGCCGGAAAGCACAATGGTCCGGTCTAGTTTTTCGGACAACTCGTAGCATCGATGACGATTTTGCTCAATGATGCGCACGCCATACCGGCCCTCAATGGTGCGTGCTAGGTTTTCACCAATGTGGCCGCCACCCGCGATAACAATACGCTTGTTGGGTTTTTCGACCCGTCGCATTTCTGACATAACATTTTTGATATCACCCTTGGCGGCGATAAAAAAGACCTCATCGTCAGCCTCGATCACCGTGTTGCCCTGAGGAATAATGGGGCGGCCTTTGCGGAATACCGCAGCGACCCGGGTATCTACAGTTGGAATATGCTGCCTGAGGTATCTTAGCTCTTGGTCAACCAAAGGACCGCCGTAATAGGCCTTGATACCAACGAGCTGCGCCTGGCCATCCGCGAAATCCATCACCTGCAGCGCGCCAGGGTTGTCGATCAGTCGACTGATGTCATGGGTGACGATATCTTCAGGATTAACAATGACATCGACCGGCATGGCGTCATTTCTAAAAATGCCGCCGTCCCGTATGTAAGCTGATGAACGAATGCGTGCGATTTTTGTGGGCGTGTTAAAAACGGTAAAGGCAACCTGGCAGGCCACCATGTTCACCTCGTCGCTGTTAGTCACCGCGATTAATAGATCGGCGTCTTCAGCGCCGGCTTGTCTTAGAATATCCGGGTGTGATGCCATGCCTCTTACCGTGCGGATATCAAAGCGGTCCTGCAGTGCACGAAGTCGATCACTATCAGTGTCAACAACCGTAATATCACCGGCTTCCTGAGTGAGGTTCTGTGCGAGGTTACCCCCGACTTCACCCGCACCGAGGATAATAATTTTCATGCTGCGGTTTTCCGCACAGCCGCGTAGTAAAAGCCGTCATGATCATGCTGAGTCGGGAAATACTGTAGACCGAACCCTGTTCGTGTAACGCTGCTCGTTTCGCCGATGAAGGGCAATTCGACTAGTTCACAGTCACGGCGTTTCAGAAACTCGGAAATCACACCATCGTTCTCTCGTTGGAGAATTGAGCAGGTTGAATAGAGTAGCTCGCCGCCTTCTTTAAGCAAATCAAACGCCTTGTCGATGAGTTCGCTTTGGATCGCTGCAAGTTTATCAATATCCGATTTCGTTCGCAGTATTTTAATATCGGGATGGCGCCTGATGATCCCCGTCGCGGAACATGGTACGTCCAGCAAGACTCGGTCGAAACCCGTTTCGGTCTCAAATTCTTCGACCCGCTGATTGACCACCGTTGCTTTGAGCGAAAGCCTAGAAAGGTTTTCAGATATTCTGTTTATGCGCTTTTTGTCCCAGTCTATTGCGGTCAAATCTGTTTCCGGTGAACACTCCATGATGTGGCAGGTTTTTCCGCCAGGAGCAGCGCACGCATCCAAGACGGTGAGCCCCGGCTTTAGATCCATCAGGTACGGGGCTAATTGAGGGGCTTCGTCCTGAACTGAGACCAATCCCTCAGCAAAACCTGGCAGCGCCGTCACGGGCAGGGGCTGCCCAAGCACAATAGCGTTGGGTGAAGCCGATCCTGCGCGAGCCTTAATATTCTCGTTAGCCAGTGTTTCTAGGTAGGCATCTCTAGATATTTTTTGTTGATTTACACGCAGGGTCATCGGTGCTTGTTGATTATTATTATCGAATATCTCAGGCTTATCGGGCCAGTCCGCGCGAATCAACTTCATCATCCAAAGGGGATGGTGTGTTGCGGCAGCTTCGTTCGACGTCATCACCTTTGTCGTAAGCGCGTCTTTTTCACGACCATAGCGGCGAAGAATCGCGTTAACCAGACCCTTAGCCCACGACTTTTCTAGTTCGTTAACCGCTTCTACTGCCTGATTAACGCTGGTGTACTCAGGGCGGTGCAGGTGATCAAAACTATAGAGCCCGGTCAGCATGATAAGTCTGATATCGCTATGTTTGTCCGGCAGTTTTTTTGTGACAAGCTGGTCGATGACAGCATCATAGAAGTAATAGTGGCGGATCGAGCCGTAGCAGATTTGTTGTACCAACGGAGAAGTATCGGCATCGAAACACTCATCAAGGTGTTTGCCTTCATTAATCACGCCGTCAAGAATGCTGATGGCTGAGAGGTACTCGTTCATAGTGTCGCCGTCATAATTTATTGCGCTCTTTTTGTCCGGGCTTTGTCTGTGAGGGCTCGGTTTCTGCAGATTTTGTTTTATTGGTATCTGTTTGTTCGGGCGTCGGTTCATGGCTGAAAAATTGATCTGCTGCGAGATGATCTGTGTATCCGTTCATCATGTCGTTGCCGGTCAGCACTGAGCCTTTGCCGAGTGGTAGTTGCAGCCTTGTGATCAGGAGAGCGCTTTCCCCGCAACCAACCATAAGTCCGGATTTGCTGAGGGACAACAATTCCCCTGGAGCCCCTGTGGTGCCGGTAACGGGCGTTGCCTCGTGAACTTTGACACGCCGGCCGGCAAGAAAGGTAAATGCGATTGGTTCGGGGTTAAATGCTCTAATTTGTCGATCGATGGTTTTCGCGCTGCACTGCCAGTCAATAAGGGCTTCGGCCTTGTTTGTTTTTTTCGCGTATGTGCTGTTATCGTCGCTCTGCACAATCGGCGTCAAGCTCTGGTGATAGATCTGTTCAAGAGTATCTAGCAGGAGAGGATGGCCCACTTCGGACATTTTTTGAAAAAGGTCTGATGATGTGTCGGTTGATAAGATATCAATGGCATGCGTTGCCAGCATATCGCCGGTATCCAGACCCGCGTCCATTTGTATTAACGTCACGCCGGTTTGTGTATCACCCGCTAACAGAGCTCGCTGAATCGGTGCGGCACCGCGCCATCGTGGCAACAGTGATGCGTGAACATTAATACAACCAAAGCGCGGTAACTCCAGTACAGACGATTTTAGAATTTGCCCGTAGGCCACGACAATCATCACATCGATATCTATGCCATTCAGGTCATCGGGGCTAAGTTTATCGGGCTGAAAAATGGGTAGCTGTGCCTCAACAGCAACCTTTTTGACCGGGCTGGGCACAAGCGACTTACCCCGCCTGCCGGGCTTGTCAGGTTGAGTAATGACCGCAACGATCTCGTGATCGCTCTCGATGAGCGTGCTCAGGTAACCTGCGGCGAAATCCGGCGTGCCGGCAAAAACAACTTTCAATTAAGTTTGGTCCCCGATATTCAGGTGATGTGGTTGAGATTCAAGCTCGTTGTTTCTGGAGCTTCTGCAGTTTCTTGCGAATCATCTGGCGTTTCGTGTTTGACAGATAGTCCACGAACAGTTTGCCATCGAGATGGTCCATTTCGTGTTGGATACAAACCGCCAACAGTCCATTGGCTTCCATGGTGAGCCGCTCCCCATCTCGGCCGATGGCATCGAGCTGAATCGTCTCGAATCGATCTACGGGCTCATAAAAGCCAGGTACCGACAGACACCCTTCATTGGTTTCGATTTCACCCGCGAATTCGCGAATCGTTGGATTGATCAATATGAGCGGCCGATTCTTATCTTCTGAGACATCGATGACAAGTAGGCGATGGTGAAAATTCACCTGGGACGCAGCCAAACCGATCCCTGGGGCCTCGTACATGGTTTCCAGCATTCGATCAGCGAATGTCGCAATCTTGCCATTAACTTCTTTTATGGGCTTGGCAACGGTCCTGAGTCTCGGATCGGGAAATTCAAGAATATCTAATGGCACCATATGCTTTTGTCGGACACCTCTAGTAATAGTGCAACTTGTGCTGCTAAGATTATGATCACCTTGAATATTCAGGGATCTTGACCCCTCCAGCAGCGGCGTATTCTAGCCTCCCGGAACGGGGTCGGTCGCCTGCTATTGTACATTATTTTGCTGGTGGGATTCGCCTATGAAGATTCGTCTAGCACCAGTTATTGCACTTATTACACTGTGTTTGCTTCACAGTGCAGGCAGTTTTGCTGAGCAATCCTCAGACAGTCTGCTGCGCGAAGGCCATCCAGATCAATATGAGGTGAATGAAGGCGATACGCTTTGGAGTATCGCTTCGATGTTCCTGACGGACCCCTGGTATTGGCCGGAAATTTGGCACGTGAACCCGTCCATCAATAACCCTCACCTAATCTATCCAGGCGACCAGATTATCCTGAAGTATATTGGCGATGATCCGCAGTTGTCGCTAATCCGGGGTCCAGGTGAGCGAACTTACAAAATGAAGCCCAGCCAGCGTGTGAGAAAGGGGGACCGATTTGAGAAGCTGGAGCCATCGGTTCGTATATCTCCCCTGTCGAGTGCTATACCGGCGATACCGCTGGACGCCGTCGCGAATCTAATGTCCACGGGTCGAATTGTCGAGGCAGATACCTTGGCGCTGGCACCCAGAATTCTGGCTGGAAAGTCAGAACGACTAGTGTTTGGTCCAGGTGATGTTTTTTATGGCCGGGGTGTTTGGGATGAAGATACCTCGGTTTACGGGATCTTCCGAGAGGGTAATGTTTACAAGGATCCTGAAACCGGCGAAATTCTGGGTTTTGAAGCTATTGAAGTTGGATTGGCTCGTGCGACGGACCGCGATGGCGATATCGTAACGTTTGAACTCACCAGCGTGAAAGAGGACGTGAGATTGGGTGATCGTTTGATGCCGACGGAAGAGCGTCGCGTTGAATCGACATTTTATCCGGTACCTCCGACGCAGCAGGTCGAAGGTGTCATCATGACCGTTTTGGGTGGCGTCACTCAGGTGGGGCGAAATGATGTGGTTGTCATCAATCGAGGCCTTAATGCCGGTATTGATATAGGCACGGTGCTGGCAATCGCAAAGAAAGGAGCGGTGGTCAAAGATCGTCATTACCGTGACAAGGTTCAACTGCCCACCGAACGTGCTGGTGTCCTGATGGTGTTTCGCGTCTTTGAAAAAATGGCTTACGGGCTGGTGCTGCAAACCACAGAACCACTGCGGGTCGGGGACGTCGTTCGTAATCCCTAGGGATTGAATAACTAAGAGTTGAAGGTCTAGAGGGGTGCGCGCTTGAGGCTAATGCCTACAGCACTTACCGATAAGCCTCGCCTAAAGCGCCGCTAATATCTCACAGCGATTGCTCGCTGCACACATCAATATAGTTGTTCCTTCTTTCTATGGCCCCTTTCCCGGGCGTATTTGATGTTGCCGGACTTCTCTCTGCTCGCCTTATTCCGTGTTCTATCGAACAAGCCGCGCCAACTCCAGTCGCTGCTAAGCGTCTGTGCGCCTGAAACCCTGTTGAAAGACACTGAATACGCGAAGCTCCTAACACGTTCGGTGTGCCGCGACGCGGAAGCTGATCTCAGGTGGCTGGAAAAACCAGATCGGCATCTAATTACCTGGGACGATGATGACTACCCCGCTCTTTTGCGAGAAACCTATGACCCGCCTCCGGTATTGTTCGGATGGGGAAAGCGCTCGGTACTCTCGACACAATCTATTCGGCTAGCGATAGTCGGCTCAAGAAAGGCGT
>JBLIIB010000174.1:0-9114 GCA_047634795.1 Candidatus Azotimanducaceae bacterium | reverse complement strand
TTGCAACCCCTTGTATAGCCTGAAGTTTCGGTATCGGTCCTCGCATCAGATAATCTGTGATCTGGCTCGGGTTCATGGTTTCACTGACGAATGCCAAGTAAAGCAGCGAGAAAGCCTGACCTGTCCGTAGGTCAATGATTGGATCCAACGCCTCACCCGGCAGCACTCCTCGCTGGCTCGCCACCTTGGCCTGAACCTCGGCGATTGCAATGTTAGGATCCTGATTCAAGCGAAGATTGGCGGAAATCACAGAGACGCCCTGGTTCGAGTCCGAAACCAGATAGTCGATACCTTCAACTTCGGACACGGCACGTTGCAAGGGCGTGGTGATAAAACTCTGTATGAGTTCCGCATCAGCGCCAGGGTATGCCGTCGTCACATTAATCACGGCCCGTTCAGCTCGCGGATACTCTCTCAATTCGAGCATGGTCATCGATCGCAACCCTAACGCTAGAATCAAAAGACTGATGACCGTCGCCAGAACCGGACGGTTAACGAAAATATCGGTAAATTTCATCCCCGTTTTAAACCTGTCGGTGTTTCGACGGAGTTATCAATTCGAATTTTTTGACCGTTGCGAAGCTTAAGCTGACCGGAGCTCACCACGAGCTGACCGAGCTCAAGTCCACCCAGTATTTCAATCCGGTTGCCCTGGACACGCCCGGTTTGTACTTGTTTTCGCCGCACAATGAGCCCGGTGTCAATTTTATCGTCAGCTTCTCGTTCACCTGCTCGTTCACCTGCTCGTTCAATGACGAAAACGCTATTGCCATAGGGTAAAAACTCCACCGCTGTCCTGGGCAAGGTCTTCACCGTATCAGCGTCGCCAGTAATCACCGCCACCTGAGCAAACATGCCGGGCCGCAATCGACCTTCAACATTTTGCAGCGTCGCCTGTAATCGAACATTTCGCGTAGCGGCTTCAACTTTGGGGCTAATCGCCGTTAAACGACCGATAAACACATCACCAGGAACGGCAGCAAGGCTAATTTCGATACGCTGGTTAGGCGCAAGCAGGTGCAGGTTTTTTTCAGGCAAGGTGAAATCAAGCAAAATTGGAGTCAACCGTTGAAGTGTCACGATGCCGGTGCCGGGGGAAAGGTATTCGCCCAGGTTGATTTCACGGATGCCTAACTCGCCGCCAAAGGGCGCTCGTATAGTTTTGCGCGCAATCAGCGCTTCCTGTTCTTCCGCTTGCGCCACAAGAGAATCAAGCACGCTTTGCGCGCGATCCAGTTGTGCCTGAGAAAGCGCCGTTTTGACGGCAAGCCCTTTCGCTCGATCATAGTCCTGTCTTGCCAGCACTACTCTCGCCTGAAGCGATCTTAATTCAGCTTTTTCTGCGGTTGCGTTCAACTGAACCATTACAGCATCGGCACTAATCCGGCTGCCCGATTCAAAGCTAATGTCTGCCACCACGCCTGCCACTTCAGGACTGACATCAACGCCTTGAATCGCAGTTAAACTACCTACCGCGCCAACCTCCCGGCGCCAGCTTTCGGACTGCACCTCCGCGGACGAAACGGTCACTAATGGCGCACTTCTGGAGGCCATGGCGGTGAGCCGCTGCTCTTGCTGCCAAGCCTTCCAGCCAAATATTCCACCGAACACTACTGCTAAAGACAGCAGCATGATGATCATACGTTGCATCATGAGCCCACCTGAGGGTTATCTAATGAGGGCTCAAAGCTTCAGCGCTACGTGAATCAGTTTAGCCATAGGCCCCCATTATGGTGCACCGCAGTGAAGATGTCATGGGCACTCGGAATCAAACCCTCACTAGTTTGGCGACGCATACTAATGTATTTGGTAAATCCTAGACTAGACCCACTTTTTACGGTGCGAGTTGTCAGTCGTTGAAGGGATCACCACCCAGAGGTTCTGGTTGCGGCAGGTTCGATATTAGAGAAGTTCGATATTAGAGAAGTTCAATATACGTGAGGTCATACCTTCGGAAGATCATGTAACCGAAGAGTTCTGTTCACAAAAGTTGGAAGCACGACCGCCCACTATAGCTTCTCATCACCCGGGGCCCCAATCGCTCTCCTGGGCCTGAACCAGACCTGCGCCAAGGGTGCGTCCCGCCAAAATGAAATGCGCACCGGACCAAAAATAGGCCGCCGCGGTGATCAGGATGGCATACCGAAGCAACTCAATCCCTTAACCTGGATTCGACAAATCACTGGGAACGCCGACTAGAAACGGCCCAAGTCCCATGCCAATAATGCTCAAGATGAAAAGTACCAGCGGCCGATGCCATCGCTCTCATCCGCATAGAAGCCAAATTCTGAATCGTGCCGAATGCGGGCCCGAATCAGAGGAAATTAAGCAGACTCGATACAACAAGAACGGCAATCGCAAAGTAAGGGTTCGATTGAAGCATCGCCGCCACATAGAAAGGGAATGCCAAGAGCACGCCCGCTGCCGGCAAACACGCGTATCTCGCAGCGCAACCCTGACACAAAGAAAGCCCCCTGAAAATGTCCCTATCGCGCTGGACACACCCATGACAAGTCCAAAATAGGTCGCCGTTTCGGCAATACCCATCTCGTGGATTCGGATGAAGCAGGCAGGTAACCAACGTCCCAACCCATAACCGACAAATCAGGTCATCGCGCCGCCCATCGCAATGTGAACCAGCGCTTGATCGCCTAACAGCGTTTTCAATGCTTCTGTAAGGGACGGCTGATCTTGTGCCTTACAACCCGATGGAGAGGACCTTAAAGGATCCGACATAACCAGAAGTGGCTCTTCCAGCGTCATCTTGACCAGAAGAGCGAGAGCTACTCCAGGAATAGCCACCACAAAAAGGCCGTTCGCCAGCCATAAAATTCGGCAATCCAACCACCTGCTAGCAAGCCAAGAATACTTCCCAGCGGCATCCCCAATGCGAAGATGGAGAACGCGGAAGCGCGTTGTTCAGGTGGGTAGTAATCAGCCATCAAGGAGTGGGCTGGCGGAGTAAACCCATCGGCGACACCGACCCGGGCCGCGAGAAGTTGAGTAAAATTCTGTGCCGTGCCGCAGAGCGCCGTCATTCCACTCCAGATCACGAGCGCTACCGAAATAATGGAAACCCGATTGGCACGATCAACAAGCCGCGGCATGGGAATAACTAGAATCGTATAAAAAAGTGCAAACGCCAGAACGGTCATCCGTCCAATCTGGGTATCGTTCAAACCCAGATCGTACTTAATGGGCTCAGCTAATATCGTGACGATTTGCCGATCAAGAAAATTGAAAACATAGACGACGACCAGCACGCCCGGCAAGTAGCCGCGATATTTCGGAGATCGTAATTTGTCCTCACGTGACTATGCTGGGGTCCTTTCTTTTAAGACTTGAAGCTCGTCCGACATTCAATTCTTTCTGATCTCATTACATTGAGGCCCCAGGCGAAAAATTTCCCGGGTCCGAGAGATCACTCAATAGTGTTATTTCAAAGAACGAATAATTTCTGGTTTAAACACTCAATCGTTCAGCGATAAACCCAAGATTCGCGAGCTCTATTCATCCCCACCGAAAGCCCCCAGTAGATGGAGGAAGCTGGTAAACAGGTTGAAAATCGCAACATAAAGCGTGATGGTTGCCATGATGTAGTTGGTCTCCCCTCCCTTCAGAATATTCTGTGTTTCGAACAAGATCAGCCCTGCCATCAAAAGCACAAACAATCCAGACACAGCGACCGCGAGTGCCGGCATCGAAAACAAGATGGCAGCCAGACCAAGCAGGAAGGCAGTGACGATACCAACGATGAGGAAATTACCTATCCCTATGAACGATCGCTGGGTGGTGCGTGCGTAAAAAGATAGTCCCACGAATGTCACGGCAGTGATCGTGAATGCCGTCGTAACAATAATCGAACCCGAAGGCATCGACAGGTAGTGAGTAATAATAGGACCCAGCGTGTAGCCCATGAAGCCGGTCAATGCGAAAACCGACAATAAACCCCAGCTGCTACTTCGGAGTCGCGACGTGAGATAGAGCAAGCCAAAGTAGCCAACGAGCGTGATGATGATTCCGGGATGGGGTAACTTCAACATTGCGCTGACACCAGCGACGGCGCCACTGAACAGCAACGTCAGCGAGAGCAATCGATAAGTATTAGCAAGTACTGCATTAGTTTTGCTTACACCACGAGATATATTTCCTTCGTCCAGTAATTTTTGTGCTAACGGCGCTGCGCTTTCATCAGGAAACATTTCCTTGCTCATTGTGTTCTCCTATTGATCAACGGCTGATCGGAGCGGTATGGTAAAGTGGCCCCACAATTCGATCTATTCAGATATCCGTTCGCATAGGTTCGGGTAGACCGAAGCGTGGTACCTCAGGTTGATACGGGCTGTACTTAAAGCAAAAAAGGTCCGAATGGGAAAACCACGGGGCCTTTGCCCCAACACAAGGCTCGGGTTCTAGGAGCCGAAGGATTGCCCGGTTTGTGCTTTTTTTACTCAAAGAAGCTGAGTCTTCTCTTAAAGGAAACTGGACTTAAAGATACTAGCTTTAAATCGAAGCAAAATGTGATGAAAGACTAGCGGTGCCGTTAGGTCGCTCATCAGTATTTTGGACCGGGAGGAAAATGATTGAACAGTAGTAGTCTGACTAAGGTAGCGGCTATAGACAGCAGCCCTAGCTCGAAACTTGAGCCCAAGCTTGCATCCAAATTAGGCTGGCAAAGACATCTGTTTCCTGTACTGATAGGGAGATAGCTCTACCCAACGCATGAAAGCTCGACGGAAGTTTGTTACTTCGCTGTAACCGAGTAACTCCGCAATTTCTTGGACGGTCAGGTTAGTGGTCCGAAGGTATTCGATTGCGAGTTCACGCCTGACATCGTCCAATATCTTCTGGTAACTGGTGCCGAGTTCATTCAGCCGCCGTCTAAGTGTTCTGGCTCCTAATGAAAGTTTATTTGCCACGGCATCCAGCTTCGGGAACTCACCCGGCGTGCTGAGCAACAAATGACAAATGCGTGAGATGATATCTTCATCGATTTCCATTTGATTCAAAAGCTGACGGCAGGACTCTTCACAAATTCTGGCGGTATTGGCATCAGCTTCAGCCAGTGGCTTGGGAAGCAATGCGGCATCAAATCGATATTCAGAGCGAGGTGCATTGAAACTCACCTGGCTGCCGAAACACTGTTCATACTTTTGTCGATAATCCGGAGCGTCATAACCCAACAAAATTCGCCGTGGTGTGTGCACCGTGCCTAACAGTAGACCGATGAGTCGCGATACGCCAACAAAGAGCTCTTCAACGGCGTATTGCGCCACACGCCCAGAGGGTAGTAGATGGTCAATTCGAAGCACCGC
This sequence comes from Candidatus Azotimanducaceae bacterium, assembly GCA_047634795.1. GTDB lineage: Bacteria > Pseudomonadota > Gammaproteobacteria > Pseudomonadales > Azotimanducaceae > UBA9659. Next base: position 3,799 of record JBLIIB010000174.1, on the reverse strand, counting down.
CTCGTCGCCATCAACCTCAAACTTCAATTCGAACATAGCTCCTGCCGTTCGATGGTAACGAACCGCAATCTGCACCGCCTGCTCCAGCGTGGCGCTACTCATCATCGCGTAGCCTAATAATCCATAGTCTGATATGGATATAGAGCGCGGTGACTCAAGCCAGGCACCATCCATGCCAATCAGGCTAAGCATGTTGTCCAACTGCGCGATGCGCTGACGATACGAGACTCGATCGCTATTCAGATCAATGCCAGTGCCCACGAGACCTACATCACGGGGTATACCTCGTTGTTCCAGCGTCTCAACCAACGCTAAAACGTGAGCCATAGGAATCGCTTTCTTTTCAAGCGAATAATTGTGAAATCGCGACTGTAGCGCTGAGAGTTTGCTAATGCTCATAGGACCCGAATGGAAGCTCAATAGATTCTAACAGCGGAAGTCTGCTGAAAACGCTCGATCCTGTCAAACGGCACGTAGTTCCTGGGGTAGACGACGAATGCCGTAATGGTTCTGCCGCCTTGATGCTGCGATCGCATATTCCACAAATTCCAGGCCCACCTCGAGTGCGTTCCCTATGAGATTAATCCTCAAACGGTCTTCATACTGTAATTCGCAGCAGGCATGGGTTGCGAGGAAAGCAGCCTCAATGATTTGCTGCTTACCGGACGCATTAATAGAGGTACAGGCAGCACGGGCTTCAGCGACCATATCAACCCCCCCTGATTTAATTTCTTTTATCACCAGCCTGATTTCGTCCTCATCAAAGCGCGTGTTGGTTAGCTTAAGGCTGATTTCCGACGCTAATTGCACCTGATCATGCTGTTCGTATCCAAGGAGAATGTAGAGCACCAACTTCTTGAGTAACGGTACCGCGGAAGGCACATCCAACTGATTTGGGACATAGGACACCAAGCAGTGTTCGCAACGCCAGAAGCGTGCGGTGTCTCCAATGTTGAGTAGAGGAATACCAAAGACACTGAACCAGTTAGATTCGGTGTGCTCTGCGAAGATCTGAAACGAGCCACAATTCACACAAGAGTGATCTCCAACTGGACGACTGGCTGCACGAGTTCGTTCACCGAAGAGAAAGATCATAAGAGCAAAACTCCATTCCTAACACGCTGTCACGACAGAATATCAACCAGTTAGCGCTTCGGCTATAGTCATCTCCGATGGCTATCCGCTGCAACCATGAATAAATACCGTCTTAAATACCCGCAAGCATTACAACCAAACTTGCAGGACCTGCCCTTACTGACAATCCAGAATCATTGATTTACGATGGCGGTTTCGCTTGAGGCTTTTTTTATGTCCAAAACAATTTTTATGTCTAATAGACTGACGGCTTTCAAGAAGTTGGGAATACAAAGCTTGCTCCGAAAAATCATTCTGGTTCTTTGTCTAACCCCGCTAGGCGCAATTGCTCAAGAAGACGTAGAGGAAGAGTCGGCAACCGATAAGAAGGTTCACGCTGCAATCGCCGATGCACGGAGAACCGAATCAGATAAAGCGAGAGACAAAAATCGCGCGCCTTTTGAGACGCTGAAGTTCTTCCGGCTCGAAGATGACATGACCGTGCTCGAGCTATTACCGGGTCGTCAGGGCTGGTATACAAAAATACTGGGGCCCGTACTCGCCGAGAAAGGCAAACTGTATCTTTCTATTGGTACAAGCTCTGTTGCAAAGATGATTGATGGCCAGAAAGGGTTCGAGTCGACAGAAATTATTCAATTCGACGGCGCAGTGCCGTCAAAGGTCGACCAACGTCGATACACCGTTCCCGAGCTCTCTTTCGGTATTCGGAAAATTGATATGGTCCTCACTTTCCGCAACATGCACAACTTTGATACTGCCGGGCGCGCGAACCTCAACAATGCTGCGTTTCATGCACTTAAAAAGGGCGGCTACTACGGTGTGGTTGACCATACTCGGCGACATATGCAGGGAGACAGTCAGGAAGTCTGGCGCAGAATGGATCCGGTGCATGTGATCAAAGAAGTCGAAGCGGCGGGATTCCGATTCGTTGACTACTCAGACCTCCACTCTAAGGCTGATGATGAATTGCGTTATGAAGTCGGTCGAAAATCCGTGACGGGCAACACAGATCGTTTCACGTTGCTGTTTGTGAAGCCATAGCATCAAACGTAAGCTTTAAACGTGAGCTTTCAACCAGACGCCAAACTCTGGCGATTGCCGTCTGATGGCTGTGGGCCTTTCACTAGGCCTGGCCTTGCCTAGCAACTATTTGCCGCTTCCTGTTTCTCGCTTTAAGTAGAGACACCACAAAAAAACCCCTCTACCCTTTTCTAGCCTGGGTCAGCACGGATGGGTGGACAGCCTAATCCTGCAAAACGAAATCAAGAAATGGAAGATTTCAACTCTTCAATGAGTTCTTCGGGGCAGCAGCGCGCTCGGAAATCGACATCAACAAACTGGAACCCGATTCGACGGTCTTGGCAGATGACAAACGTCGCCGGCACGGGCAATTCCCATTTTGAGGAACCGTTGACTTCATCCAGGTTCAAGCCCCAGCTTTGAAAAAGATCCCGTTCAGACTGTTCCAGCGCATACACGATACGAAAATCATGGGCGATCCGATTGTCCTGGTCAAAGATTACTTGATAACTCTTGGGGCGCGCTGTGGCCGTTTCAGGACGCTGCGGGGAAATCGCGAAATAGGAAGCGCCCAACTCGGCCAGCACAGTCTGAATATTGTCATAGGCCTCCACTTCGGTCTTGCAGTAAGGGCACCAATATCCACGAAAAAAGTTCAGCACAACCGGACCTGTAGCCAAAACCTCATAGAGCGAGCAGTGATGCTCATCTGGGTCAATCCATTCAAAATCAGGAACGGTTTCACCTATCTGCAAGCAATGTTCATGAAAATTTATGCGGCGTAATCGCTCCACCGTTCGACTGAGTACCGCGTACTCCGGTGTCGGCAGATCCTCACAATTAGTTGATCGGAGTTGCGCCAGCTTATCCAGGAAAGTTAGTTCAGCCATAGATCCGTTGATGATTTTGTTCGAATTATTTTGTGGTTCACTTATGCCCGCATTAATCGCTGTATTGAATTAAGTTGTCTTGAATCGAGTTGTCTTGAATCGAGTTTCGGCGATCACTGTTCTAGCGCTTCAACTTCAAACGCCTATCAAGACAGTGTCACCAGCCGCCAACGATGACGGAAGACAGCAGGTTAATCTATTCGAATTAGCTTGATAAGAGTGAAGGGAAAGATACACTTTATTCTTTTTTGGAATAGACTGCCGATGGATCGCCTCGCTGCAATGAACATGTTTGTTCGAGTTGTCGAAACAGGAAGCTTCTCCGCGGTAGCCAAAGAGCTGAACTCCACCCAGCCTACGGTGAGCAAAAACATCGCGGAGCTGGAATCATGGCTGGGAGCGAAGCTGCTCAATCGAAGCACTCGCAGTCTACGGTTAACGGAAACAGGCGCTGATTACTACGAACGATGCGTTGGAATATTGCAGGATGTAGAGGACGCCGAACAGAATGTTGGCCTATTGCAAACGCAGCCGAAAGGACTGGTGCGGGTCAGCGCAGCGGTTGCATTTGGTCGTTTACACATCGTTCCACGCCTAAACGGCTTTTATGAACAATACCCCGACATCAAAGTCGACATCTCGCTGAATGATCGCATTATTGACCTTGTCGAAGACGGTGTTGATGTCGCCTTCCGAATGGGGGACCTTCGCGACTCCAATTTAATTGCAAGGAAACTCTGCTCCAGCCCCACAATGACCGTCGCAACTCCCGAGTACCTGAAGGTGCACGGAAC
>JBLIIB010000173.1:0-9114 GCA_047634795.1 Candidatus Azotimanducaceae bacterium | reverse complement strand
GAGAACTGGTTGTGTCATTCAATATATGATCCAGTGAAGAAAGAATTACGAAAGCGCGACGTGAACTTTGCGCCAAAAACAGTACCCAAGTTTGAGCCAATGGCACGCACCTATTAATTAATGGCGAACCTGCGAATAACGCACCACCAACATATTAGAAACGCGGCATTCAAGAACGATTGAACGCTGTCGATAAGGAAGGACAAGACATGCAAGTAAGTGTTTATCGATACAACCCGGACGCAGACAAGGCGCCCTACATGGAGGATTTCGAATTAGAAATCCCGGGTGGACGTGACCTGATGGTGCTCGATGTACTGGAGCTTCTGAAAGAACGTGATCCCTCTGTAACGTATCGCCGTTCCTGTCGGGAAGGTGTTTGTGGTTCCGACGGCGTTAATATGAACGGCAAAAACGGTCTCGCTTGTGTGACACCGCTGTCCGAAGTAGTTCGTCGCGGCAAATTGTCGATCAAGCCGTTACCGGGTTTACCGGTTATCCGCGACCTGGTTGTGGATATGGAACAGTTCTATGAAAACTACGAGAAGATTAAGCCGTTTCTGCTCAATGATGAACCCGCGCCTTCACAGGAACGATTGCAGTCACCGGAAGACCGGGAAAAGCTCGATGGGCTATATGAATGTATCCTGTGTGCCTGTTGTTCATCGGCTTGCCCGTCTTTCTGGTGGAACCCTGACAAATTTATCGGACCAGCAGGTCTGCTTCAAGCTTATCGTTTTCTGGCTGACACTCGTGACACGGCAACGGAAGAGAGATTGGCTGATCTCGAAGACCCGTTCAGTGTTTTCCGCTGCCGGGGGATTATGAACTGTGTATCTGTCTGCCCAAAAGGCCTCAACCCTACTAAGGCAATCGGTCACATTCGAAATATGTTGTTGGATCGAGCGGTCTAAACGCTCGTTCTGCCAATGCCCGAACACCGTAAACAAGCGCGCTATGGGCCTTCGGCCCTTTTATGGATCGGGCAATAACGTTACAATCGCCTCATTAGTTAGTCCCAATTGCAGTACCCATCACTTTGAGGTGTTCGATGGAAAATAGCGTAATGGAGCGCATGTGGCGATCGGGCCACATTTCAGCGGGTAATGCCTCGTATGTAGAAGAGCTCTACGAAAAATATCTCGAAGATCCTTCCGAAGTACCCGATCAATGGCGCAGTTATTTCGAAACACTGCCCATGGTTGAAGGAACCGTTTCTGCAGATATCTCTCACGCGACCGTGCGGGATCATTTTTTGCTCCTCTCCAAAAATCAGGCCCGCGTAGTGCCTGTGTCTGCGAGCAGCGTTAATGCTGAACACGAGCGTAAACAATTTGCCGTGAGTGAATTGATCAACGGCTATCGTCGCCGGGGTCATTTGAAGGCGAACCTTGACCCCTTAGGGCTGCAGCCGCCACTAGAAGTGCCACTGCTGGATATTGAGTATCACAAGTTGTCACGCGCGGATCTGGATACGAGTTTTCAAACCGGCGATCTGCTTTTCGGTCAAAACGAGGCGCCACTTAAAGACATCGTGGCGGTACTCGAAGAGACATATTGCGACTGCGTTGGCGCTGAATTTATGCATGTCTCGGATGAAGCCGAGCAGATGTGGGTCCAGCAGCGAATGGAAAGTGCCCGGTCCAACCCGGCTTATAGCGACGGTGTAAAACGCAGAATCCTTGACCGACTTATCGCCGCTGAAGGTCTCGAAAAATATCTTGGCACCAAGTATCCAGGCGGCAAACGGTTTGGCGTTGAAGGGGGCGAGTCCTTTATTGCCAGTTTGGCGGAGATTATCCACCGTGCCGGTTCATCTGGCGTTGCGGAGACCGTCATCGGCATGGCACACCGCGGCCGAATCAATGTGCTTGTTAATCTGATGGGTAAAGACCCCGCAGAGCTCTTTGACGAATTTGAAGGTCGCTACACCCCTGGTTTCGGGTCAGGCGACGTGAAGTACCATCAGGGCTTCTCATCTAATCTGATGACGCCGGGCGGGGAGATGCACCTGGCATTGGGGTTCAATCCATCACACCTCGAGATAGCAGCACCCGTGATTGTCGGTTCTGTGCGGGCCCGCATGGACCGTCGAAAAGACTTACTGGGCGACAAGGTGCTCGCAGTGAACATTCACGGCGACGCGGCGTTCGCAGGGCAGGGCGTGGTGATGGAAACCTTCCAGATGTCACAGACACGTGGTTTCTATACGGGTGGCACCATTCACGTCGTGATCAACAACCAGATTGGTTACACCGTAAGCGAACAGATTGATGCCCGTAGTGCGCACTACTGCACAGAAGTCGCGAAGATGGTTCAGGCGCCTGTTTTCCACGTTAATGGTGACGATCCCGAGGCTGTTGTTTTTGTTTCCCAGCTTGCGGTTGATTACCGGATGGAATTCAAGAAAGACGTTGTCATCGACATCGTCTGTTACCGAAGACGTGGTCATAATGAGGGTGATGAGCCAGCGATTACTCAGCCCATGATGTACGAGCGAATTCGTAAACATCCCACCACACAAACAATTTATGCAGAAAAGCTACAGAACGAAGGTGCCATTGATGAGGCGGATTATCGCGCACGGATCGATGCCTATCGCGATTCCCTTGATAAGGGTGAAGCGGTTGCATGGGATTTCCTGACAGAACCTGATGTTTCCATGCATGTAGATTGGAACCCTTACATTGGGCATAGCTGGGATATTCCTTCGGACACCTCGTGCGACCTGAAACGCTTTCAGGAAATTGCACAGACTATTCATGAGATACCCGAAGGGTTCATCCTGCAGAAGCAGGTAGGCAAGCTTATAGAAGACCGCCGAAAGATGGCCGCCGGTGCGCTGGCGATCAACTGGGGTTTTGGCGAAATGATGGCCTACGCCACTCTAATCGATGAAGGCTTCAGCATACGGCTCACCGGGCAGGACGTAGGTCGGGGCACGTTTTCGCATCGTCACGCAATACTCCATGATCAGAAAGTGGGGGATCGCTTAAGTCCGCTTGAGCGCCTTGAGGGCGACAACGACAATCGCTTCTACCTATACGATTCGCTGCTGTCGGAAGAAGCAGTGCTTGGATTCGAATATGGCTATTCCGGAACCAGTCCCAACACACTGGTGATCTGGGAAGCTCAGTTTGGTGACTTTGCCAACGGCGCGCAGGTGGTCATCGATCAGTTTATTACCTCCGGTGAGCATAAATGGGCGAGACTTTCGGGTATCACCATGTTGCTGCCACACGGATATGAAGGGGCGGGACCGGAGCACAGTTCAGCAAGACTTGAGCGTTATCTCCAACTTAGCGCAGAACACAACATTCAGGTTTGTGTGCCCACCACCCCGGCACAAATGTTTCATTTGTTGCGCCGGCAGGCGATTCGCCCCTTGCGAAAACCGCTCATTGTCATGACGCCGAAGAGTTTACTTCGCCATAAAGAAGCAATTTCAACATTAGAAGATCTCGCGGACGGTAGTTTCCAAACCATCATTCGCGATGACTACGTAACAAATAACGATGCCGTCGAGCGGATCGTGTTCTGCAGCGGCAAGGTCTACTACGATCTGCACGCCAAACGGATTGAAGGCGAAATGAATCACGTAGCCATCGTGCGCATAGAACAGCTGTACCCGTTTCCTGAGCCGGATATGGCGGCGGTATTGCAAACGTATCCAAACATCAATGCTGCAGCCTGGTGTCAGGAAGAACCGATGAACCAGGGTGCCTGGTACCCCAGTCAGCATCATATGCGGCGGGTACTCCAGCGTGAATTCCCGGATTTGTATTTGGCCTATACCGGCCGCGAAGCTTCTGCTGCGGCAGCAGCGGGCTATATGTCGCTACACATACAACAACAAGAACAGCTAGTTAATGACGCCCTTTACGGCACCAATGAGAGTTAAATCATGGTAGAGATCAAAGCGCCTCAGTTTCCAGAATCCATTGCAGATGGCGAAGTTGCCGCCTGGCATTTCGCCGTTGGCGACGTGGTCAAACGCGATCAGGTTCTGGTTGATATCGAGACAGACAAAGTTGTTATAGAGGTTGTTGCCCCGGTAGATGGCACGCTGACCTCTATTCATAAGGATGCAGGGGATACCGTGCTTGCGGAAGAAATGCTCGCGGAATTTGAGCCTGGCGTTGTGTCGAGCGGCGAGAGTGCTGCACCTGCGGCAGAAACGCCAGGGGTTGCTGGGGCAACCGGTGCTGCGGCCGAAGAGCCCATCGATGCCGACGAAACCATTGCAAGCCCGGCGGCCAAGAAGATGGCCAAAGAAAACAAAATTGATGTGACGCACATTGAAGGGTCGGGTAAAGACGGGCGTGTTACAAAAGAAGATGTGTTGAAAGCCGTGGCGGCTGCGCAGGGCCAGCAGTCTGCCGAGAGGCCGCGATCCAAGCCGATGGCGCAATTGCCGAGTGCCGCGAATGATGGTGATCGTATTGAACGCAGGGTCCCGATGACCCGCCTTCGCTCGAGTATCGCCAAACGGTTAGTCGAAGCACAGCAGACCGCTGCCATGCTCACCACATTCAATGAAATCGATATGCAAGCCATCATGGAATTGCGCTCGCGATACAAAGAAGATTTCGCCAAAATGCACAACGGTACGCGATTAGGATTTATGTCTTTTTTCATTCGCGCCAGTGTTGAGGCTTTAAAACGTTTTCCCGCGGTAAATGCGTCCATTGACGGTACCGACATTGTGTATCACGGTTACCAGGATATTGGCGTTGCGGTTGGCTCGCCCCGTGGTTTGGTTGTGCCGGTGATTCGAGAAGCCGACAGTCTCACAATTGCGGAACTTGAAGAGCAGGTCCGTGCTTACGGGCAAAAAGCTCAGGACGGTAAGTTATCCATTGACGACATGACCGGCGGCACATTTACGATTTCCAACGGTGGGGTTTTTGGCTCATTGCTGTCTACGCCTATTTTGAACCCGCCACAAACCGCGATTCTTGGAATGCATAAGATTCAAGATCGCCCGGTAGCTGTGAATGGTGAAGTGGTGATACGGCCTATGATGTATGTCGCACTGTCTTATGATCATAGACTGATTGATGGTCAGGAAGCGGTACGTTTTCTTGTGACGCTAAAAGACTTTCTGGAAGAACCAGCACGGATTCTGCTGGACCTGTAGTCGGCGAATTCCGGCGAAACCTTTAGCCGCTAACGCTTTAGCGGCTGAAAAAAGAGATGGACTAACTATGTCAACCAACTTCGATGTCATTGTGATTGGTGCGGGCCCTGCGGGCTATCATGCGGCTATTCGCGCAGCACAACTTGGCCTGAACACGGCGATTATTGAAAAGTGGCTCGACGATAATGATCAGCCCGCGTACGGAGGCACCTGTTTAAATGTTGGATGTATCCCTTCGAAAGCATTGCTTGAGGCATCTCATAAATTTGTAGATGCGCGAGATCATTTCGATGAAATCGGTATCACGGTGAAGGGCTTGTCTGCCGATGTGCCGAAAATGATCGCGAAGAAGAACGAAGTCGTGTCCAACCTCACAAAAGGTGTGGCTGGCCTGCTGAAAAGTAATGGCGTGACGACCTTTGAAGGCTCTGCGAAATTACAGGCTGCTCGCCGCGTAACATTTACTGCCCATGACGGGACTACGCAGGATCTGGAAGGCGAGAATATTATTATTGCAACCGGTTCAGTTCCCGTCGAGATTCCCCCATGCCCTTTGCAGGATGAATTGATCGTAGATTCGACAGGTGCTTTGGCATTCACGGCTGTTCCTAAACGCCTAGGTGTCATAGGCGCAGGTATTATTGGCCTTGAGTTGGGGAGTGTCTGGAGCAGGCTAGGTTCAGAAGTGGTGTTATTGGAAGCGCTTGAGGAGTTCCTGCCTTCTGCAGATAAACAGCTGGCGAAAGAAGCGGCCAAACAGTACAAGGAACAGGGTATGGATATTCGCCTCGGTGCACGGGTGACCGGGACACAAGTGAAAGGTAAGTCTGTAACCGTGCAGTATTCAGATGGGGAAGGTGAAAAGACCGAGAAGTTTGACAAAATTATCGTATCAGTCGGTCGTCGGCCATACACTGAAGAACTTCTGGCCGGAGATTCTGGTGTTACACTCGACGAACGCGGTTTTATCGCCGTCAGCGATGTATGCCTGACCAATGCGCCCGGAGTCTATGCTGTGGGTGATGTCGTCCGTGGCCCGATGTTAGCGCACAAAGGTATGGAAGAAGGCGTCATGGTGGCCGAGCGGATTGCGGGCAAGAAGCCGCTCGTGAATTATGATTTGGTACCGTCCGTGGTCTACACCCACCCTGAAATTGCATGGGTAGGCAAAACCGAACAGGAAGTTAAAGCGTCCGGTGAAGAATACGAGGTCGGCAGCTTTCCTATGGCCGCAAGCGGCCGCGCAATGGCTAATAACGACACCGTTGGTTTGATCAAAATCATCACAGCCAAAGCCACAGATCGCATACTCGGCGTTCATATTATTAGTGCTAATGGCTCAGATATGATCGCGGAGGCGGTGATTGCCATGGAGTTTGGTGCCAGCGCCGAAGACTTAGGTTTGACCATGTTCGCACACCCGACGCTATCTGAAGGACTCCATGAAGCGGCATTGGCGGTGTCCGGGCATGCGATACATATCGCTAACCGCAAACGAAAAAAATAACTTATGGGACCTCTGATTAAATAGACTTTAATCAGAGGTCCCGTAGAACGATTTACTCACCTTTAAAACCACTTTTATTATCAACAGGATCTTCATTGTATGAACCTTCATGAGTACCAGGCGAAACAGCTCTTTGCTGAATACGGTTTGCCGGTTTCCCACGGCATAGCCGTCGATACGGCGGAAGAAGCTGTCGCGGCTGCCAAAGAAATTGGCGGCGATAAATGGGTCGTTAAAGTCCAGGTTCACGCCGGTGGGCGTGGTAAAGCGGGTGGCGTTAAGCTCGTGACCAGTGACGACGAAATCCGCGATTTTGCGAATAAGCATATCGGCACAAACATCGTGACCTTCCAGACAGATGAACACGGCCAACCAGTCAGCAAGATCTTTGTTGAAGCCTGCACCGATATCGATCGAGAGCTTTATCTCGGCGCCGTGATTGATCGTTCCAGCCAGCGTATTACCTTCATGGCGTCAACCGAAGGCGGCGTTGAGATCGAGACAGTGGCAGAAGAAATGCCAGAGAAAATATTGAGAGCAACAGTTGATCCTATGACAGGTGCGTCGCCCTATCAGGGGCGTGACATTGCGTTTCAGTTGGGGCTTAAAGGTAAGCAGGTGAATCAGTTCGCCAATGTCTTTATGGGCCTGGCGAAGTTGTTCGACGACTGTGATCTCGCAATGATCGAAATTAACCCGTTGGTTGTTACAACGGACGGCGACATTCATTGTCTTGACGCGAAATTGGGCGTTGACGGTAATGCGCTATACCGCCAGAAGAAGCTCGAGGCGATGCGGGATCACTCGCAGGAAGACGAGCGTGAAAATCAGGCGTCTGAGTACAACCTAAACTATGTTGCTCTGGAAGGTAATATCGGCTGCATGGTGAATGGTGCCGGTCTTGCGATGGGTACGATGGATCTCGTTAAACTGCACGGCGGTCAACCGGCTAACTTTCTTGACGTTGGCGGCGGAGCAACAAAAGAAGCCGTGAGCGAAGCGTTCAAGATCATTTTGTCTGACGAGGGCGTTAAGGCGGTCTTGATCAACATCTTCGGTGGGATTGTGCGCTGTGACATCATTGCTGACGGTATTATCGGCGCAGTGAAAGACGTGGGTGTGAAAGTGCCCGTAGTCGTCCGGTTTGAAGGTAACAATGCTGCGCTTGGTGTGAAGACACTGGCAGATAGTGATGTAGATATTATTGCCGCGACCAGCCTGACGGATGCTGTTGAACAAGCGGTTAAAGCAGCCGGAGGCGCAGCATGAGCATTTTAATTAACAAAGATACCAAAGTAATCTGCCAGGGCTTTACCGGTTCGCAGGGCACGCTGCACTCAGAGCAGTCAATTGCCTATGGTACAAAAATGGTCGGTGGTATCACCCCGGGTAAAGGCGGTCAGGAACACCTGGGCCTGCCGGTATTCGATACCGTTCGACAGGCAGTTGAGGAAACAGGCGCGGATGCTTCTGTTATCTATGTGCCAGCGCCCTTCGCCAAAGACGGCATACTTGAAGCCGCAGCAGCAGGCATCAAGTTAATCGTGTGTATTACTGAAGGCGTACCGACGCTGGACATGCTTGTCGTGAAAGCTAGCCTTGACGCACAGGGCGTCAGACTCATTGGTCCAAACTGCCCGGGCGTGATCACACCGGGTGAGTGCAAGATTGGCATTATGCCAGGGGACATTCACCTGCCAGGAAAAGTTGGTATTGTGTCTCGCTCAGGTACATTGACTTACGAAGCGGTAAAGCAAACGACTGACCTTGGCTACGGCCAGAGCAGTTGTGTGGGTATTGGCGGCGACCCGATCCCAGGCAGTAACTTCATTGATATTCTTGCGATGTTCCAGGATGACCCCCAAACCGAAGCGATTGTGATGGTCGGTGAAATTGGTGGTACTGCCGAAGAAGAAGCGGCTGAGTTCATCAAGTCCAATGTGACCAAACCAATGGTGGGCTACATTGCTGGTGTGACTGCGCCCCCAGGTAAGCGTATGGGCCATGCCGGTGCGATTATTGCGGGCGGTAAAGGCACTGCAGAAGAGAAGTTTGCTGCGCTTCATGCCGCTGGTGTCCAGACGACAAAGAGTCTCGCAGGTATTGGTGATGCTTTAAAAGAGATAACTGGCTGGTAGCTTTTCGAACACAAGTTCTCTGTGAGATAAAAAACGCGACCTGTGAGTCGCGTTTTTTTTGTGTGAAGAAAACTGAAGTGTGCCTGTCGTTATAAAATCGTGCTGGCTTTTAATATCAGTTAGAGTGGAAGTCCGCTTTTCGCCCGTGTTTGAAAAGGCCTATGCCAGCTGATTCAAAACGAAACACAAAGGACACATATGGCCGCTACCGGTAATTCCCGTTGATTCCATTTCTCTAGCTACCAATGGACACCCATAAAACCAATAAAACCAATGGACACACACATTTAGCAATGTGTTGATAATTTCTAGCGGTTTTTTTTTATTTT
>JBLIIB010000172.1:0-9136 GCA_047634795.1 Candidatus Azotimanducaceae bacterium | reverse complement strand
GCAGGAATGGGTCTTGCGGGGTTTCCGGCAACTCGATGCCCCTTCTTCGATTGTGGTGACCTATGATCGATCGATTCACGGCGGTGACATTGGACCCTTTGACTGTGGCGCGGTGACTAACGCCCTGGTCAATGCTGCCTGGTCCAAAAGACCTGGCTGTGTCATCAACTCGCGGGGCATCGTGCAACCCCCGGTGGTGAGAGAGAATGCCGAGATCCCTGATGATCAGGTCATTATGATCTGTGTGGCGATGGGCTATCGCGATGAGCGGTTTCCAGCAAGCGCCGTCCAGTCCCGTAGAAAATTCGTCGACGATGTGGCCGTTTTTGTGAGGTTTGATGGCTAGTCAGCATCGACCGATTGTTAGAATCAAGTGTAAGCAGGAAGAAATATGTCAGAGGAATCGTTGTTGTTCGAGGGCCTAAAAGTTCTGGACGTGGGTAGCTGGATCGCAGGTCCGGTCGCAGGCACGATGTTGGCCGATCGTGGCGCTGAAGTGCTCAAAATTGAACTCCCAGTGATTGGGGATGGATATCGGAATTACGCCATGTTTCCATTCACCCCCATGTCGGATGTGAACTACACCTGGGCGATGGATGCCCGTAATAAACGTTCACTGTCATTAAACCTAACGACGGATCAGGGCATGCAAATACTGCATCGATTGATTGAGGATTGTGATGTTTTTTTGACAAACCAACCCTTGTCGCAGCGGCGAGCTTTTAGACTTCAGTTTGATGACATTAAGTCTCTGAATGAAAAGATGATTTATGCATCCCTGACACCGTACGGAGAGCTCGGGCCGGATAGTGACGATGAGGCCTTTGATCTTGTGGCCTACTGGAATAGATCGGGGTTGATGAATCAGATGAGAAAACCTGGTGCTGAGCCCAGGCAGGCCGTTGCGGGCATGGGGGATCATCCCACTGCGGTGGCAATGTACGCGGCTATTGTGACCGCGCTGCTACTGCGTGAAAAGACCGGAAAGGGAACAATGGTGCACACATCGTTGCTCGCCAATGGTTTGTGGGCATCATCCTGCCTGACTCAGGCGCAATTAGCCGGAGCCGATTTCAGCCTAATGCCACCTCAATGGATGACCGGGGCCTTGTATGAAACCAGCGACGGTAGATGGATTCAAATCAGTATGGTCCGCACCCCGGAAATCATGGACACCATGTTGCTGACGATGGGGCTCGACGAACTATTAATAGATGAACGGTTTGGTTCGCTCGAGGCAAGAGCCGTTAACGCCGACGCCTTTACGCAGTTGTTAAGAGATCGATTCTTGACGCGAAGTAGTCGTGAATGGGTAGCGCTACTTCGTGAGGAAGCCGGTTTGCCTATTAATCTTGTTGCAAACTTTGAAGACGTAGCCAGCGACCCTCACCTAGAACTGAACCAGATGATTGCTGTGCCTGCGGAAGACATTGGTATTGATCGCATCATAAATGACCCAGTGAATGTCGAAGGCGTTGCTCGTTTAGGTGCGCTTAAAGCGCCGGATATTGGTGAGCACACTAATGAGGTTCTGCAGTTCATGGGGTTTAGCCCGAGTGAAATAGATGAGCTTCGCGCTAATGGTGTTATCTGACTTTCCATGGAGCCTGATCTTTGAAAGACAGCTATGAAAGATGACTGTAAAAGGTCCCGGTGAAAGTCGGGTATGTCCCACCTGTCTTTTTCGACCGGCCCGTTTTTTGGTGCCGCCCCATCTCGGTGCGAACCCGTTCCTCCCGATGCTTTGGTGATTGATCGAAGTGCCTTCTGGCTCGGGCCCGCGACCTGTTTTCTTTGTTTCTTTCTCTCTGTTTTGTTTGTAGTTGCGCCTGACAGACGCAATGAGAGGCAGTTTTGGATGCGCTTACCTGAGCCCCAAACCGGCCGGTTAAGATCAGTATTTACCTGCCAGATTCATCGAAAAAAACGACCGAAGTAAGCCGCATCTTTCTTCCGCATCGTCGTGTTATGCGCGAACTCTTTATGAGAGCTTTGCTACATGAAATATATATTATCTGTCATCTTACTTGCTGTGAGTGCCGTTGCGATGGCGGAACAGAAACCCAACACTTGCAACACACTTGGCCCTCAGGCGCCTCGTGATATCACAAGCCTATTAGGCGAAAATCCCGTAGCTTTTCCGTGGTCTCCTGCGGCGGAGAAGCTGAAACTGTGTAATATCCACACGCACACCAACGCGGAGCATAAGGGGCCGGGTTACAACGTATTGGTTAACAGGACTGATGACGGCGGCTATGCCTGTAACGAGACCTCATCGTTGTCAGTAGACGAGCTCGCCAACCCATTGGGTGATGGAGCATACGAGAACGTCAAGCCTGGCGACACAATCGAGGTTTATTGGGTACACAGTTCTTGTTCGGTATCTCCGGGACCAGGTCTGGGTTCATGCTTGTCTAATACTTGTGAGAGCCCAAAGCTTCGTGTTGAAGCGCAGGTCTTTCTGGTTGTGAATGATCCAGATGCCCATGATTTTACTGATTTCGGCCATGGTGATAATTCGACGGGTGTTCATCAGGCGAAGAGTCTGCCTGTGTCAGGCGACACCGTGACTTATCGTGGTTCAACGACCGGGGCCGTCCTATGACGAAACGACCTGTTCACCGGCCCAGGTCATGTGGAACGTTGCCAAGAGTTGTAAGAAGATCGATATCGCATCGTTGCACCGCTGGGCTGCTTCCAAGAACGTTTTCGAGGAAACCAAGTCGCATCAGGTAAGACAGATCGTTAAAAACCCTGCGTATCTTGCGCCCATTGAGAAGTGAGATCGGGCCTACTAGCCCTTCTTTCACTGATCGTCTTCCAGCCAGGGTCCTCCTCCCTAGCTGGAAACACTAGTACCGTCTTCGGCCCGGTTGTTAACGAAGGCCACAAATCCTGGCAAGGTCGAACTGGTTTCGACCCAGACAGTGACGCTTTAGTTAACCGTTTACATTACCGGCGTGCGGCTTCTGATGATTTGCAGTGGCGTATTATTGCCCAAACAAGAAAGACCGCCGATCAGACGTTGGACTTGGATTTTTTGGAAGGAGAAGTAACGCTGCAACTGACTGATGATTCAGCGAGTTAGCAGCAAGGGTTGAGATTCGACTTACTGGCTCGGGAATCTACAGAAAGACACTCTTTCAGCGTGAGCTGGATGCACCAGGTTCCACTGAGTAAGCTGTGGCGAGGCAGGGCGCTCATGCAAGCAGGGCGAGAGTTCGGTGGCGATAGTCGGGGTGAAGTGTCGTTCCAAACGCGCGCTGGTGTTGCTTACAAGGCGAGTGACCGCTGGTCGCTAATCATCGAGATGTATAACGCCTACGGTTCAACGGTAGAAAGCAGAAGTTACGAAGAGCAGAGGCATCAGATAGGACCGATGGTGAGCTACAAATTTGATGGTCGCTGGAGGGTAAATGCAGGAGCACTTTTTGGCGTTAGTCGAGCAAGTCCCGATGCTAACTACCGATTGTTTTTAGGCAAACGCCTTTAGCTGATAACAATGCGCTGTGAACGTAAAGAGAGAAACAAAAAAACGGCGAGGTTACTCGCCTTTTTCCGTTCTGCGTTCCCCTCTGCTAATTATTCCCCTGCTAAGTGCCTAGCAGCGAGCATCGATACTAACCAGCTAACGCAATCTCGGAAGTCTGGTTGCGCAGGGCGTCAACCAGTGGTTTAGGTAAGGCCAGAGCCTCTGAAAGCTGTGCCAGATAAGTCTGGCCGGGAACACAGGAATCATCGATGACGAGTTGCGATACGGCGTAAACGTCGATCCTGCTCTCCATCGTTTTTGTGTTGGCCGCGAGATCTGCAATAGACCAGGGCTGAGCGATTTCTTCCGCAAGAAGCGCCAGATCACTGCTCGTGGCGCCGGCATCAATTGCCGATTTCCAGATCTTTTCTTTTTCCTGGTCTGTCAGGTGTCCGTCAGCGTGTGCTGCTGCGATCATTGCTTTGATGATGATCTGATGGCTTTCGGTTGACTCAATGGCTTCTACAAACTCTTGTCGAGCAATGACAGGCGGTTGTTCGGATTGTGTCGGTGTATCACTACGATAGGTTTGGTATGCCTTCCAGGCGAGACCTCCGGCTGCCACCAGGCCGCCGGCTTTGAGCAAATTCCCTGCAGTCTTTTTGTTCGTAAACGCGCTTACCAGGGCGCCGCCGGCAGCGCCGCCTAATAGCCCTGTTAATGCAGAACTCCCGCTAATTCCTTTAATCATTTGTTCGATAGGCATCAAATGTTCCCTTTACCTGTTGATCATTAAATTGTGTGCTTGTTGCATCAATAACCCTCGCATCTTGTTGGTCCGAGCATGGAAGTTCTATCAGTTCTTTTGGAGGGATTACGCGGGTTTATCGAATCATTAGCTGGTCTCGAAGGTTTTATGCGACGACCTTCAATCGACGAGTGTTACGATTACGCCTCGCGCCCAGCTTGCCGATTTTTATCTCTCAACTTTGACAATACTTTTACTTATTTGCTGAAATCGACGACGGTTTTAATCGCGCTGTATCGTTTCAAATGCCGATATAGTAAACGACTGATCGCGGCCGGTCGAAAGGGCGCACAGGGTAAGCCAGTTTGTAGCAACTTATCGGCGTGATATCTCCAAATTTTTTTTAATGGGCCATGTCCCGTGAAATACGTCGCATTGATGACCTTGATCGAATTGGCCGGCGTCGCAATAGCCGGGCAAAAGCACGTTTCCTCCAACGTACTTTTCTCTCTGGCGCTTCGCAATGTCACAAGCGTGTTTTTACAACCTTAGGATGTCGGGTATCGAGTCCGTTTTCCTGTCTGTCTGGTCACTTTTAAAACGGGTGGCTCCTTGTCGAAGCCAGGGTCAGAGTCCGGGTTTTCTTGATGGCGAATAATCCAGTTACTTAGAAATCCGCTGATGTTAACTCCGGCGATAATACCGCAGGTATTCATCAGGCCAGGTGCCTAACTGCATCGTCCGATACCGGGACCTGTCGCGGTTCAATCTGGGGGCTGTCCGAGACGGAACCGACACGTTTGGCTGCGCGGGTAAATAGGGATATTGCCAGGCGATCTAAAGACGATGATCTCGCATCACTTGCATCAGTGGGCGGCCGCAAAAAAAATGTTTGAAGAAAGCAGTTCCCAACCGTTTCGGCAGATCGTCAACAAATCGGCGTTGTTCTCGCCCAACTTACATTGAGGCGGGGCGTGCGAGTCCTTGTCGTGCTGATCCTGTTTTGGTCAGGGTCCGCTCTAGCGGGAAGGACAGGCGGAGTCTCCGGTCCGGTTGTTACTGAAGGTCAGGCAGCGTGGCAATATCGTTCCGGTTATGATGACGACAGTGTCGCATTCGTTAACCGCATCCATTACCAATGCGCTGTGTCTGATGATTGGCGATGGCGAGTTGTGGCGATGGCGACAAAAATGGGTGATCGGGGACTTGATTTTGACGCGGCTCAACGTGAAGTCACCTGGCGAGTCACGTGGAATCCAGCACACTGGTAACAAGGCTTAAGGTTTGATCTGTTGGTTAAAGAGTCCACTGACAGACACGCGATAACTTTGCACTGGCCGAACCCGCTGGAATTGAATGAACGTTGGCAAGTCAGAGTGGAGCTCTGTTGACCAGAGAGTTTTACGCGCAAGGAAAAAATGGCGCGTTTTTACAAAGCCGTTCAAGCCTTTCTTACAAGACAAGTAATCGTTTGGACGTCAGCATGGAAATGTTCAATCTCTATGGTTCAACGACTGCGGATCTAAACTTTGAAGAGCAATCTCATCAACTAGGTCCGATGGTGTCCTGCAATATTGGGAACGCGTGGTCGGTTCAGGTCGGCAAACTGTTGGGGTTAGGCAAGCAGAGTCCAGACGTAGATTACCGTCTGTTTTTAGGCAAGAAGCTAGAGGCTATAGGCAGTGTCCTATGGATACACGACTGCTCTTTTATGATCTGAAAAATTTAGCACCGAGCATACGAGCTCGCCGCCAGCAGTTTTGTTCTTTACGCCATCGCGACGATAGATGAGCTTCACTTTTTTGTCCCTTCTGACGCATCCAGCGCGACGGGTTTAATCAGTTCTTCCTCAGTTCGTTAGCCAAAGCATCCTACCTGCGCGGCCTAATAAGCCGTGTTGCTGTAAAACCCTCCCTGATTTTTTTCCAGTAGCTCGATAGGTATTGTTGACTCACTTTGCCTGTTATCTGAAGAGAAGTGCTTTGGCTATTTCTAGTGGCCCCGGGACGTTGGTGTGGGCAATGGTCTTCTTGCTGTTCTTTTGGTGTGATTGCGCGGGTTTATCGAATCATCATGTTGACACGAAGGTTTTTGAGAAATTACCTGCTTGTTGATCTGTTCATGATTTCTATACTTCACATCATTAAATTAACGCTGGAGAAACTACCCGTGGACATCGTCATTGATCCGCGCCTTGGTCCGTCATGGTCTGCGACAGTAGAGCGACAGCTCAGTCTGGAATTGGGCGGCTTTATGTCAAAAATACAATTGCTTCACGCGCGCTTGGAGGCGCAGGATGATTATGATGCAAACGGGGTGAGTGCCCAGCGACAAGAACGCAAATTGCAATATCGTTGTTCGATGGACGCTGAGTTGGTGGCAGGCGGGAAGGTATCAGTGGTCATGATGAATGCTGACCCTAAGGTGTGTGTCGCTGATACTGCGGCACGACTAAGGCGCGCGGTCGCCCGAAAAGTCAGGCGACGACCTTTTAGTGAAAAAGCTTTTCCCGCGCGCGAGATGTAAGCGCCACGACGGCAGGGTGCTTCAATTTCCGTTCCGGGGATATGGCGAAGTAGCGTTCAGTGACTGGACCTGCTTGACCGAGGTATTCGGCGTGGTACATAGAGCAGACCTCTTTTGATATCGCGCTTGGCGCTGGGAATATACCGTGACCCGCCTCTCCGAACGCCTTTAAAAGGGCGCTGTCATCGAATTCCGCAACAATGCTTGGCTGTATATCTTCCTTGTCGAACCAGTCTTCCAAAGCGCGACGCATTGGATTGGATGAGAGTGGTAAGAGCATGGGGGCGCCATCCAGTGATTTAGGAAACTGGTCTTTGTATTGTTTGGCTATCGTGTTCTTTGCAAAGAGTGCAACGCCGGTTTCGCCCAGTGCGTGGCTATAGGCCTTCACACCTGAACCGCTTGGAATCGAGCGATCCGAAAGAACGATGTCTAAACGGTGGACGGCAAGTTCTCCCAGCAGTCGGTCAAACTCGCCTTCGTGGCAAACAATCTTAATGGGATCGGCAAGCGACAATGCGGGCTCAAGCACACGCAGTGCAATGAGTTTGGGCATCGAGTCGACAATTCCGACGTTAAGCGTGGTGGGCATGAGCGTTTGCTTGCTTTTGATTCTTTGAGTGAGTTCAGCGCCAAGCATAAAAATTTCATCAGCGTACTGTCTCACCACCTGGCCCGTATCCGTCAGGACCAGTCCTCGTCCCACGCGGGTAAATAGAGGCTCCCCGGTAGTTTCTTCCAGCAGTTTTATTTGCCCACTAATAGTTTGAGGGGTCAGGTTCAGCACTTCTGCCGCTTTCGCTACGCTGCCTTCTCTTGCCACATTCCAGAAGTAGAGCAGGTGTGTGTAGTTCAGGTGTCGCATTTGTATCAGTGCCTCTGAGGTCTTTTTCGGGGTTGGGTGGTTTGCTCCAATTGGATTGGGATTGTTGCCTGCTTTGGCTTTGCCAGCCTGTAGTAGGTTATAAAAACCAATGCGGCGGTCGCGATGATGAGACTTGTAGTCAGTAGCATGGTGACGTTCTCCTTACTGGAAAAAGGATGATATTCCCAACAATACTACGAGAATATCAGGAAATTAGCTGTCCAATCATCGGTTTTATCGAAGTGTTGTAAGTCCAGCAGCCAATTCCTTTCGGGCTGATATTGGTAAAACTTAGAATGGACTTGTTGACCTAAATGGTTAGTATGTGGGTCGCACCCGGTATGGGCATCTCATAAGAGGTCGTCGTTGGAACAGCTTTTCCTCACCAATTTGTCTTCACCACCACTCCTGTTTTTTATACTCGGTGCGGTGGCGACGCTTTCTCGCACTGACCTTGAAATCCCGACCCAGGTGGCAAAGTTTCTTTCCATTTATCTGCTGGTTGCCATCGGATTTAAAGGCGGGGTCGCGCTTTCGGAGAGCACTGCGAGTTGGGATATGGTAACGGGCCTTGGCATTGCATTGCTGATGTCGATGCTAGTGCCATTGTTTGCGTTCTTCATCCTTAAGCGCCATATGAGTATTGTGGACGCCGCAGCGACCGCAGCCACCTATGGTTCGGTGAGCGCGGTCACTTTTGTCACGGCTACGAATTATCTTGATGCCAACGGCATTGTTTGGAGCGGCTATCTCGTCGCCGCCATGGCGCTGATGGAATCTCCCGCGATCATCATTGGCCTGCTGCTTGTTCAGTTCTATCGATTGAGAGCCTCTAAGTCAGTCTCAGACGAGCCGAACGCGCTCGAACCGGTTGATTTCGACCTTAAAGCGTTGCTACGGGAAGCCTTTCTCAACAGTTCAGTTTTCCTGATTCTCGGAAGTCTTATCATCGGGTTTATTTCAGGACCCGCCGGGAAGGCTCAGATCACGACCTTTGTTGATGGTCTTTTTACCGGCATCTTGTGTCTTTTTCTTTTGGATATGGGGATGTTGGCGACCCGCAGGCTAAAAGATATGGCCGGCGGTAACGGGCTAAAGACATTTGGGCCGATGATCTTCTGGGCGATTGTGTTGCCTCTCATCAGCGCGACCATCTGCAGCGTCCTGGTTATTCTTGCGGGGACCCCTGAAGGTGATGCTCTTCTGCTGGTGGTGCTGGCCGCAAGTGCGTCATACATTGCAGTCCCGGCGGCTATGCGACTTGCTTTGCCCGAAGCTAATCCCAGTGTTTACCTTGGGATGTCACTTGCAGTGACCTTTCCTTTCAACCTGTTGGTAGGCATTCCGCTCTACCATCAGATTCTGCGATTTATACTCTAGTGGGAATTGGAGATGACGTTATGAAAACCTGTAAGCGACTGGAAATTGTGATCGAATCGGCGATGCAGAGTCGAATGGCCGACCGTTTGCTTGAAATAGGTGCTGAGGGCTACACGGTCATTCACCCTGCCGGCGGTGTGGGTGA